>JALXBI010000022.1 GCA_026991555.1 Candidatus Aminicenantota bacterium
GAAGCCATGGCCACGGCGTCCAAGGCGCAGGTTACGCCACTGAGCGAAGCGCTGAAAAAGCTCCTTGGCGAAAAAGGATATGTCAGAAAGACGACTCCTCCAGTAGGAGCTGGGGCGGGAAAGGACAACGGCAGGGTTGCTGTAGAGGGCAAGGGCACGGCGAAGGGCCTCCTGGTCGGTTAGTTGATCCTCTGGGTGGGTTTTTACTACAAGGTGTATGTGGTTTCCCATGATGGCGTAGGCGAGGAGGGAGAGGTTGAAGAGGGAGACAAGGCGGCGAAGAAGGCGGAGGAGGTGTTCTTTTTCCGAGGGGAGAAGGTAGGGCAGTTCGTCGGCGAGGTGGGTGAAGATGTGGTAGTGGGCGGAGGGGAATTTGATGTATGTGCGGGCGATGCGTGCCATGGGGGAATTATACCAGAAAAGGGTCTGTCCCTGAAAAGAAACAAAGGGAATTACCACCTGATTATTATGGAAACTCTGGCCTGGCGGGGCTGCTGTCTGCCCCATATTTTTCCGAAGGCAGGGGTGTCTTCCCTTACATAGGATACGGGTTTCTGGGAATTGAATAGGTTGAAAAGGTCCAGCCTTAGGCCAACCGTGTAGCCGGAAAGAATCGGAATCTCCTTTTCTATCCCAAGGTCAAGGTAAAAATGCGGTGGGGTGGTCCTGGAGCCCCTTCCTTCAGGAAAGGCATAGTAACCGAAAAATGGAACGAGCCCCCTCTTTTCCCAGTGGTAGCCGGAAAGATAAGCTCCCGCCACGGAAAAAACTATGCCCCAGGGGCCAAATATTATGGCGTTTATCTTCGCCACATGGTCTACACTATAGGGAAGTTTCCCATACCATCCTTCGTCCCCGAACATGGGACCTCCAAGCCCTCCAAAACCCCAGTCAAAAAGTTCCCTCAAAGGCTGAAGTTCGGGAAGGTCGGGGACATATATGTGCTTTCCGAAAAGGCTTATGTAATAAGTTCCCCCCTCCTCGTCGCTCCAGGAGCCTGTCTCCACCTGACCAGGGTTGGTCCCCCGGGCACGGGAATGGGAATAGGAGGCGTTAAAAATGAGGATTTTCCCCAGAGCTCCGTTAAGTTCCACCTCCATACCCAGATAATCCCTCCTCTTGAACCTGAAATTTTCAAACACGAACTTGTAATAGGGGGGTTCAGGATCAAAATAACCCACAAGTTCCAGAAGGTTCCTGGCCTCAGTCTTTACTAATCTTGCCTTTAAAACCCAGCCCCTGCCCAAAACCCTGTCGTATTCAAGAAGAAAGCGGGTAAGGGAGTTGGGCTTCAGGGTTGGATTTATTTCGTAGGGCCCCCTCCTCTCCTCGTTTAGGAATTCCCAGTTTTCCGGGTTGTGCAGTTCTTCCTGGGTTGGGTTCTCAGGACCCTTCCATATGTATCTCCTGAACTGAACCGGAGCCTGAGGATTGAAAAACCCCAAGTGAAGGGTAGTGGTAATGTCCTTAAAAATTCCCCACCCGGCCTTAATCACATTCCTCCCATCCCCGGTAAGATCAAGGCTCAGGAAAATCCTCGGGGAAAGAAAATCCGAAATCCCCCATCTCCACATCAATTTCCCCTGGCTATCGTAATTGTTCTGAATATAACTCCTCAACCCAGCCATAAGAGTAAGGCGGCCATAGGTAAACCTGTCCATAAGGTAGAATCCCAGGGAAGAGACGGAATTTATAAAGGAAAAGGGACCGTATTCCCAGAGCAGAACAGGGGTTCTTTGCCCCTTCTTCCATGAGCGAAACGAGAATTTAGTTCCATTATCAAATCCATTCCCCGGGAAAGGGTCCTCGTCCCTTCCGGAAAAATTAACCTGGAAACGGGACCGCTGGTATTGATACTCCAGCCCGGCGCTTATCTCATGGGAACCTAAGGAAGCGGAGGAGTAAAGATAATGCATTCTGAGGACGAAATTCCTCCTTCCCTCCTTGTCCGTGGTCCTTCCCAGGGCATTGTGAATGTTCTGGGCGATGTCCTCTACGAAGTAAAGGGCAGGGCCCAGATCTCCGCTGGCAGGCTCAAAGAAGGAGCTTCTGCTGGCATACCCCAGGGAGGCCTCCAGATAAAAGCTGGGAGAAAAAACTCCCTTGTAATTAAGTATAAGTATGCCCTCTGAAAAATCCTCCCTTCTTCTGGCCTCCACCACCCCCAATCCTCCTTTTTGCCGTGCCAGGGAGCGGTTCATGTAAGTCAGGTAAATGTTGTGGTTCACCACCGGGGAATAGGAAAACTTCAGGAAAAGGCTGTTCACTATTCTTTCCCTTTCTCCCGCAGGGATGAAGAGATAATCGAGGTTCTGTCCTTTAGTGGTGTCCTTCATCCAGAAAACATCGTCGGAGATGAAGAACCAGAGTTTATTCCTGATAAGGGGTCCCCCGAAATTGAAATAGCCGTTATAATGGGAGAAGCTTTCCGGCTCAAAGGAAATGGAAAGCTGGGGAAGTTTTGCCGCCTGCAGAGCCTGATCAGTGAAAAGCAGCCCCGCCTCCCCGTGAAATTCTTCCCCACCGGACTTGGTTATTATGTTTATCACTCCCCCGAAGGCAGAGGCCAGGTCCGGGCTGAAGGGGTCAGAGATTATTTGAATCTGTTCTATAGCATCGTAGTTTACGGCTATACCCTGATTGGCAAGTCTTACCCCTCTTACTGAAAGGCCGTCCACGAGCCAGTTATTTCCCTCCTCCCCTTCTCCCCTGAAAACCGGAAGCCCTCTTCCCCTTCCCCTTCTGGTGCTCGCCCTTACCCCCACCACGCCGGGAACAAATTTGGTAAGGTCCACCGGGTCCCTTCCACTGGTGGGCAAAACCTCAAGTTCGTCCTTTCCTACTTCGTAACTGGTATCTGTGGAGAATCTCTCGGACGGAGGGGCTTCCGCCTCCACGGTGACCTCCTCCCTTAAGGCCTTCGCCTCCATCCTTATTCTTAAAAAGGTTTCCTTCCCTAAGGACACCACCACATTCTTCAGGACCACCGGAGAATATCCTTCCAAGCTCAGATGAAGTTCGTATTTTCCCGGGGGAAGAAGGGGAAGGATAAAGCTCCCATCCCTGAGGGAAAGGGTATGCCTTTCTCCCTGAATGCTTTTTCCTTTGAGAACAATCTTTACCCCGGGAAGGGGGAGGCCGGCGCTATCCGTAACCCTCCCCCTTATTTTTCCGGTCTCAGTGGCGAAAATCAGGGATGATAGGGCTAAAAGGAGAAAAAACCTTCCCTTCACCTTAGAACTTGTAGGTAAAGCTCACCGATGGCACCAGAATGTTCATCCTGTAAACCCCTGGCATGTTGTGCTCCGTAGCTTCTATGTTTCTTTCCTTTCCCATGAGGTATTCAACCCCAATGTCCAGGCTATAGGAGCCTCCGCTATATCCTACCCCGAAGGTGATAACATTGAAGTCCAAACTGGGAAGAAGGACATTCATGGTTTCGTCAGGGGTCGGGGACGGGTCTATGTAATAGCCCGCCCTGATGGCAAGGGCATCGCTAACCCGGTATTCGGCACCAAACCTTATCTGGGTAGTATCCTTCCAGTGCAGAACCATCTCCTCTTCCTTTTTGGGGGTGGCGGAGAAGAGAATCTTCCAGAGGCTATTTTCGTAATCGGTGATGATAACATCCTCCTTGCTCCACTGGGTCCAGTGAACATCAAGGGACAGAATCAGATTGTCTGTGGGCCTGAAGGAGAGCCCTGCCCCAACCCACATGGGCCAGGTTATGTCCCGGGTAAAACCGGAGGTGGTAGGAATCTCCGTCCCATAAAGGGCCGAATAGACCCGCATTACCTCCATGGTTACATCGCCGGAAAGGGAGACTTTGGAGGCAGTCTTTACAGAAAGGCCCAGGCTAAACCTATCCGAGGGTTTGATGAGAAGGCCTAAGGTGGCTCCGTAACCCCATCCTTTGGACGATTCTGAATACTGATAGGTGCCGGCGGATGTATCCAGATCCATCATTCCGTAATTGGCATTTAAAGAGACTCCGAAGAGGATTTTTTCGGAAAACCTGTAAGCCAGAACAGGGGAAATGGACAGCACCCCCACCTTGCTGCCCCATTTAAGATTCCGTCCGCCTGAAAGGGGGGCAAAGTCCTGGCCGTCCCAAGCTGTGCCGAGGCCCGACGGAGTATAGAGGGCGAGGCCCAGGGTTAGTTTCTCGTTGAGGGGATAGTAAATACCGAAAAGTCCAGTAAGGTAGGTCTTGGAATATTGGGCATCAATCCCCAGGAAGGAGAACTGGTAGGAACCCGAGGGAATAATCCCGGCCATATAAATTCCCACGGTCCTTCTGGAAAAAAGACCTGCCCCTGCGGGATTCCAGAAG
The DNA here is from genome assembly GCA_026991555.1 of Candidatus Aminicenantota bacterium. GTDB lineage: Bacteria > Acidobacteriota > Aminicenantia > S016-38 > S016-38 > JALSNJ01. Next base: position 4,334 of record JALXBI010000022.1, read on the forward strand.
ACGGCGGTGGGGTCGTCGGCTATGGAAACATACGCTCCTCCCATGGCCTGAGCTCTGGAGCCGAGGCTATTGAGGTTAAGGCCGTTAGCCCAGAGACCCACGGTTAGAATGAGGAATAAGGTTAAAACTTTTCCCTTCATGCTTCCTCCCTGTAAAAGGCTTAATTTAATTATACAGTTTAATGCTTAAATGAAAAGCACGAACCTGGATTCCTTGGCGTCTGCCAGAAAGGAACCAACCCCTCCGAATTCCACCCCATCTATCAAGTCCTCCTGGCCTATTTCCATCACATCCATGCTCATCTGACACGCCACCATCTTAACCCCGGAATCTATGGCGGTCTTGAGGAGCTCCTCAAGGCTCATTACCCCGTGCTTCTTCATCATCTTCTTGAACATCCAGCGGCCTAATCCTCCGAAGTTCATTTTGCTGGGACCTATTTTGGAGATGTCCTTGAGGAAAAGGCCCAGCATTTTCCCGAACAACCCCTTTCCAGTCCTCTTCCTCTTCTTGAGCACCTGAAGCCCCCAGAAGGTAAAAAACATACTAACTTCCATGTCATAGGCAACGGCACCGGTGGCAATTATCAGGGCTGCCATTACCCTATCCATATCCCCGCTGAAAACGATTATAGAGACCTTTTCCTTCATGTTGACCTCTTTTAAATTTTGTTTTTCGTTATTTTTTGTAAACCTGCGAAATCCAGAGGGCTATGGGCCTGTAAAGGGAATGGGTGAACTTGCTGAAGGGAGCTGTTACCAGCAGATTAAAGGCTAAAACTAAGTGAATGGCGAAGGTTATGTAGGTGGCCCAGGGCATGGAAAGTAGATGGAACAGGTCCATGAGAAGACCTGTAAAACCTAAAAGGAGAAGGAGGAGCAGGAAAATCCAGTCGCTGTGGTGGGAGTATTTACTATAGGCATCCTGGCGGGAAAGCCTCTTCAAAAGGAAATAGCTACTGCCATAAAGGAGGAAAATTCCTCCTAAAAGGCCCAGAATCCTTGCGGGAATTTTAGACCAGCCGGGGAAGAAACGAAAATCCTGTCCAAAGGCAAGGATTGTGGCTATGAAAAGCAGGGAAAATCCCCAGAACAGGCCAAGATGGGGAAGGCGCCTTCTTTTATCCTCGCATTCCCCGAATCTTTTTTGAAGGAAAACCTCATTCCAGAGGGTTTCCCATAGAGGCTTGAACCAGGGACCCGCTGGTTTCTTCCCCTTAGAAATTGATCTGGCCATTATAAAGATTTGAACCATGGCAAAAAAGAAAATGAAGGCCCCAAGCACAAGGCCCGCTGTATGGAGGAAATCCAGGGAGATGAAGGTGAGGGGATTCACTTTATCAAGGGCTGGGTTGGGTTTATGGAAGAAATAAATCCCAAGGGCTGCAGCTAAGGTAAGGAAAATCCAGAGGAGAATGGACCCTGTTCCCCGATAAAGGAGGTCTGCAACCTTCCCCAAGGAATAGCTCCTTATGGCAAACCTCCTTAGGGCCATCATCAAACCGCCGGGGTCGGCCTCCCTGGGGCAGGAATCGCTGCATTCCCCGCAGTAATAACATAACCAGAGTTCCGGACTTGAGAGAATCTTCCGGTCCAGTCCCAAAAGGGTATACCGGATCATCTTCCTGGGAAAGGAATTTTCTCCATCAGATAATGGACATATGGCGGTGCAATTCCCGCAGCTATAACAGGCGTTTATATCAAAGGCCCCCAGTTTTTTTATTTTGTCTATAAATCTGGGATTGACTGCAAGGCTCATTTTCTTCCCTCCTTTAACCGGTATTTGTAGTAACCATCTTCAGTTATCTCCTCTGTCTCTTCAATGAGGGCGTATTTTCTCATGGCCATCATCCAGAACATGACCTCTTCTGTGGGCCTTCCCAGGGCCTGAGCCACTTCCGGAACCGTCTTCGGACCGTCCCTCAAAATCTCAGTTATCTTTCCCCTCATGGCCATTTCTTCCCTTATAACTTCCCTTTTGTCCTTCATCCTTCACCCCCTGCAAGGAGTTCTTCAATCATGGACTTTATGGTGGCGTCTTCATAACCCTTTACATCTATGGCATCCACAGGACAGGCAGGAACACAGCCTCCGCATCCCTTACAAAGGGCTTCCACCACCTTGGCAACTTCCTTATCCCCGTGCTTTACCTTTTCAAAGGCATTGTATGGGCAGGCTTCGAGGCAAAGACCGCACCATTCGCATTTTTCCGGATCCACCGTTGCCACCTGGGGCTCCAGCTCTGCAAATCCTTTAAGCACCAAGGTGGCCACCTTGGAGGCTGCCGCCAAGGAGGAAGCCACCGCCTCGTAGGAGTTTTTGGGCCCCTGCGAAGCTCCTGCTATGTATACCCCATCTATCACCGTTTCCACGGGCCTTAACTTGGGATGAATCTCGTTGTAAAAACCATCTCTTCCTATGGGAAGTTTGAGAACTTCTGTAAGGGCCTGATTGTCCCTTGGAACCATTCCGGTTACCAGGACCACTAAGTCCGTATCAATTTCAACCTCTTCGCCATCGGTGAGAAGGTCCTTCACCCTTACCCTTAAATGACCGTTTTGGGAGCTTACCTCCGGTGGCTGGTCCTCGGACCACTTTAGGAAAACAGAGCCCAGTTTTGAAGCCTCCTCGTAAAGTAGTTCGTTTTTCCCGTAAGTCCTTATGTCCCTGTAAAGGTGAAACTGGCGGATAGAAGGGGAAAGCCGGGAGGCAAGAATGGCAGTGTGAAGGGTGGCGTTGCAACAATACCGGGAACAATAGGTATTGCCTTCCCTCTGACGGGAACCCACGCAGTATATATAGGCTACGGTATTTACCTTCTTTCCGTTGAATCTGAGCTCACCCTGAGAGTTCTCCACCATTTTCTTGAACTGGGAAAGGGTCACCACACCGGGAAGCCCAAATCCAAATTCCCCTTCTGAGGGCCTGTATTCTTCAAAACCTGTGGCTATTATTATGGAGCCCACTTCAAGGTTTATTTCCTCCCCTTTAGTCCTTATCTTTACCTGGAAATTCCCGAGAACTCCTCCTTTCTCTATAAGTTCCGCCTCGGTGAAAATGGTTATCCTTTCCCTCTTCTTAGCCTCTTCCACCAGTTTTTGTATTATCTCCCTTCCGCTTCTGTTGTGGGGATACATGGAGGAGAAGTTCTTGACCCATCCTCCCAGCTCCTTTTCCTTCTCTAAGAGAAACACATAAATCCCCATGTCCGCCAAGGAGATGGCTGCCCTGAGCCCGGATATTCCACCCCCAACTATGAGGGCCTTCTTTTCCGTCTCCACCCTTATGGGCTCTAAGGGCTTGCTGACCCTGGCCTTGGCAATCCCTGCCCTGACGAGCCTTATGGCCTTTTCTGTAGCCCCTTCAATATCATCGGTGTGGGCCCATGAGTCCTGTTCCCTCAGATTCACCTGGACATACTGGTAGGGATTAAGCCCTGCCCTCTGGGCCATGGAGCGGAAGGTGAAAAGATGAAGTTTTGGAGAGCAAGAGGCTATTACTATGGCGTCAAGTCCCTTTTGCTGGATATCGTCCATCATCTCCTGTTGAGCCGCATCGGAGCAGGCAAACATGGTGGTCTTGGCAACTACCACATCCTCTTCCTTCTCTATGGCCTGTCTAACCTTTTCTACATCCACATAGTCGGAGATGTTTCCTCCACAATGGCATATGTATACCCCTATTTTTCTCTTACTCATTTGGCCCTCCTTCTGGATTCAATATAGGCTGCCACTTCTGCCGAGGCCGCCCCGGCAGTCAGAATAGAATCCGGAATGTCCTTGGGTCCTGCAGCGGTTCCAGCCACAAATACTCCTTCTATACTGGTTCTTGCAGGACTTAGATCCTCGTCCACCTGTTTAATGTAGAAGAACTGGTCCAGCTCAAGTTTTTCCTCTTTGAAAATCTTCGCTATCTCAGGATTGGGGAGAATGCCCACGGAAAGGACAACAAGGTCGTGTTCCGCCACCTTTTTAATTCCTCCGTTTTCAATGTCCTCGTAGTGGAGAAGGAGGTTTCCGTTTTCCTTCTGTTCTATCTTGGCTATTCTTCCCTTTACGAACTGAACCCCCATGTCCTTGGCCTGCTGGAGGAACTCCTCGTAACCCTTTCCAAAGGCCCTGAGGTCCATGTAGTAAATGGTAATATCCGCCAAGGGAAGAGCTCCCATAAGAAGCTGGGCCTGTTTTAAGGAATACATGCAGCATATCTGTGAGCAGATGGGGTTCCCTACTGTCCTGTCCCTGGAACCGGTACAGAGAACATAGGCTATGTTGTCAGGAACCTTACCGTCAGAGGGCCTGAGCACGGTGTTGTAAGGCCTGGTAGGAGCCAGAAGTCTGTCCATTTGCATGGCATTTATAACATTGGGAAATCTTCCAAATCCGTATTGGGGTTTTTTCTCTGCAGGGAAAAGCTTAAAGCCCTGGGAAAGAACCACCGCATCCACTTCCACATCCATTTTCACAGGTTTCTGGTTGAAATCTATGGCGTCGGCAGGACAAACCCTTACGCACTCATGGCACTCAGAACAAATCCCGCAATCCAAGCACCGCGAGGATGCGTAAAGAACTTCCTCCTCGCTCATGGGAAGTTCCTCTTCCCTGAAGTCCTTTACCCTCTCCGATGGAGGAACCATTTTTCTCTCCAGGGGAGGAAGTTTGGAGTGGGTTAACTGCCTGCTCAGGACTTCCTCTCTGGAGACCTTGGGCAATTTGTATTCGTATTCAGCGCTTTCCAGGTCCTTTCCCTGAAGGAAAAGGTCTATGAAGAAGGCGGCCCTTTTCCCCTGTCCCATGGCCTCCACTATCATGGATGGACCCGTAACCACGTCACCGCCGGCGAATACATAGGGAAGGGATGTTTGTAGGGTTTTGGAATTTACCTTTACTGTGCCGTTCTTGTTGAGCTCCAGCTCCGAGGCAAAGGGGGAGGTGGCAGGCTTTAAACCTATGGCCAGAATAACCAGGTCCACATCCATCCTCTCCTGGGAACCCTCAATGGGAATGGGTTTTCTCCTTCCACTCTCGTCAGGTTCCCCGAGCCTCATTTTTATGCTTTCCACCTGCTTTACCCTTCCGCTTTCTCCTATAAACCTAACCGGTGCTTTAAGATACTGGAATTTAACCCCTTCCTCTTCCGCATCGGTAACTTCCCAATCAAAGGCAGGCATTTCCTTCCTGCTTCTCCTGTACTGGACTATAACTTCTTTAGCTCCAAGTCTAAGGGCCACCCTGGCAGAATCTATTGCCACATTTCCACCCCCAACCACCAGAACCCTCTTACCTGAAAGCTCGTATTCCCTGCCCGAATTGACCTCCTTTAAAAACTCTATGCTGTCCTCCACTCCCTCAAGCTCCTCCCCGGGAATGCCCATTTTCCTTCCTTCCCAGGTTCCTATGGCTAAGAAAACTGCGTCAAACCCCTTTTCCCTGAGTTCCCTCAGCGACTCTACTCTGGTAGATGCTTTAATCTCCACTCCCAGGGCAGTAATGTTCTTTATATCCCGTTCCACCACATCCTTGGGAAGGCGGAAGGAAGGCAGGGCATATCGGAGCATCCCTCCAGGTTCCTTCTGGGCTTCAAATATAACTACCCGATAACCCTTCTGGGCCAGGAAATAAGCTGCAGAAAGACCTGCAGGTCCTGAGCCCACCACTGCCACCTTCTGGTCCTTCTTTTCCTCGGGAGGGCCGTATTCCGGTTCAGGATGGCGGCTGTAATAGTAATCGGCAATGAACCTCTTTATTCTTCTTATAGGAAGAGGACCCTCCAGCGAGCCCCTGGTGCATTCATCCTCACAGGGAGCGTAACAGGCCCTTCCCAAGGTTCCCACCAAGGGGGCATCCTCCATAATGAGGTGGAAAGCCTGCTCAAACCGGCCTGCCCTGGCAAGGGCTATGTATCCGTGGGCTTTTATATATGTGGGACAGGCAAAGGAACAAGGGGAAGTTCCCGCCCTTTCTATTACAGCCTTTTTGGGAACCGCCTGGGGAAAGGGTATATGGGCTGCCCTTCGGGCCACAAGACCGAAGTTGTATTCGTCGGGAACCGCCACGGTGCAGGCAAATTCGCATTCCTGACAGCCGGTGCACTTAGCCGGGTCCACGAAAACAGCCCGTCTCTTTATCCTGGCCCTGAAATTTCCATTCTTCCTTGCCACTTCCTCCACTTCAGAGGAGGTAAGGAGGGTAATATTGGGATGGTGGGCAGTGGCAGCCATTTTAGGGGTGGAGATGCAGCTGGCGCAGTCTAAGGTGGGAAAGACCTTACTAAGGAGAATCATTTTCCCGCCCACAGAGGGTGTTTTTTCCACTAAGAGGACCTTGTATCCCATATCCCCGAGGTTCAGGGAAGTTTCCATTCCTGCTATTCCTGCCCCTATCACCAAAACATCATATTTTTTCATTCTTCACCTCCCCTTTTCTTGAAGGACCCAGTTGCTTCAGGGTGTGATAGAAATTCTTCATGTGGTTTACGAAGGGCTCTGCGCATACCGAGCATATGGCTGCCATTTTCAATCTCACGGGATTGTAGCCATTTTCCTTGAGAAGTTCCTGGGCCTTGCCCGCTATTTTGGCAGTCCTGTCAGTGCAGTCCTCCAGGTAGGGACAGTCTGTGCCGTCGGCGGCTATGAAAACCCCATCAAACCCTTTCTCTATGGCATGGAGAATCCAGGAGGGTTTTATTCCACTGGAGCAGGGAACGGATATGGTATAAACCGTGGGAGGATAATGCATATGCATACTTCCTGCCAGGTCTATTCCTAAGTCCGAAATGTTGTTGGTGGAAAAAACCAGGATTTTGGGGCGGAATTCCTCCGCCCCTTTTACTTCTCCTTCCATTTTACTTGGTCTTCTTTACGAAGATTCTCCAGTACCCCGGCTCCTCCAGGGTGCCTAAGTACTCGTAACCCATCTTTTTGGCCCAGAGGGGAATGTCTCTCTTGGTGCCGGGGTCAGAGGAAAGAACCTCCATAATTCCACCCACCGGAACTTCAGCAATGGCCCTTTTGGCTGCCAGGAGAGGTCCAGGGCAGGAAGTTCCCCTGGCATCCACCACCTTATCGGCCTTAAGTTCTCTAAGTTCCTGTTCGGTCATAGCTCACCTCCTTAAATTATGATGGAAAGATCCGCTTCTTCTGCGGCGGAAATGTATTCGCCTATACCGCAGACCTCGTCCACCAGATGGAAATCCTCTTTGTCTGCGGATTTCCATATCTTTCCAGCGGTGCCGCAGAGATAGAACTTAGCATTGCCCATTTCCTTGGCTTTCTTGTAGAACTCCAGCCAGTGGGGAACATTGGCCCTCTTCAGGCCTTCCTGAAATTCCTCGGTTTTCAGGTTAGCATCCCCAACTTCCTTGTGCCCCTCGGCAAAATCCTTTCTAAAGCCATAGGCCCCTCCCAGAAGGAGGAAAACCTTGCATTCCATATCCTGGGCCACAGCACCGCTGAGGATGATTCCTCCAGCGGTAAGCTTCTCAGCCCCGCTGCTTACGATGGCAAGAACGAATTTTTTTGCCATGATAACCTCCCTTTTATTTTTTAGATTTATTTGCTTTGTAATAGAGGAATTCCAGTTCCGCCGCTATGTCCACGAACTGAAGAACCATCCCCTCAGGAACCTCCAGTTCGCTCAGGGCAAAACTCAAAACCCCCTTTACCCCTCCCATCCAGAGGGTGTTTACCACCTCCTGCACCCCATCCGGGGGTATTGCAATGACTCCCAGCTCGGCTGGATGCTTCTTCAGAAAATCTCCAAGAGAGGGCGAGGGCAGAATTTCAATATTCCCGACTTTCTTTCCCCATTTTTTCCTGTCCTGGTCAAAGGCTCCCAGGATGGTAAAATAGGGCACGCTCTGAAGGTATCTAAGTATAGCGCTCCCCAGATTCCCCACCCCTATAAGGACTAAACCAATAGGTTTATTTATACCGAGAATCCTTTCAATGGAATCTATGAGGCTTGCAACCTTATATCCTTTCCCCTTTATCCCGAAGCCACCGAAATAGGAAAGGTCTTTCCTGACCAAGGAAGCAGAAGTCCCGCATCTTCTGGCAAGCTGACCAGACCTAACCATTTTCTCCCCCCTCCTCAAACCCCTTCTGAGACATCTCAGGTAAACGCTCAATCTCCTTATGGTAGCTTCAGGAATCATTTTCCTTCCAACCTGTTAAAGTTCTCACATTCACAACCACAACTATATTATATAACGTAATTTCGCATTTTCAAGACATAAAAATAAAATTTTTTCGCATTTTAGTCTTTACTGAAACATATGTTTTGCCCCTTTTCCCACCTGGGATATACTTAAAGGGATGAGCCACCGCAGGGCAAAGGGTTTAATTTTTCTGGTCTTTCTCCTCTTTCTTCTTATAGGCCTCAGGTTTCCGGTGGAGAAAGTTCAGTCCCACGCCTTTTTTGATGACGAAGCCATTTATTTCATGATGTCCTATTCCCTGGCCTACGATTATGACCTCAAGTACGAAAAAAGGGACCTCCTCAGGTTCTCCCAGGTTTACGGGGGACTTCCCCAGGGAATTTTCCTGAAGAAAAACCAGCGGGGAATATTCTTCGCCAAATCCTTCGCATATCCCTTAGCTGCTGCTCCCTTCGTGAGGCTCTTCGGAAACCGGGGGTTTTTCGTCTTAGCATCCCTTTTGCTTCTCATGGACCTTCTTATTATTTACTCCTTTTCCAGAAAAAGATTTTCTCCCGGCACTTCCTTAGGGCTCTCCTTAGCTTTTCTTTTTCTTTCCGTCATGTGGGCATATTTCTTCTGGATTTCCACGGAGTTCTTCAATTTTTCTTTGGCCCTGCTTATTCTTTATCTTGGCTTAGAAAAGGAGGGCCTAACCTATCCCCTCTTAGCTTCCCTTCTTCTGGGTTATCTTGCCTTTTCCAAACCCACCAATGCCCTTTATGCCCTTCCCATAATAGGCCTGAGGTTCTTCAGCTTTCGCTGGAGGAAAATAGCTCTTTCCTTCTTGATGGGGCTGGTTTTTCTCCTTTCCACCTTGGGATTCTTCGCAGCCAACAGGCTCCTTACCGGGGAATGGAATTACATGGGAGGGGAAAGGAGGAGTTTTTATTATCACTTTCCCTTGGAAAGTCCTAAGGTGAAGTTCTCCCAGGGAAATTTAATGAGCGCCAAGGATTACTGGCAGAGGTTTTATCTTACCCCCAAGGTATTCTTTCTTAATCTTTATTATTTCTTCTTCGGAAGGTTTTCGGGAATGCTGATATATTTTCTACCGGCCTTTCTTGTCCTTATAGCCTTTCGGGGAGGGAACCTCAAATCTTGGCTCCTTTTTTCCTCCATTCTTATAGGAATCCTCTCTTCCATTTCCCTTATGCCGGACAATTTTATAGGGGGAGGAGGATGTTTGGGAAACAGGTATTTCCCCAATTTTTATCCCCTGTTTATAGCCCTCATTCCCCATGTAAGGAAGTGGTTTAAAAAACCGCTGTGGATAGCCCCCCTCTTCCTTTACCCCGTTTACTTAGCGCCCCTGACCTCTTCCTCCTTTCCCTCCATGGTAGGGAAAATGGGTTTCAGGGACCTTTTCCCTGTAGAACTAACCCAGATAAACTCCATTCCCACCAACATAAATCCCCATGCCTTCAGGGTTCGCTACGGTAAAATCTTCGTTTATCATCTGGACGACAACTTCTGCGGAAGACAGGGAAATTACATTTACCTGAAGGGGAGGGCCAAGGCGGAAATGATAATTGCTGCCCCCTTAGAGGCCACGGCTCTCAGGCTGGATGTAAAAACAGAGGGGCCGGTGGTGATTAAAATAGGGGGAAGGAAGATAAGGTTCAATTCCTCGGGAAAGGCTATCCTTAGGGGGATAAAGGGAACTAAACTGAGGAATACCCTCTACATTTACTCATGGGTAAGGTCCCTATACGCTAAGGAAGACCTGAAAAAAGGGGTTTTCTGCGGTGCTAAGGTCAAAATTGAACCTCTCCCGCCTCGCTGAAATTCAGATAAAATACGCCTCCCTCTACAGGCCCGGCCAATACCGAAGGCCAAAATTAATAGCAGGGGTTGATTGCAGCTACAGGGGAGAGCTTATAGCCTGTGCCGGGGTGGTCTTAAGCAAGGAAGGGAAGGTTCTTCAGGCAGCCCAGATTAAAGGCAGGGTGTTTTTCCCTTACATTTCCGGATTCTTCGCCTTCAGGGAAGGGCCATGGCTCTTAGCCCTGCTGAGGAGATTCAGCCTCAGGCCGGAGCTTTTATTCGTGGATGGAAACGGGCTTCTTCATCCCCGAAAAGCAGGGCTTGCGGTCTTCGTGGGAGTAAGAACCGGTCTTCCCACAGTGGGGATAAGCAAGAAGCCCATGGAAGATTTCCCCTGGAAATGCGGGAAAAGGCTCCTTCCCTTAGATGGAGGTTTTGCCCTTTGCAGAAAAGGGTGGAAAAGGCCGGTGTTCATATCCCCTGGCAATCTCCTTTCCCCTGAGGCTGCTCTCAGGGCCTATGAGGAAAATTCCCCGGCTAAAATACCCTCTCCCATAAAAATGGCCCACTCCTTAGCCAGAAGGCTCCTCTATTAAACCCAGCCTTATCTTCATCCTGCACACAGAGCATATTCCCCCGGCGGTGGTGGGATAGCCGCAGAGCTTGCAGGGCTTCGGTTTTTCCTTTATGGGGTTTTTGAACCTGTCCCTTATTTTGTAAAAGCCCTTCAAGAAACTGAGACGGGTTCCCGTCATCCTGAGTTCTATTTCCCTGAATATGTTTTTGTAAAAAATGGAAGTAGCTCCCTGGGAGAAGGGACATCTTTCCCTGTGATGGTCTATACCCCTCATAAAGGCGTAGGCAGAGGTTTCCCTCTCGCTTAGATAAACTAAAGGTTTCACCTTCTTGGAGAACCCGTGTTCGGCAGGGAGGACGGGAAATTGGTGGGAGAGGTATTCCTCCTTCCAGTGAAGAACATTTCCGAAAAGGAATGCAACCTCGTCGTCAAGATTGTGTCCGGTGGCCACGGCATCGTAACCCTTGGAGGCCCTATCCATGTAATACCTTTTAAGCCTTCCACAGAGTTTGCAGGCAGGTTCCCTGAGCCTTCTTGAAATCTCAGGAAGGGTAAGGCCGAATTCCTCCTTAAGGGATACCAGCTTCAGGGGAAGGGATCTTTCCTCGGCGAATTTCTCCACCTTTTCCTTTGCTTTATCCGAAATTCCCTCTATCCCTAAGTCCAGGAAAAACCCCGCGGTTTCGTAGCCTAAAAGGTCAAGGGCATCCCAGAGGGCCAGGCTGTCCTTTCCCCCGGATACTGCCACAAGGACCCTATCCCCCTTCCCCAGCATTTTAAAGTCCTTTATGGCCTTTTTTACCCTTTTAAGGAAGAAGTCAAGGAAATGCTCCCGGCAAAGGGCAAGGTGATACTGGGGGAGGTAAATTTCCGCCTCCCCCCTGCATATTCTGCACTTCATAAAATCAGCCTTCCCTATACTTGCGGGCCACCTCCTGGGCCACCTCTAAGGTTGAGTTATTTCCTCCTAAGTCGTAGGTCTTAACCCTTCCCTCCTCTATAACCTCAGCAATAGCCTTCTCTAACCTATCGGCCTTTTCCTTTTCACCTAAGTAATCAAGCATCATCTTGGTGGCAAGGAGCATGGCCATGGGATTGACCCTGTATTGACCAGCGTATTTGGGAGCAGACCCATGGGTGGGCTCAAAAAGGGCGAAATTATCCCCGATGTTCCCCGAAGGGGCAAACCCCATGCCCCCAACCAGCTGGGCGGAAAGGTCGGATATTATGTCACCAAAGAGGTTTTCTGCCACAAGGACATCGTATTTTTCAGGGTTTTTAACCAGCCACATGGTCATGGCATCTATATTGGCCTCCCAGAGTTCTACCTCCGGATATTCCTTTGCTATTTCCCTGGCCACTCTGGTAATAAGGCCTCCGGTTTCCCTGAGAACATTGGGTTTTTCCACCAAGGTAACTGTTTTCCTTCCGTTGGCCTTAGCGTATTCAAAGGCTGCCCTTACTATCCTCTCACATCCCCTCTTGGTCATTATCCTGGTGGAGACGGCGATTTCGTCAGCTGGGACATTCTCAAACCTCTTCATCTTGGGATGGATGAGGAGGGCCTTCCTCACCTCATCAGGAAGAGGGTAAAATTCCACCCCTGCATACATTCCTTCGGTGTTCTCCCTGAAAATCACAAGGTCAATGTTGTCCCTGTAGTTAAGGGGATTTCCCTTGTAGGCTTTGCATGGTCTCAGGTTTATATAAAGGTCAAATTCCTGCCGGAGGCGAACTATGGGGGAAAAATAAACATAACCCTTTCCCCTGAGTTCCGGGGCCAGCTCCTTGGCTGCCTCGTCCTTGGGCTTTGAGGTTATAGCCCCCATGAGGGCAGCATCAGCGGTTTTTAGAAGCTCTATGGTTCTGTCGGGAAGGGGATTCCCCTCGTTTTTCCAGTATTCCCACCCAATCTCCCCTTCCACATACTCGGCGTCCAGTTTAACCTCCTCCAGGACAATTTTCGCCGCATCCATTACATCCCTTCCAATCCCGTCTCCTGGAAGAAGAACTATTTTGTATTTAGCCATGGCAACCTCCTTAGATTAATTTTTTCACAAAATTGGGAAGGGCAAAGGCTGCCCTGTGAACCTCCGGGTTGTAATACTTAAATTCAAGGCCTGAGCCTGAGACCCTCTCCTCCTTAAAATCCCTTAAAGGATGAAGCTCGTCGCTGCAGAAGCAAAAACTCCAGAGCGCGCTGGGATAGGCAGGAATCCAGGCCAGATACATGTGGACATTTTTGTAGAGATTTTTAAGCACAGAATATGTGTTCTTTACTATGTCCGGGTGATAGAAGGGAGATTCTGTCTGGGCCACGAAAATTCCCCCCTGTTTTAGCCTCTCCTTGGCAGAGCGGAAAAATTCCTCCCTGAACAGTATGTCCGCTGGACCTACGGGATCCGCAGAATCTACGAGGATAACATCGTAACTCCCCTGGTCCTCCTTTACGAACTCCGCCCCGTCTTTAAAGAGAAGCCTTAACCTGGGGTCGGAAAAACCCACTGACATGGTGGGGAAGAATTTTTTGCTCACCTCCACCACCTGGGAATCAATTTCCACCATGGTAACAGCCCTTACCTCCCGGTGGCGAAGAACCTCCCTTATGGTCCCCCCATCCCCTCCTCCTATCACCAGAACTTCCTCAGGAGAGGGATGAACAAAGAGGGGAACATGGGAAATCATCTCGTGATAGACAAATTCGTCCCTTTCGGTAAACATTATGGAACCATAGAGAACCAGCATCTTACCGTATTCGTAGGTTTCCATAACATCAATCCTCTGAAAGGGACTTTCCCCGCTGTAAAGCACCTTCTTTATCTTCAGGGTAAGCCCCGCCGTCCCATTATGAAGTTCCGTATACCACATATTCCATAGGTCTTCAAAGTATTTGAAGCTCAATTTCCTCCTCCTCTTGTATTATTAATTTCGGTTTCTCTAAACCGTTAAAATTGCTGGCGCTGGCCAAGGTATAGGCTCCCATGCTCTTAAAGACTATGTAATCCCCGGGCTCCATCTCGGGAAGATAGGCTTCCCTGTATACCACATCGAAGGAATCACAGGTAGGACCTGCTATAACCGAAGGTTTTCTTTCTCCCTTCTTCAAAGGATGAATGGGATAGTCCGCATGGTCGTACACTTTACCGGAAAAGCTCCCGTAAAGCCCGTCGTCAATGTAATACCATATCATGCCTTTTCGTCGGGCTTTTCCAACAATTCTCGTAAGGAGATAACAGGCGTCTCCCACAATAAAGCGTCCCGGTTCGGATATTATCTCAGTGGAAGGGAAATAATTTTCTAAGGTTGCCCTGATGGGCTGGAGGAAACTCTCAGCCGCCATAACAGGCTGGCGGTAGGCTATGGGAAACCCTCCCCCTATGTCCAAAAGGTCAAGATAAAGGCCCTCCCCGGCCATAACGTTGAAAATTCTCCTTACAATTTTAAGGGTCTCAAAATAGGGAGAGGGATTTGTGGTTTGGGAGCCAACATGAAAGGCTATTCCCCTCACATTAAGCCCGAGGTCCTTGGCAAGAAGAAGGAGCTCCTTGGCATCTTCCGGGGCCGCTCCGAATTTCTCGGAGAGGTTCACCACGCAGAAGGGATTTTCCACCTTTATCCTAAGAAGCACCGGTGCCCCTTTCCAGAGGCGGGCTATTTTTTTCGCCTCGTGGGGATTGTCAAATATCAGGGCCTTTACCCCATGCTCCCTGGCAAGGGCTATCTCCTCTTCCCTTTTAATGGGCTGGGTATAGATCACCTTCTCGCCGGGAAGGGAATTTTCCTTAGCTAAGCGAAGCTCCCCAGGCGAGCTAACATCAAGTCCCATACCCAAAGTCACCACTTCCTTTATTATCTTTGGGTGGAAGTTGGCCTTGGCCGCATAAAAATGCTCCACCCGGGGAAGACAGCGGGAGAGAACCTCAAATTTTTCCCTTATTTTCCTCCGCGAACAGATAAGAACCGGAGTTTCAGGAAGCCCTTTCATTGGGGAAATTATATCATAGGCCTATTTTTTATAGTTTTCCCCTGATTATGGTTTCCCCTAACCGGGTTATAAAATCCTTTTTCCTGGAAAGCACATTTTTGAGGACGAATTTTCCCTGGCTCTCCTCCACATCAAAGGCCTGCCTTATGAGTCCCTTTTCCCCAACGGCCCATACCTCGGAGAGCTTCCTCAGGGGATCCGTCAGCATCAGGGCGATAAGGGCATAGCCCCCCATCTCCTTTGTCTCTTTAAGGGCCTGCCTTATTTCCTCCTCCCTCTGGTAGAGGAGGGAAAAATCCGGGGTTATTATCTGGCCTATTCCTACCTTCTTTTTTCCGAAGCGGTATTCCTTAAAATCCCTGAAAATTATTTCCTTGGGGGAAAGGTCCTCAATCCTCGAGGCTGCCCTGAGGAGCTCTCTGGCGAAGGATGGAATATCAATCTTAAGCAGGGAGGCCAGTCTTCTCGCCACCCTTTTGTCCTTCGCTGTGGTGGTGGAAAGGGTAAGGTTCATGGTATCGGAAATAATGCCGCTGAGAAGCACCCCGGCTATTTCCTTGGGCATGGGAATTCTTCTCTGGGAAAAGAAATCCGCCACTATAGTTGATGTGCTCCCTATGGGCTCCACATAAAAGTAGATGGGCTTTAGGGTGGAAATCTCCCCTATTCTGTGGTGGTCTATAACCTCAATTATCTCTGCCTCCTCTATTCCATCCGCTGCCTGGGAAGCTTCGTTGTGGTCCACTAAGATTACCCTCTTTCTCTTTAAATTTATAAGATCCGTTCTCGTAATCACTCCCACTAACCTCCCATCGTAGTCCAGAACCAGCACTCCCCTTATTCTGGAATTAAGAACCTTTTCCTTAACCTCCTCCATGTATTCGTCCAGGAAGGCCGTAGGATAATCCCGTCTCATAAAGGAGAAGGCAGGTCGGGAAAGCTCTATAAGCTTGGCGGTGGTAAAGGTATCGTAGGGAGTGGTAATTACCAGAACCCCCTTTTCCCGGGCTATAGTTAAAAGGTCCTGGGGAAGGTTCACCCCTCCAGTGAGGATAACCGCTGCCACCGGCACCTGAAGTGAGGCTTTTACTATGTCAAATCTATCCCCCACCAGAAGAATATCCTTTTTTCCCATGGATTTTGCAAGGGTCTCGGGCTTTCTGGCCCCTATAAAAATACTCCCCTCTAAGGTTTTTCTGCCGGAGGAATTGGCGAGAATTTTTCCCTTTAAAACCTTGGAAAGGAGCCGAACTTCCACAGGATTGGAGGAGAGGTCCTGCCTCCCCAGTCCCTCCACAAACTCCCGGGCCACCTTGGATTGAGTCACCACCCCTATGGGCTTCCCCTCCTCGTCAACCAGTGGTATGAGCCTTATTTCGTTTTCCTTCATAAGGTCCACCACTTCCTTTATGGAAGCCGATGGGGAAGCGGAAACAGGGGGTCTAAGTTCCAGATCCCTGAGCTTAAGCCTCAGAGTGTCCACCAGCTCCGGCTCTTCCACCTGAAATTTCTCAAGAATATATCTGGTCTCGGAGTTTAGCTCACCGGCTCTGGCAGGAATATACACAGCATTTCTGTCTATGCTGTTCTTGAAAAAGGCATACCCTATAGCCGAGCAGACCGAATCTGAATCGGGATTTCTGTGTCCAATGACGATTACCTTATCCATCTCACTTTTTCTTTTCTTTTATAAGTGGAATGGATTTTTCTTCGAAAAGATACCTTTTTATCTTTCTTGTTGTGGTTTTAGGAAATTCCTCGTCCCTCAAACGGAACCTCTTGGGTTTCTTGTAATCGGCCAGCTGGGCAGAATATTTGTTTATCTCCTCACCTATGAGGGCCTCAATGTCCTTTTCCGTGGGATTTTCTATCCCCTTTTCCTTGAAATAGGCATCCACCTCTTCAAAATTGGGATAAACTATGGCCTGAACTTCCTCGGCCCCGGTCACCGGATTTGCTCCCCTCACCACTAAGACCTCTTCGATGAACGGGGATTGAAGGAGGACTGCCTCAACTTCCTCCGGGAATATGTTCTTACCCCCAGCGGTTACTATAACCGACTTCTTTCTACCGGTTATGTAGAGGAACCCGTCCTCGTCCAAGTATCCCACATCTCCGGTAAGGAACCACCCGTCCTCGGTGAAAACCTCCTTGGTAGCCTGGGGATTCTTGTAATAACCTGGCATGACATTGGGCCCTCTGGCCGCTATTTCCCCTATCCCCTCTGGGTCAGGGTCCATGATTTTAATCTCCACATAGGGTATGGGTAGTCCAGCTGAGGCATTCCTGGGACAGCAGGGAGGATTGACGGTGAGAACCGGGGCGGTTTCCGATAATCCGTATCCCTGAAAGATGGGAAAGCCCAGCTCTTCAAGGCCCTTGGATACCCAGCGGGGAAGGGCAGCCCCCCCTGAGACCATGTATTTGAGCTCTTCAAATCCCAGTTTGGATAAAATTGATTTAAATATCTTCCTTGAGCGCTCCCTGCCAAGGAAAGGCTTCAAGCCTTTATGCAGGCCTTTCATCACCCCTACCATTCCCCTTTTGACCGGGGATTTTTTTAGCTCCCCCCTTATTCTCAGGAGAAATTTCTCCAGAAGCAGGGGCACCGTGGTCATGAGGGTGGGTTTAGTTTCCCGCAGGTCCTCTATCATTTCAGTGGGTTTTAAGGACCTGGCAAGGGTTATAGTTACTCCTACAGACAAGGGGAAAATCATTCCTGCCGTTGCCTCAAAAACATGATGAAGGGGGAGGTAGGAGAAGCTTCTATCCTTCTCGTTTATGTCAATTATCTGATATATGGCATCCACATTGGAGGAGATGTTCTTGTGGGTGAGCATCACCCCCTTGGAAGTTCCGGTGGTCCCTGAAGTATAAAGGATGACAGCCAGGTCCTCCAGGCCTATCTCAGCAAGGGGGGCAGGTTCCTTAAAACTATCCAGAACATTTTCAAAGCTCAGCTCCCCGTTCACATCATCCATCACTATTACCTTTTTCAGGGAGGGCACCCGATCCCGGATCTCCTGGATGTCCGGGAGTTTGTGTCCGGAGACGAAGGCCATGCTCACTTCAGCGTCATTTAAAATGTGGAGGTATTCGGGGGGCTTAAGCTTGGCATCTAAGGGAACCACCGTGGCCCCAGCCCATTGTATGGCAAAATAACTGAGTATCCACTCGGGACGGTTTTCTCCCAGAACCGAAATCTTGTCTCCCTTCCCGAAGCCCTGATCCCTTATAAAGGAGGCTAAGCGGGCGGCCTTTTCCGCAAGCTCTCCATAAGTATACCCGAACCATTTCTTCCTTCGCCTTATCCTCACCGCCATCCTGTCAGGAAATTTCCCCCCCGTCCTCTTTAAATATTCGGGAATGGGAAACCAACCCCTGGGTGGTCTTACCCTCGGTATTTCCATCTCTTCCTCCTTTTAATATATTAGTGCAGCAAAACTAACCGCCGCAGATCCATCGGGATCCATGGCATTAAAATACCCCAGGAGCTTCCCCTTTTTATCCACCGATTTTAAGAATACATAAATTGCCCCGGTTCCGCAAACCCTTGTGGCATTTTTGTGGGGGAAGAAAGAGGAAAGGAACCCATCCCCATCCCCCTCCTCCATTTTCCTCAGGATATATCTGTCAAAGGCTTCCACCTGGGGGAAAAGCTCCTCTGCCTTTTCCCTATCGCCGAAGCTTATTCCATAATGGCTCAGGTCCGCCGCAGCTATCAGGACGAAGTTGTCATCCTTAGCTATTTCTTCAAGAAGGGAGAAAATCCTGCGGAAATCTTCTCCTGGAAGTTCCCCCTGAGCGATAAAATCCGAAAAACTGGGAACAAGAAGGCCCACCATTTTGAAATCCGTTAGGGCTTTGAGAAAGGCCACGTTCAGCTCTATGGAATGCTCAAAGAAATGGGCTATTTCATCCGAATAGGGGTTCTCAATAACCTCCTCTAAGGCCTTCAGGGCATCCCGGTCAACCTCTACTGGTCCCCAGGGTGTCATGTAACCCCGGGAGGAAAGTATGAAACCGTCCCTGAGGGGCGTGTGATTCACCCCGAGAAATATAAGGGTTTTGCCCTTAAGATATTCCCATCCCCCATAGGCCAAAGCATATCCCCTCATCCCCCTCTCGTAATCTATATGGGGAGAAATTATTCCCCTCTCACACTGGTCCCTGACCTGCACCTGGGATTTTATCCTTTCCCTCAGGGAACTAAAATCCGAATAGGTCCTGGGAAGGGAGTTCATGGGCACATAGGGATTTGAGTTGAACCATTCCATCAATTCCTGCATTTTCCTCCGATACTCTTCGTCCTCCAGGAGAAAATGCTCCCTCAGGGTTTTTATAATTCCCTCCAAGTCCTCGGAAAAGAGCATTTCCCCGTATTTCCTCACGAAATCCTCTTTTAGGGAAAGCTCGTCCTTTTCCCCGTCAAGGTAGCTCAGGACGAAAATCACCGGCTCAGGAACCACGAGAACTTCGCCGGAAAGGAAAAGGGGATCGCGAATTATATACTCGCCCTCCCTGTAAGGTATTATCTCCACGGGTCTCAATTTTGGTAGCTTCATATTAACAGATTTATCAGGGCCGGTTTTACCTCTAAGTTAATCTCTGAAGCACGAAAAAGCTCGCCGTCGCACTGACCAAACATCTCCCGGGAACTGATTTTGATTTTCCTGCCCTTCATCATGAAAACCTTGGGGTGGGAAAGCAGGGTTCCCGCATAAAGCCTGGGGAGGTTCAGGAGAAATTCGGCAGGAGAGAGTGGACCTATAAAAACCACATCCAGGAATCCGTCGTCCGCCCTGGCTCTGGGGGCTATTTTCATTCCTCCCCCAAAAACCGGCCCGTTGGCTACAACAACGGTAAGGAATTCTCCCTCTACCACCCTACCGTCCACCTCTACCCTATAGAACTTAGGTTTATAGCGGAAGAATTCCCTGAGAAGCTTCAAGGAGTAAACAAGACCCGAATGGGTCCCCTGGCCAAGTTTGCTTACTATTTCCCCCCCAAGACCAAGGTCCAGAACATTCACGAAAAACCTCTTTCCCATGTCCACCAAATCCACCACTGATCTTGTGGAAAAACTTGTCTTCTTTTTAATTCCTATTCCCCGGGCAAAATCGTTTCCCCTTCCCGAGGGAAGGACTGAAAGGGCAGCTTCAGGATTAATGGGCCTTTTTTCTTCGAAGAAGCCGTTTACCACCTCGTTGAGGGTGCCGTCCCCACCCACGGAGATTATGTGTTTTTGACCCTGTTTTAACTCCTCTCTGGCTATTTCCGTGGCGTGTTTTGGGGCTTGGGTGAATATTTCCTTTATTTCCTTAAAATGGCTTAAAAGAAACCCCTTTATGCTCTCCCACCGGCGATAGGTTTTTCCGTTACCGGAAGCCGGGTTAACTATTACCGTGGGCCTTGGGCTTAAAAATTCCCGTTCCAATGGCTCCTCCTATGGCAGAAAAAAGGGAGAAGAGTATTATCCTCATCAGAAAAGAAGAAGCGAATTTCTGGGGAACCCAGTAAGCCTGAAAGGCCGAGGTGTCCATTCCATAGGTTTTCATTATCTCCATCATGAGCCCCCTGCTCCAGGAGAAAAAAATAAGGTCTAAGGGAGTGGCCACCAAGGCTGCCATAAACCCCGCGAGGGCTCCCACGCTTAGACCATCCCCGGCGGTTAATTTAACAGAGGAGCTCCTCTGGTAAAGGTAAGCCGCAAAAGCACCCCCTCCTACTATCCATAGGCAGCAAAGGCAGTTCCCCAAGGAAAGAATCGGAATCCCGCTCAGGGCTCCGCTTATAAGCCCTGCTATTAAGGCTGCTCTGTAAATATCTCCTTTCATTTTTCCCCCTTAAGGTCCCTGAGCCCGTAAAGCAAACCCATTCCAAGAAGCACTCCCGGAAAAAATCCGGTTATAAACCTCTCCCAGTTGGAAGAATACCCAGTGATTTCCTCCAGAAGCTTTCCTCCGGCTAAGGGGGACAGGAAAAGAGCGGCGGTGGTTCCGCTTAGAGGAATGGGTAGCAGGGAAGATGTTATAACGAAAAACAGCATTCCAGTGTATATTCCCGTGCATCGTGAGCAAACCCCCATTTTTGTACCGAAGATATGAAAGCTTCTATCTTCTCTTTGATGGCAAACATGGGAATAGACAGAATAAATACCCGAAGGGTCGCCTCCCCAGTGCTTTATAAGGGGAGGAGCAAAAATCCCCATCCACCAGGTAAGGAGAAAGGAAATTGCCAGGGTTCTGGCTCGCATTGTTTAAATTCTAAATTTCATCCTGATAAAAATCAAACGGGGCAAGCTTAAAATTCCGTTATCTTCCCGAAAGCTCCCTTAAATTCCCCTTCTGGCCCGCCACGAAAACCATAACATGGTATTTTTCGGCCATTTCCTTTCCTTTTTCCGGCCCTGCAACGAATATGGCGGTGGCAAGGGCATCGGCCATCATGCAGGTATCTGCCACCACGGATACGCTTTTGAACCACCGGGCAGGATAACCGGTCCTTGGGTCAAGAAGATGATGGTATTTTACCCCGTCCTTCACAAAGAAGTTCTCGTAATCCCCTGAGGTGGCAACCGCTGAATTCCTGAGGGAAAGGACTTTTATTATCCCTGGCCCAGATGGGTTTTTTATGCCTATCCTCCATGGGCTCCCGTCGGGTTTTTCTCCGATCACCCTTATGTCCCCCCCGGCATCTACCAGGGCTGAATTTATCCCGTTTTTCGTTAAAACTTCGCAGGCCCGATCCACCCCATAGCCCTTGGCAAAGGAGGAAAGATCAAGAACGAATCCAGGACTTTGCAGTTTACCTTCCACGAATTTCACCCGCCCAAAACCCACGAATTTAAGCGCTTCTTTTATGGCCTCAGGGGAAGGGAGATGGGGTTTTTTATTGAAACCCCAGAGGATTTTTAGCCTTCCCACGGTGGGGTCAAAGGCCCCATCCGAGGCTTTCCAGAGCCCCCTGGCAAAATCCAGAAGCCACCGGGTCTCCCCGTCCAAGGAAACCTCGCCCCTGTTCAGGCGGGAAATGTAGCTGCCTTCCTTCTCTAAGCTGTATTTTTCCGATATTCGTTCCGCTTCTTTGAAAACCCGGTCCAGGAGCCCGGGGCTTGCTCCATAGGCTTTAACGGTGAAATAAGTCCCCATCAGGAACCGGGTTCTGGTTAAAGGTCCAGGCTCCCGTTTTTTACCGCAGGCGGAAAATAAAACCAGTAGCAGAATTAAAAGGATATGCCGTCTAATCCGCTTCCCTCTATGGAAATTACCACCCGGTTGGGTATACAGACTATTTTTTCGTGGGGCGAGGAAATAAATCCTGTATGGACACATATTTTCTTCTCGCAGGAACTTTCGGCGGCTCTTATTCTTCCTCCCTTTACTTCCAGGACCATCTCTCCCTGAGCCCCTTCTATCCTGTAAATGCCGTCCTCCTTCAAATCTATCTCTTTAGCCCGCCTTCCGTTTATTTCAACCACAGCCCTGGCAGGTCCCTTGGAACGGCTTTCGAAAACCACGGTAACTAAATATTTCCCTTTACCTTCCCGGGAGAGAAATGCATAGGTTTTTTTATACTTCCTTCTCGGGTCCTCAATTCCCCCAGGACCAGTATATGTTATGTTAGCAGGGACTGGCGCGTCCAGTTCCCTTACGAAAACCAGGGCCCCTTTTCCCCTGCCCCAGGGACCGGAAAGGCGAAGGAGACGACGGGTCTCCTCATCGGCGGGGATGTATTTTATCCCGCCTTCCTCATGGGCGAGCCTTTTAAGGGCCTCAGCCGGATTTGAAGAGGTAAATATCAGGCTTCCCCGGGCGTTTTTCCCCTTAATCTTGAAAGCCGAGGCTCCCAAGGCACCTATGGCAAGGGCGAGAAATTCACGCCTGTTCATGCGCTCCTCCTTATAACTCTTTTTATTTGCGGGTATAATTCCCTTGAAGAGAATCTCCTCATTTTAGAAAGACCCAAAACCAGGGCGGAAAATCCTATCCCGAACACCCCTCCGGAAAGAGCAGGATTTATCCCGAGAGGATTTACATAATAACCGAATATGGCTCCAACCAGAAGGAGAAAGAGCCCAAGGCCGGAAAGTAGTATGAGATTTACGTTCAGGAGTCCTATGTCTATGGTGTATTCCACAAGATCCCCCTCCCTGGCCC
>JALXBI010000023.1:0-20000 GCA_026991555.1 Candidatus Aminicenantota bacterium
GTTGAGCTTATCACCCCCATAGCCATGGAGAAGGGGCTTAGGTTTGCCATCAGGGAAGGGGGAAGGACCGTGGGCGCAGGAACAGTAACGGAAATACTGGAGTAAAAGATGGCCAAGGAAGTAAGGGTCATAGTAACCCTTCAGTGCACAGAGTGTAAGAACAGGAATTACACCACCACGAAAAACCGCAGGAACACTCCGGATAGATTGCAGCTAAGGAAATTTTGTCCCCATTGTGGGCGACATACCCTTCATAAGGAGGTAAGATAGACAGGCCAGTAGCTCAACTTGGTAGAGCACCGGTCTCCAAAATCGGTGGTTGGGGGTTCGAGTCCCTCCTGGCCTGCTGAAAATGTGATGGGTAAAAAGAAAAATACAAAAAGGGGGGGCAGGGAGATGGCGACTGCCTCCCCCTCTAAAATTCTCTCCTTCCCTGCTAAGGCTAAGCAGTTTTTAAGGGAAGTAAAGGCTGAACTTAAAAGGGTTACCTGGCCTACTAAGAAGGAAGTAGTGGGAACCACCATAGTGGTTCTCATAATGGTATTTTTCTTCACCGTATACCTTTACATATGGGATGTGATTTTTGCGTGGATTATTGAGAGTATAAGAAGAGCGGCGGGAGGATAAGGTTTTATGAAGTGGTACATAATACACACGTATACTGGATATGAGGAACTTGTGGTGGAGCAAATCCGCCAGAGGCTGGAAAAAGAGGGATTGGAGGACAGGATGGGGGAAGTAATAATCCCCAAGGAAACGGTTATTGAAATAAAGGACGGTAAAAAGAATCTCGCCTCCAAAAATCCATATCCCGGTTACGTGTTTTTGCAGCTGGATCTGGAAGATAGTGAGGTTGGGGACAAGGTCTGGTTTATCGTCAGGACTACTCCCAGGGTATCGGGATTTTTGGGCACCAGGACCAAGCCCAAGCCCATCTCGGAAGAGGAAGTGGAGAAAATAAAGGACAGGATGACCAAGAGTAAGGACAAGCCCAGGCACAAACAAACCTTCCAGAAAGGGGATGCGGTAAAAATAATAGACGGTCCATTTTATAACTTTACCGGGGTAGTTGAGGAGGTGGACCCCATAAAACAGACAATGAAGGTTATGGTTTCTATTTTCGGAAGACAGACCCCTGTGGAACTTAATTTTTCCCAGGTGGAAAAGCTATAAGGAGGAAAGAAGATGGCGGCTCCCAAGAAAAGAAAAAAGAAAAAGGTAAAGGCAATTATCAAGCTCCAGATTCCCGCAGGGCAGGCTAACCCCTCTCCTCCCGTGGGTCCTGCTCTGGGCCAGCACGGAGTGGCCATTATGGACTTTGTGAAGCAGTTTAACGACGCCACTTCCAAAATGGAGCCGGGAATGATAATTCCCGTAGAAATAACTGTATACGAGGACAGGAGTTTTGACTTTATCCTTAAAACCCCTCCCACTTCCTACCTGATAAAAAAGGCAATCGGGATAGTCAAGGGCTCTGGGGAGCCCAATAAGACTAAGGTGGGAAAGCTTACAAGAAAACAGGTTGAGGAAATTGCAAAAATGAAGCTTCCCGATCTTAATTGCGATTCCCTGGAGGCTGCCATGAGGATGGTGGAGGGAACAGCAAGAAGCATGGGTGTGGAGGTGGAAAATGCCTAAGCGCGGTAAGAAATATCTTGAGGCAAAGGCGAAGATAGAAAACAGGCCGTATTCCTTGGACGAAGCTGTGAAGCTCGTTAAGGAGGTTAGCTATACCAAATTTCCCGGTTCCGTGGAAGTTTCCATGAAGCTGGGAGTTGATCCTAAAAAGGCGGACCAGATGGTGAGGGGGACTGTAGTTCTTCCCCACGGAACGGGAAAGACCAAGAGAGTGCTCGTTATTGCTTCCGGGGAGAAAATAAAGGAGGCCGAAGAGGCTGGAGCCGATTATGTGGGGGGAGAGGAGATAATAAAGAAGATTCAGGGGGGATGGCTTGATTTTGACGCCGTGGTGGCCACTCCTGATATGATGCGCCATGTGGGAAAGCTTGGAAAAATCCTTGGCCCCAGGGGTCTCATGCCTTCGCCCAAGACCGGAACGGTTACCTTTGACGTTGCCAAGGCCGTCAAGGAGATAAAGGCGGGAAAGGTTGAATTCAAGGTGGATAAAACCGGGAATATCCATGTGATGGTGGGGAAGACTGACTTTACTGACGAGCAGCTCAAGGAAAACATCAAGGCGTTGGTAGAAGCGGTTATCAGAGCAAAACCCCCGGCAGCCAAGGGCAAGTATATAAAGGCTCTTTACATCAGTCCCACCATGGGGCCATCCATAAAACTGGACCCCAACGAGTTTATGAGATAGGAGGGTGAAATGAAAAGGGCTGACAAGATAGAAAGAGGAAAACAGCTCAGGGAGCTTTTCGAGAACTATAAATACTTCGCCTTTTTCGATTTTACAGGAATAAATGTTGGACAGATGAACTCCCTCCGGAGCTCCCTCAGGAAGGACGGTTCCATAATAAAGGTCATAAAGAACAGGATAGCCAAAAAGGTTATGGAAGGGACCCCTGCGGAAGGGGCTGAGGAATGGCTTCAGGGCCCAACGGCAGTGGTTTTTATAAGGGATGATATAGGAAAGGCCGTTAAAGAACTTCACGAATTTTCCAAGGAGGCCACACTGAAGTTTAAGGGGTTCCTTCTTGAGGGGAAGAAACTGGGGCCTGAGAAGGCCGAGGAACTTGCTTCCCTTCCCACCAGGGAGGAACTTATGGCCAGATTTGCAGCTTCCATGGCTGCGCCTTTAGTTATGTTCGGCAGGGCCATGTCCATGCCCCTTACATTGCTGGCCAATGCCATGGCCCAGCTTAAAGAAAAAAAGGAAAAAGGAGAATAAACAGGAGGTAAGAAATGGCAGAAATAACCAAGGAAGACTTCTTTAAACACCTGGACAACCTTACGGTGCTCGAATTGGTGGAGTACCTGAAGGAGTTTGAAGAGCGCTACGGAATCAATCCCATGGCCGTGGCTGCTGCTCCTGTGGCGGCTGCTGCCCCTGGTGCTGCCCCGGCCGAGGCTGAGGAGAAAACCGAATTTGATGTGGTCCTCAAGGAAATAGGTCCCCAAAAGATCAAGGTCATTAAAGTGGTCAGGGAAATAACTAACCTTGGTCTTAAAGAGGCCAAGGCCTTGGTAGAATCCGCCCCCACCACCGTAAAGGAAGGGGTGCCTAAGGAAGAGGCTGAAGCCATCAAGGCCAAATTTGAAGAAGTGGGCGCCAAAGTGGAGATCAAGTAAGGGGGAGACAGGGTTTAAGTTATGGAGGAAAAGGGAATCTACATTAAGAGAAAGGATTTTTCTAAAATAAAGGCTTTTGCGGATATCCCCGACCTGGTGGAGGTCCAGAAAAAATCCTACTCCCAGTTTCTTCAGATGGAACTCCTTCCCCACGAGAGGAAGGACGTGGGGCTGCAGGCCGCTTTTAAATCCATCTTCCCGGTATCTGACCAGAAGGGGAACATAAAAATATTCTTTGACAGTTATCGGATAGGGGAATGGTCCTGCAGCTGTGGAAGGCTTAAGGGCGTGGAGAATGCAAGGCCGGTTTGTAAAAACTGCGGTTCCCTCCTACCTCCCGATACCCAGGTGGACGAACACACGGTGTGTCCTGTTTGTGGGGCAGTGGGACAGGTGGAATATCCAGTATGTTCTCACTGTGGAGGAAGGGTAAAACTCCAAATCATGCACAGCCCTGAGGAATGCAAGGAAAAGGGTTACACCTACAGTGCTCCTCTCTATGTGAAGTTTAAACTCGCCCTTTACGAGAAGGGAAAGGACAGAAAGGAAAAAAGAATCACTGAGATTAAGGAAGGGGAAGTTTATTTCGGGGAAATACCCCTTATGACCAGCAACGGCACCTTTATTATTAACGGAACTGAAAGGGTTATTGTGAGCCAGCTTCAGAGGTCCTCAGGGGTGTACTTCGTGGAGAAGAAAAAGGAAAGGGGCATAATAACAGCAGAGATAGTGCCCGACCGGGGAGAGAGGGTAGAGATAAAATACGATCCCAAGGGAATCCTTTACTCGGTGATTTCCAAGAAGAAAATCCCAGTTACAACATTCCTCAGGGCCCTGGGATTAGAGAAAACATCGGACATAATAAAGACCTTCTATACCGTTTACCAGCTGGCCTACAGGAACGGAAAACTTCTCTGGAAGACATCCCAGAATCTGGTGGGGAAAAAACTGGGAGAAGACCTCTACGACAAGGACGGGGAGCTTATAGGTCCCAAAGGGGCTACCCTTAGCTCTGCCATGATAGAAAGGGCGGAGAAGCACGGTATTGACTACCTTCCCATCTCCTCTGAAGAACTGGACGGAGCTTTCTTAGCTTCCGATGTGGAACTTCCGGAAATGGAGGGTAAAAAGGGAATTATCCCGGCCAATACCCCCATGGACGAGACCCATTTCACCATCCTGTCCAAACTGGGAAAGGAATTTGAGGTTTTCTTCCCCTACAAGGACGAGCTGGATCACCTCATTTCCACCACCCTTTCCAAGGACCGCGCCTTTGACCGCCTGAGCGCCTATATTGAAATTTTCCGCAGGCTCAGGCCCGGAGAAAAGCCTACCAAGGAAAGTGCCAGGGCCTATTTCCGTTCCCTGTTCCTGGATCCCCAGAGATTCCACTTCCAGAGGGTGGGTAAGTATAAGGTCAACATAAGGCTGGGGCTTAACTCTCCCTTAGATGATCCCCTGCTTCGCCTTGAGGATTACATCGCTATTGTCAAATACCTTCTCAGATTGAGGCTTAAAAAGGGAAGATGGGATGCCAATTTTTACCTTGACGATATAGACAGCCTTGCCAACCGCAGGGTCAGGCCAGTGGGGGAGCAGGTGGAGAACGCCTTCCGCATGGGGCTCCGGAGGATGGAAAGGACTTTGGTGGACAAACTCACCACCCATCCTGATCCACATCAGATGACCCCGGCGGATGTGGTGACCCCCAGGCCGGCCATGGCGGTTTTGATGGACTATTTCACCACTTCCCAGCTTTCCCAGTTCATGGACCAGACCAATCCCCTCAGCGAAATTACCCACAAGAGGAGACTTTCCGCCCTTGGCCCCGGAGGTTTAAAGAGGAAAACCTCTGGTTTTGAGGTCAGGGATGTTCACCCTTCCCATTACGGTAGAATCTGTCCCATAGAAACACCGGAAGGCCAGAACATAGGACTTATAGTATCCCTTACCACATACGCCAGGGTAAACGAATACGGATTTATAGAAACTCCCTATCGTAAGGTTGAAAATGGGAGGATAATCAATTATTACGAAATAACCTATCCCGGGGACTCGCAATTTAAAGTTGGAGATAGGGTCAAGGAAGACGATTTAATCCCCATAGTTAATAAACTCAAGGCCGAGGGAAAACAGCCTCCGAGGTTTAAACCCTATCTTTTCTACCTTACAGTCTGGGAGGAGAGGAAATACAACATAGCCCAGGCCAATGTAAGAACCGACGAGAAGGGTTATCTTCTCGACGAATATGTAAGTGGAAGGAAGGCAGAAGAATTTAAGCTGATAAAAAGGGAAGAGGTGGACTTTGTGGACCTGGCTCCTGTCCAGGTAGTTTCCGTGGCCGCTTCCCTTATCCCCTTCCTTGAGCATGACGACGCCAACAGGGCCCTTATGGGTTCCAACATGCAGCGTCAGGCAGTTCCCCTGATAAAACCTGAGCCACCCATAGTGGGCACCGGGATGGAGGCTGTGGTTGCCCGGGACTCCGGGGCAGTGATCACCGCTAAAAGGAGCGGGGTTGTGGAATATGTGGACGCAGAGAGGATAATAATAAGGGTTACCGGGGACGAGGTCGGCAAGCAGGATATAGGAGCTGACCTTTACACCCTTACCAAATACAAAAGGTCCAACTCCAAAACCACAATAAACCAGAAGCCCATAGTTAAAAAGGGTCAGTTTGTAAAGGCGGGTCAGGTTATAGCCGATGGACCCGCTACCAACAGGGGAGAACTGGCCTTAGGAAGGAATGTCCTGGTGGCCTTTATGCCGTGGAGGGGATACAACTACGAGGACGCTATAGTTATAAGCGAAAGACTGGTGAAGGAGGACGCCTATACCTCCATCCACATAGAGGAATTTACAGTGGAGGCCCGGGAAGTGGCCCTGGGAGAGGAAGAATTTACCAGGGAGATTCCCGAGGTTCCCGAATCCAAGCTTCGCCATCTGGACGAGAGCGGAATCGTCAGGATAGGAACCAAGGTAAAGCCCGGAGATATCCTGGTGGGAAAGATAGCTCCCAAGGAAGAGGTTCAACTTACCCCTGAAGAGAAACTCATAATAGCCATATTCGGCGAAAAGGCCTTAGATAAGAAGGACGAATCCCTCCGCTGTCCTCCTGGAGTTGAAGGAACTGTCATAGATGTAAAGGTATTTACCAGAAGGGGAAGGGTCAAGGATGCCAGGGCCAAGGCCTTGGAGGAGGAAGAGATAGCCAAGCTCCGCAAGCACCTGGAGGAGGAGATAAGAATAATCCAGATGGAGAAGGAGAGGAGGATAAAGGAACTCCTGCGGGGAGAAGTCATCCAGGGAAATCTCCTTGATGCAGCTACCGGCAAAGTCCTCCTCAAGAAGGGCACGAAACTGGAAGGTGAAGTTCTTGACAAACTTCCCTATTACTACCTTAAAAAACTCAAACTTAAACCCAATCCCCAGAGGGATGCCTTAATACAGGAGATAGAGGAAAAGGCAGAAAGGCAAATTATAGGCTTGAAACAGGCTCTGGAGGAGAAGATAAAGAAGATAAGGGCAGGGGAAGACTTACCTCCTGGGGTTCGCAAGGTGGCAAAGGTTTACATAGCCTCCAAGAGGAAGATACAGGTGGGCGACAAGATGTCCGGAAGACACGGAAACAAGGGAGTTGTTTCCATAATACTTCCCGAGGAAGACATGCCCTTCCTTCCCGATGGAACCCCTGTTGATGTTGTCCTCAACCCCTTAGGTGTTCCTTCCCGTATGAATGTGGGTCAGATACTGGAGACCCACTTAGGATGGGCAGCCAAGGCTTTGGGCCTTTATGTTTCCACCCCTGTTTTTAACGGAGCCACCGAGGAAGAGGTGAAGGAAATGCTCCGCAGGGCAGGGCTTCCCGAGGACGGAAAGATAAGGCTCAGGGACGGAAGAACCGGGGAGGAGTTTATGGAAGAGGCCACTGTGGGTTACATGTACATGATGAAGCTGGTTCACATGGTGGATGATAAGATACACGCCCGTTCCACCGGTCCTTACGCTCTGGTTACCCGTCAGCCCTTAGGTGGAAAGGCAAGGTTCGGAGGTCAGCGTCTCGGGGAAATGGAAGTTTGGGCCTTAGAAGCCTACGGCGCCGCCTTTGCCCTTCACGAGATGCTTACTGCCAAGTCAGACGATGTCAAAGGAAGGGAGAAACTTTACGAAGGGATAATAAACGGGACCCTTAATTTCACCCCGGGGCTTCCATCATCGGTTAATGTCATAGTAAGGGAACTTCAGGCCCTGGGAATAGATGTGGACCTTCTCTCGCTAAGAAAGCGCAGGAGAAGGAGAAAACTGGATATAAAAATTTAAAGGGAGGAGGTCATGAAAAAAGGCCTTCAGCTTCGGGAGATGACCATAATGGACTTTGACGCGGTGCGCGTCAGGCTGGCATCTCCTGAAGATATATTGAGCTGGTCCTACGGGGAAGTGAAAAAGCCCGAAACCATTAACTATAGAACCCACAAGCCCGAAAGGGATGGGCTTTTCTGTGCCAGGATTTTCGGGCCCAT
The DNA here is from genome assembly GCA_026991555.1 of Candidatus Aminicenantota bacterium. Taxonomy (GTDB): domain Bacteria; phylum Acidobacteriota; class Aminicenantia; order S016-38; family S016-38; genus JALSNJ01. The sequence continues at coordinate 7,776 of JALXBI010000023.1, forward strand.
CCACGACTATCAATGCCTTTGTGGAAAATACAAGAAGAAGAAACACAAGGGAACCATATGCGAGAAATGCGGGGTAGAGGTCACGGTCAAGGAAGTAAGAAGGGAGAGGATGGGGCACATTCAGCTGGCCGCTCCAGTGGCTCACATCTGGTATTACAAGGGACCTCCCAGCAGAATAGGCCTTGTGCTTGACCTTCCCGGAAAGGAGATTGAAAGAATAGTCGTATACGACAAGTATGTGGTGATAGATCCTGGAAATCCTGATGAAACCGGACTTAAATACAAACAAACCCTGACCGAAGAGGAGCTGGAAAAGGTTATTGAGGAACTCAAGGCCAAGGGCCGGGACGAGAATTCCTTCAAAGTGGGAATGGGGGCTGAGGCCCTGAAGGAGCTCCTTTCCCATGTGAATGTGGAGGAGGAGGTGGAAAAACTCCGGGAGGCCATGAAGAAGGAGAAGAACCAGCAGAAGCTCAAGAAGATAGCCAAAAGGCTTTCCCTGCTGAAAGGATTTAAGGAAAGTGGGGTAAGGCCCGAGTGGATGATAATGGATGTTATCCCGGTGCTTCCCCCGGACCTTCGTCCCTTGGTGAAACTGGACGGTGGAAGGTTCGGCAACGCTGATCTCAACGAGCTCTATAAGAGGGTCATAAACAGGAACAACCGTCTGAAGAAGATGATAGATGCCAATTCCCCGGAACTCATCCTTAGAGAGGAAAAAAGGCTCCTCCAGCAGGCAGTGGATGCCCTTTTTGACAATTCCAAACTTGCCCGTCCCCAGACCAACCAGCACAGGAAACCCTTTAAATCCCTGAGCGATAACCTGAGAGGTAAACAGGGAAGATTCCGCCAGAACCTTCTGGGCAAGAGGGTGGACTTTTCCGGCAGGTCCGTCATAGTGGTGGGTCCTGAGCTGAAACTCCATCAGGCCGGACTCCCCAAGAAAATGGCCTTGGAGCTTTTCAAACCCTTCATCGCCCACAAACTTGAAAAGGATGGCTTAGTTACCACCGTTAAGGTGGCCGAGGAATGGATTGAACAGGAGCGGCCTGAGGTTTGGGATGCCTTAGATGAAGTGGTAAGGGAGCATCCCATCCTGCTCAACAGGGCCCCCACCCTGCACAGGCTGGGAATTCAGGCCTTTGAGCCCATACTGGTAGAAGGGAAGGCCATAAAAATTCACCCCTTAGTTTGCCCTGCCTTTAATGCGGACTTTGACGGTGACCAGATGGCAGTTCATATTCCCATTTCCTTAGAGGCCCAGGCAGAATCCCTGCTTCTCATGCTCTCTTCCCATAACATACTTTCCCCGGCCCACGGTAAGCCCTTAGCCACCCCTACCCAGGACATGGTTCTGGGGATAGCTTACCTTACCATGGAAAGACCAGGGGTGAAGGGAAGCGGTCAGGTTTTTCCGTCCAAGGAAGATGTGCTTCTCGCCCATTCCATGGGAAGAGTGCACATACATGCTCCCATTTACCTGCGCTATACAGGGGAGCTCATTGACCTTACAGCAAATGTGGAAAACGATCAGGATGTGCTTAACACCAGGCTCCAGAAGGTTAAGAATCAGCTCATTTCCACCACCGTGGGAAGAGTTATCTTCAACGACGCCCTCAGCGAGGAATTTCCCTTTGTGAACGGTTTCCTGAAGAAAAAGGGAATTTCCAACCTCATTTACTACGCCTATCTCAGATTTGGACTGGATTTCACCGTGGACATGCTGGACAGGCTAAAGGAGCTTGGTTTCAGGTATGCAACAATCAGCGGGCTTTCCATAGGTATAGACGACATGGTAGTTCCCCCTGAGAAGGAGAAACTGGTGGCCAGGGCTCAAAAGGAAGTTATGAAGGTGGAAGAGGAATACATGGCAGGGGCAATAACTAAAGGGGAAAGGTTGAACAAGATCTCGGAAATATGGCACGAGGTTACCGAGAAGATAAGGAACAAAATGTTTGAAGCCATGGCAGAGCAGACCAAGAAGGGAAAAATAAATCCCCTTTACTTGATGTCAGAGACCGGTGCCCGTGGCAGTAAGGACCAGATAAGTCAGCTGGCCGGAATAAGGGGGCTCATGGCGAAGCCCTCAGGGGAAATCATAGAAACTCCCATTACCAGTAACTTCAGGGAAGGTCTTTCCGTTGCCCAGTATTTCATTTCCACCCACGGGGCCAGGAAGGGTCTTGCGGATACGGCCCTTAAAACCTCCAAGTCCGGATATCTTACCAGGAGAATAGTCGATGTAGCCCAGGATGTGACCATCACCATGGAGGATTGCGGAGCCATAGAAGGTCTGGAACTTACGGACATAGAGGAAAACGGAAAGATAATAGAACCCCTTGAGGACAGGATAGTGGGAAGGATAGCCGCTGAAGAGGTTAAGGATCCGGAAACCGGGGAAGTTATTGTCGCCGAGGGAGAACTTATAACCGAGAAGAAGGCGAGGAAAATCGTGGACAGCGGAATAGAGAGGGTAAGGGTGAGGACCGTCCTTACCTGTCAGGCTCCCCACGGCGTATGTCAGAAGTGCTACGGAGGTAATCTTGCCACAGGGGAGCTTGTGGAGATGGGGGAAGCTGTTGGAATAATAGCGGCCCAGTCCATCGGGGAACCTGGAACCCAGCTTACCATGAGGACCTTCCACACAGGAGGAATCGCAAAGAGGGGCGAAGGGCAGAATATTCATGTGGCCAAGATAGATGGGATTGTTAAATTCCAGGACCTCAAAACCATAGTGGATCCCCAGGGCAACCTCATAGCGGTTACGAGGATGGGAAAGATTATCCTCCTGGATCATAAGGGAAGGGAAAGGGTGCATTACAGCGTGGTTTACGGCTCCAGACTTTTTGTGAAGGAGGGGGATAAAGTCCAGAAGGGACAGCCCTTGGCTGAATGGGATCCCTTCACCACCTCCATAATAGCCGAGGTTGAGGGATATGTTAAGTTCGTGGACCTTAAAGAGGGAGAGACCCTTATAGAGGAGAGGGATGAAGTAACAGGTAAGGTTCAGAAGGTTATAGTTCTTCCATTAGACGAGGCTAAAAGAAGGATTCTTGAACCCCAGATTCAGATAGTGGACGAGAAGGGTAATGTCCTTAAAACCTATTTCCTCCCGGTGGATGCTCATCTCATGGTTAAGGAGGGACAGAAGGTTTATCCCGGCACCATCCTGGTAAAGAAACTCAAGGACATAGCCACCACCAAGGATATTACCGAGGGACTTCCCAGGGCAGAGGAGCTCTTTGAAGCCCGCCACCCCAAGAACCCGGCTATAATTTCCGAAATAGATGGAATAGTCATACTGGAAGAAAAGAAGGTGAAGGGGGTTCAGAGGACCATAAAGGTAAGATCAGAGGTTACTGGTGAGGAAAGGGTTTACAAGGTCCCCAAGGGAGCTCATGTTATAGTGAGGGATGGAGAAAGGATAAGGGCCGGTTCTCCCCTGATTGAAGGCCATATAGACCCAAGGGATATACTGAATGTTCTTGGTCCCAGGGAGCTTGCCCAATACCTGCTGAAGGAAATACAGAAGGTTTACAGGCCCCAGGGAGTTAGAATACACGACAAGCACATAGAGGTAATAATAAGGCAAATGCTCAGGTGGGTGGTAATAGAGGATGTGGGAGACACGGACTTCATAGTGGGCGAGGTGGTGGATAAGTTCCAGTTCCAGAAGGTCAACGAGAGAATAATTGCCGAGGGGAAAAAGCCCGCCAGAGGAAAGCCCCATCTTCTTGGAATTTCCAGGGCGGCCCTTAATTCCCCGAGCTTCATTTCCGCTGCTTCCTTCCAGGAAACCTCCAAGGTTCTTGCAGACGCAGCTATAAGGGGCAAGGTGGACTATCTCAGGGGAATAAAGGAAAATGTAATTCTCGGGAGAATCGTCCCTGCAGGAACCGGGTTCCAGTTCTACAAGGCCATGGAGGAGGAGGAAAAGGAGGAGGCAAAGGAAGAGGTAAAGACTTTTTGAGAAAGCTTCTATTAATCCTTCTGGCAGGAGCGCTCCTCTTTCTTCCTTTCTGCGGTAAGACCAAATCGGAAAAAACCAGGGTTATACTTCTGGGTTTTGATGGGGCTGACTGGGATTTCATTGAACCCCTGATGGCCCGGGGTTACCTTCCCAATTTTAAGCGTCTTCGCCAGCAGGGGGCATGGGCGAGACTCCGTTCCATGAAGCCCACCCTATCAGCGGTTATCTGGACCACCATAGCCACAGGCAAGACCATGGAAAAGCACGGGATAATTGACTGGGTATATGTGAAGAAGCACGGAATAAAGATTCCCTACACCGCCACCGAGAGGAGGGAGCCAGCCATCTGGGAAATACTCAACGAATACGGAAAAAGCTCAGCGGTGATAAACTGGTTCGTCACTTATCCTCCGGACCACATTAAGGGCATAGTGGTCTCCAGCGTCATGAGGGATTATGTTCTTTCCAGAAAGAAAAACGCTCTCCCAAGGGATGCCGTTTATCCTCCCAAGTATTATCCTTTGATAAAAAAGTGCATGGTAAGAAATTTCAAAAAGGCCCTTTCGGAAATGGGGATTCCAGATTACAGGAAAATGGCGGAGGAGATGGGAGCGGACCCCTCCAAGCTTCCCATCATTAGCAGTTTCAGGGTTTTCGTGCTCATGGAGAAGTTCACGGAGAATGTGGGGGAGATGGTCTGGAAAAGGGGGGATTACGATCTCTTTGCCCTTTACTTCCGCTGGCCCGATGTAATAACCCATTTTTCAGGGATGTTCATAAAGGATAAGGAACTGGTCAGAAAGGCCCTTACCCAGATAAGGAAAGAGCACAAACTTGACCCTGAAATCAGGAAGAAGCTGGACCAGGAGGATGCCCGGATCCTCCTTCCTGTATATCGCTGGCTGGATGGGATTCTGGGAAGATACATGGAAAGGGCGAAGGAGAAGGGAGCATATCTCATAGTGCTTTCGGACCACGGTTTTGACCTGGGACCCGAGGGATACAACCACGAACTCCCGGATTGGATGGAGCCTCCTTTGGGAATTCTCGGGATAATGGGACCGGGGGTGAAAAAGGGATATGAAATTAGAAATGCTTCAGTCTACGACATCGCCCCCACGGTTCTTTATCTTTACGGCCTTCCCATAGGCAAGGACATGGACGGAATGCCTCTTCTGGACGCCTTCAAGTTTTCAAGGAAGCTCCGTTATCGCAAGTTCTACAGGAGAAAATTCGTAAAAAAACACATTAGAGAACTGGACGAGAAAACCCTTAAGGAACTCCATTCCTTAGGCTACATCTGAAATGTTATAATTACCCCAGGAGGGAAAATGGAGCTTTATGAAGCTGAAAGAAAACTTCAGGAGTTGAAAGAGAAATTTCATAAGCTCAGGAGGTATCTTTGACCCGGAAAGCCTCCGGGAAAAGATTAAAAGCATAGATCTTCAGCTCTCCTCCCCCCAGCTTTGGAGCGAAGACCCGGCTAAAGCCAGGGAATTGGGAAGACAGAAAAAGCTCCTTGAGGACAAGCTTCGCTCCTACGAAAAGATGAAGGAATCCCTGGAAGAGGCGGAACTTCACATTGAACTTTACGAGGAAACTGACCCCTCCGATGTGGAAGCGGCGCTGCAAAATCTGGAGAAAATCATTGAGGAGGAGGAGGTAAAGAACCTCTTTACCACTGAGGACGAGGAGAGGAACGCTCTTTTGACCATTCATCCAGGGGCCGGGGGCACTGAGAGCCAGGACTGGGCCCAGATGCTTTTGAGAATGTATCTTCGCTGGGCTGAGGCTCATGGATTTAAAGCGGAAATCCTTGAATTGCAGGAGGGCGAGGAGGCAGGGATCAAAAGGGCCACTGTCAGAATTGAAGGTCCCTATGCCTACGGTCTTCTCCAGGGGGAAAGCGGAGTCCATCGTCTCATAAGGATTTCTCCCTTTGATGCCAACAGGAGAAGACATACTTCCTTTGCTTCGGTCTTCGTATATCCTGAGATAGATGAGGATGTGGAGGTGGACATTGACCCCAAGGACCTGAAAATAGAAACCTTCAGGGCCTCAGGACACGGTGGACAGCATGTCAATAAAACGGAATCCGCGGTAAGGATTACCCACATTCCCACGGGAATCGTGGTTTCAATCCAGAACGAAAGGTCCCAGCACAAGAACAAGGCCCTGGCCATGAAGATTCTCCGTTCCCGGCTTTACGAGCTGGAAAAGCAGAAAAAAAGGGAGAAGGTGGAGAAGCTGGAAAAGAACAAGAAGGAAATAGCGTGGGGGAATCAGATAAGAACCTATGTTCTTTATCCCTATAAAGCAGTGAGGGACCACCGCACCGGCCTGGAAATTCCCCAGGCGGACCTGGTGCTGGACGGGGAAATTGACCCCTTCCTTCGGGAATATCTTTTTTACGCCAAAACCGGAGAATAATTCAGGGAGGTGCTAATGGGTTGGGTTATAGCAGAGGTAACCGTGGTTCCCTTGGGAACCTGCGGGCCAAGCCTGAGCAAATATGTGGCGGAGGTGGAGAAGGTCCTAAGGTCCTATGGGCTTAAAACTACCCTTACCCCCATGTCCACCATCATAGAGGGGGAATGGGACAGGGTTTTTGAAGCCATAAAGGCCATGCACGAAAAGCCCTTTGAAATGGGAGCCCTGAGGGTTTCCACCAGGATAACCGTGGATGAGAGAAGGGACAAGAGGCTCCACATGGAAGAAAAGGTGAGAACCGTGGAGGAGAAAATATGAGGTTGAAAAGCGCAAGGCTTGTATGCCTGGCTTTAATCGCAGGGGAGTTCCTTGAAGGGCTCTTCATTTATATGGTCCATAAGTTTAACTTGGTGCAGTTAAAACCGGATCTCTCTTATTTGAAGCCCCTTTATTATACAGGGGCAGGGGTGGTGGTTGTGCTTTTCGTGGTTAAGAAGATTCTTCTAAATCCTTCCCGTTTCCTTTTAAAAAGAGATGAGGAAATATTGCCCCTCCTTTCGTCCTCTTTCGTCATACTTACCGCCCTTGCCAGCAGCCTTTCCGCCTTAGGCGTTATTCTCTATTTTCTCACAGCTTCTCTCAAGTACTCCCTGATCATGGTTCTCATAGCTATAATCGCCAGTTTAATGGTCTATCCCTTTCCCATGGCGGTGGAGGGGATAATTTACGAGGTGAAAAGGAGGAGGGAGATGGGACCACCTCCCTCCCGTGGCGATTAAAAGTCCAGTTTAAAGGATACGAAGGCCAGTTTATCTTCCTTAAAGGAACCGAATTTGGTTTCCTCTGAGCCGGAGACCAGGAACATTCCAGCCTGAAGGGTAAGGGAGTCCTTAATCCTGAATTCCAGCCCGGGCATAAGGGCATAGGATGTTTTGTCCCCCAGTTCCACCATGGTCCCTAAGGAGAGCTTCACTGTTTCCGAGGCAATTTTGTATTCTGCCCTGGTAATGAGATAGTTCTCTATTTCCCCGAAGAATTCCCCTTTCCTGAAACCCAGGAATTTTTCCGCTTCCCCGGAATAATCCCTCTCGTCAAAGAAGCCGTGGAGAAATTGGGCGTTTATGTAAATACCGTTTCCTATTCCTAAGGTATAGTCGAAGCCCAGGACATATTTGAAGTAGCCCTTTTCAAAAAGGTCAAAGGTTAATGTTGGGCCCATTCCCAGGTTGAAGCTTCCCTTTATGTCCTCAGGAATGTAATAGGCTATTTCGCCCCAGAAGCCCACAGAGGCAATCTCTCCGGAAAAACTCAGGCCCACCACATCAAGGTTGGGATAGGTGAAGCGGAGTTCCGTGTAATAGATAGGAGCACCGTTTGAAAGCGGCATGGGGTTTATACCTGGATTGAATTCTGAGGTCCCAATCTGATACGGAACCGGAAGGTGGAAATTTCCGTGATACCAGGAAAGTGCGAAATCCGTGTTGAGAAAAACAGTGGAGAAACGGAGCCCGAAGTTGGTGTTTTTGAGGAGTCTTTCGGCGTGCTCGGGAACGAGGACATAGGGAAAGTGGGTAGTCCCGGTGATCATATTTCCAAACCCATAGGGGAGCGGGGAATACTGACGGGAAAGGAGCCAGACCGCCTGAATCTTGCTCTGGGCTCCAGCGTAATATTCAAAATTCAGGGCAGTCTGTGGCCTTCTCTCCGCGAAATAATCCGGGTCAAAGGTGAGGAAATTGGCAAAGTCTACTGGATTCAGATTGTCCACCACATTGACTTTGTCCGCAGTTCCCCAGGAAATTCTCTGTTTTCCCACGGTAAAATCAAGGTTGCTGATTAGGAAGTCGCTTATTTTTATGTAACCCTCGTAGAGGTTCAACTCAAAGGGTTCGGCCATTTCAGGAGAGCCCAAGGGGCCTGATTCTGGAAATTGCTGCGCATAGGGGTAGGAGCCGAATACTGCATCCGGACTTGAAAAGGCATCAAGCCTGGCCGAAAAGCTCACCTTGTCCGAAAGCTCCCCGTCCACCTTTAACCGGAATTCTATTCTTTTGGTGGCGAATTCCCCTGCCTTGTGGGTGAAAAATTCTCCCTGCTGGTTTTCCGTAAGGAAAAGGGACGAGAAGAATTTGACCCTTCCGGAAACTTCCGTCCCTGCCCAGAGGGGAAGGGTGGCCATAAGGGCTAAAAGAGCCAGGAGCCTTCTCATGTTTCACCTCCTCTTTAAAAATCTTTTGGTGAAAATCTTGCTTCCCAATCCAGAATCCACCTCAATATTTTTCATCTCAAGGACAGTATAACTCCCTTTCTTCACCGAGGTCATTTTAATCTTTACGGGAATCCAGTATTTTCCAATTTTCTTTACCGTTTGTTCTGAAGTTTTCACCAACTCCCCGGAGTTATCGTAAAGCTCCATCTTTACCGGAAGCATGCTTTCCTTGGAAATCCACATCTTTATCTTGGAATAGGGTTTTTTAGCTCCTGGTTTCCTTTTCAATTCCAGGACATATTCCTTCTCAGTCTCCTGAAGCAGCTTCGCATCGTAGAACTTTGAAAATCCTGATGTTCCCATATCCTCGTAGGAAAAATCAGAACCCATAAATGCCTCCTTCTTATTGTGGGAGGCTATCCTTCTTATCCTGTGGAATTCTGGAAGGTAAAGGTACATCTGCTCTTCTGAAAGGACCAGGAAACCTATCCCCTTTACATCAGCGGGTTTCCTGAATTTCATGAGTCTCCAGTCATCCCTGTCCTTATTGTTCTTCTCCCAGGTTTCAACCTCGCGAACCTTTTTGTTTCCGTGCCGGTCCACAATGGTCATAACCATGGTGGCATGGAGGTCCTTAGGGGCGAGGTCCCCTATTAACCGCTCCTCCACTGCCCTCAGAATTGAGGGGCCATCAGCAGCCAGGGAAAACCCCAGCAGAACTGCGAAACTTAAAAATGCAAGGATTTTATTCCTCATTTTTCGCCTCCTTTTTCTAATATTAGAAGCAGGGCCGGGAGAAAGCTCAGGGCTGCTAAGGCCGCAAGGAACATGGAACCCATCATGGTTCCCCCAAATTGGTGAAGGGGTTTTAAGCGGGAGAAAAGCAGAACCCCGAAGCCAAGGATTACTGCAATGGAATTGGAAAGGATGGCCCGGCCCTTTTCCACATAGATTTTCTCAATGGCCTCTCTTGTGCTCAGCCCTTCTTCAATCTCCTGGTAAAACCCGTGAATGAAATGGATGGCATAGTCAATTCCTACACCTATGGACACTCCGGCTATCATCATGGTGGCGTAGGTAAGGGGTATTCCGGAAAGTCCCAGAAAGCCATATATAACCCCAAGGGTGAATATTATGGGTGTGGTGGATATTGCTCCCACAGCCAGGGATTTCCTGAGGGCCACCATGAGAATGAAGGTAAGGATAAGGGCGATGCCTAAGGATTGGAGCTGGGAGACGTAAAGGAAGTGGTCCAACCTTGTCATGGCCGCAGGAAAACCGCTCTGGCGAATTTTCAGGTTTATCCTTTCACCGGGGAAGGGCAAGCTTCCTTCGGGTAGAACCACTAAGTCATCGGCTATTTCCCAGAGAAGCCCCATAGCCTTTTTCCCGAAGTATTTGTTCCTGTTTTCTAAACCTAATTTTGCCCATGCCCTTTTTACGAAGACCCTGCCCTGGCATTCCCTTAACCTGTAAGATAAGGCTGAGGCCACATCTTCCCCGGTTCCGGCATCCCACTGACCGGAGGGGATTTCTTTTTTTAGTGCGTTAAACATATCTTTTTCTTGAGTGAAGCCTTTTTCCACCAGATGGATGATTTTCTTTACCAGCTTTTCTCCCCTGGGGCGGGAGATTTCAAATTCAAAATCCGGAGAAAGCACATAGGCCCCGAGTTCCTCCCTGAAGCATCCTACAACTTCAGGGTCAGAGAACCGGGGAATAAGCCGGTGAATTCCAGCCAGAGCGCCCTTTTTGATCTTGAAGCCGTATTTTTCCCCGAGCCAGCCCATTTCCTTTTCTATCCATTCCTCTTCCGCTTCCCTTGCTCTTTCCCTTTGTGCAGGGGATAATTTCTTCAGGTCGTAGGCTTCAAATTTGCCTGTTTTTTCGAGGAAGCGGCGGAGTCTAAAATAGGTCCTCCTCATTAAACTGGTGCTCGCCTCAGGAAGTTTTGCAAACACCAGGGCTTCCTTTCCGTCCGGGGTTATTATCTGAGAAAGTTCCTTTCTTCCTTCCATGAAGAACCACAGATTAGAGACCTCACCAGAGGTAGGAGGAACGTGATATCTGCCGTTGAGCTGATAATTTAATTCCTCAATGAAGTCGGATACAGAGAAGGGAAGGGAGGTTTCCTCAAGGGAGTAAAGATAATTTTCAACCATCCTCATAGCCTTCAGAACCTCAGGGGATTTTATCCGCTTTGCCCTGAAATAGAGGGTAACGGGGTATGCGCCCCCGAAGTGTTCCTTTATAATCTGTAAGGATTTTCTCGGGATACTGTCCTGGGGGTAGTATTCTGTAAAGTTTACCTCCCTGTGGATTCTTGGGATCCATAGGGAGAAAAATACAAAAACTATAAGGAATGCCCCGGCCACCATCCACCGGGAAGAAAACACAGCCCTGGAAAGGGGCCTCAGAAGGGAAGAATATCCGTATTTTTCCTGTTGGAGTTGGGGATGATGGGGGAAAACAACCATCAGTGCCGGGATTACCGAGAGGGAAATCACCATGGCGTAGAAAATTCCCAGGGCTGAAAAAAGACCCAAGTTTACAATCAAACTTAATTTAGCTGTTCCAAAGGAAAGAAAGCCCACGATGGTTGTTAAACCAGCCATAAGAACCGGGACGAAAATCTTGGAGGTGGCTTCAGAGACATTTTCCTCGTGGAGGATTTTGTTTAAAACATGAATGCCGTATGCGGAACCTAAGGCGATAAGAAGCACCGGAAGTATTGGGGTCAGAAGGTCCATGGGTTTTTTGAAAAGGCCCATGGTTCCGAAGGTCCAGATGGTAGCTAATATAACCACCAAAAGGGGATGAACCACTCCCTGCCAGGATTTAAAGGAAAAGAACAGCACCAGTATGATTAAAAGGATAACTAAAGGGGTCAGTAATTTTAGGTCATCGGTGGAGAACTGGTTGGCATAATAGGCATCCGAGGGATCGCCGGAATAGTAAATTTCCGCCACATCCCCTAAGTATTTCTCCACGGTGGGTTTTATAACTTCAGCAAAGGCCTTTATAGGATCGGAGTTTTCCTCGGTCCTTAGATAAATGGCCATGGCCAACCATTTCCCGTCGGCGGATGTCACATTGTTTACGAAGTTTTCCTTGGAAAGAATATATTCTTTGAGCCTGCTAAGCTCCCTCTCGTCCTCAGGAATCTCGTCCAGGAGGTCCCTTATCTCTATCCCGTCCTCTATTTTTCTTATATCTGGAGCATTGGCAATGGAAGTTACCAGAAAAATCCCCGGTTTTTCGGACAGAGCCTCAGTTAAGGCCTTTATCCTTTTTAGGATTTGAGGCCTGAAGGTTTCTCCCCTTTTTGCCTTTATAGCCACCATAACCAGCTCGTTGGTTCCGAATTTCTCACCGGTTTCAAGAAAAATTCTGAGAACCGGATCCTCCTTAGGAAACCATGATGTGAACCTGTTTTCAAACCTGAGGTGCTTGAATTGCAGAAGGAAGAAAACGGTTATAAGGCTCGCTACCCCCAGAACCAGCACAGGGTTTCTGGTCACTAATTTTGCCCATTTTCTCATGCTTTTGCCTCCCTTTTTATGGAATACAGATACTGATTGAAGAATTTGAGCATGATATTTTTAAGGTCTTCATC
>JALXBI010000024.1 GCA_026991555.1 Candidatus Aminicenantota bacterium
GTTTTCGGGAAAGAATGAAAAAGGGTCTGTCCCCAATAGGGGAATTTGGGAGAAATTAAGAAAAAGGGTCTGTCCCTAATTGAAGTTTTGGGGGGAAATTTTCGGAGGAAATTAAGAAAAAGGGTCTGTCCCTGATTATGGGACTTGATTTTGGTCCACCTAAATTTTAGTATTTATCTATGCGACCTATTGCTCTCATAACCGATTTTGGAACCAAGGACCCATATGTGGGCTCATTAAAAGGGGTGATCCTCACCATAAATCCCGAGGCAAAAATAATTGATGTTACCCATGAGATAATACCCTTCCATCCCATCTCAGCCGCCTATGTGCTCTTGGGGGTTATGAATTATTTTCCCAGGGGAACCATATTCCTCACGGTGGTTGATCCCGGGGTTGGAACGGACAGGAAAATCCTGCTTATCTCCTCGGAGGGAAAATATTACATAGGCCCGGACAACGGGATATTCGCCCCTGTTTATCAGTACGCGGAGGAATACACGGTATACGAGGTGAAAGAACCGCATTTCTTCCTGCCAAATCCCAGTTCCACTTTTGAAGCCAGAGACAAAATGGCTCCCGTAGCAGCCTGGCTTTCTAAGGAAATACCCGTGGAAAGATTCGGGGAAAGGACGGAAAATTTCAGAAAATTCAAACTCCCCCAGCCCAGAATAGAGGGAAACACCATCAGGGGAATAGTAATCCACGTGGACCGCTTCGGCAACCTCGCTCTAAATATAAGGGAAGAAGACCTAAAGGGGAAAAAGATTCTTTTCGGGAGCATAAAGGGAGTCAAGATTTCGGGAATAGCCAAGACTTTTATGGATATACGCCCCAATGAGCTCTCCTTTATAGTAAACAGCATGGGATTTCTGGAAATAGTGACCCGGATGGGTTCAGCCTCTCAAGTGCTTAAGGCAGGTATAGGTGAACCGGTGGAACTATTTGTCTCCTGATTTCTTCACCTTTATCCTAAACTTCAATATGAGTTCTACTTCTTCTCCATCTTTTATGTTTATTTGAAGGGGAATTTCCTTAACCACCTGAAGAATTTCCCCTTCTGCTTCCGTAGGCTTCTCCTGCCTCATCCGGGGAGGGGATTCGAGAAAATCCGGAATCTCCTCGGGAAGTTTCTCAGGAATCTCCTCCTCCAGCATCTCCTTGCCCTCCTCGCTTATAGCTTCCTCAAAGGAGGACTCCGAAAGAACATCAGCTTCCTCAAGTTCCAGTATTTCTTCAACCTCTTTCTTATCCATTTTCCCGGTCTCTTCGTCCGGAGAAAATATGGAAATTATGTCCCTCTGCTCTTCCTGCTCGCCGAAGGGCTCTTCTTCGGGAAGCTCCCCGGATTCAGGGAGAACTTCCTCCTCGGGCATCTCCTCCACCCTTTCCAGACTCTTCAGTTCATTAAGCAAGGAACCTATGTTCATGTCCTCAAGCACCGAGTATCGTCCCTGAAGGTCCTTCAGGGTAAGCTCTGTAATCTTAACCAGGGTCTCCACAACTCCTTCCCCTCTTATAGCAATAGAGGGGACAGAAGGCCTTCCCAGTTCGTTTAAGACAGAATCCAGTTTTTCCATGGAAAGTATGTTGGGAAGGTCCCTTTTGTTATACTGGAGAACCAGGGGAATCTTCTGGTAATTAAGTCCATTCCTCTTGAGGTTGGCCTTCATATTCTGGAGGCTCTCTATGTTGTTGTCCAGAAGGGGCTTCTGGGAATCGGCCACGAAAACCACACCATCCGCACCTTGTAGCACCAGTCTTCTGGTAGAATCGTATATTACCTGGCCGGGAACGGTGTAGAGCTGGAGCCTTATTTTGTAGCCGGCTTTTCCTCCTAAGGAAAAGGGAAGAAAGTCGAAGAACAGGGTTCTGTCCTCCTTGGTGGGCAAGGTTACCATTTTCCCCCTTTTATCCTCAGGAAGAATGGTGGATATGTATTTTACATTGGTGGTTTTTCCCGAAAGGGCCGGGCCGTAATAAACTATTTTTACCGTGATTTCCCTGGATGTGTAGTTCAAAATAGGCATTACTCAACCTCCCTGTGTTCCCACCAGGAATAGCCGCTCAAACGGGAGGCGGCATATATCATGTTTCTTACCATTCTTTTGACGTAAACAGCTGTTTCCGGATCATCCTCTTTACCCGAATAATAGGTCATTCCGAAGGGAAGCACCAGCATTCCCATGTGCACAAGGGGAACTATCAGATTGGTTATAGCGCTCTGGGCCCCGTCCTCTCCTGCTGCCGCAACTACTCCCACGGGTTTTCCCTCAAGGTATTTCTTTGGGGTATTTTCCAGGGAGGTCATCCTCTCAATCAGGGTCCACAACCTTGCCGAGGGAGCATACCAGTAAACAGGGGTTGAAAATATGATTCCGTGACTGGAAATCATTTTCGCGGCTACCTTTTGAAAATCGTCGTTCTCCTCGTAACATTTTTCCGGGCTACAGAGGCTCATATCTTCGGAAACGCAACCCCTGCAATAATTGATCCTGTAATCCAGAAGGTGAAGAATTTCGAATTCATGGCCCAGGGACGAGAACTCTTCCTCCGCTATCCTTAGCAGCTTGTAACTTAAACCATCCCTCCGGCTGGAGCCGTTAATTCCCAGAAATTTCATCTTTTTATTATATCACAAGCTTTCTTTGTGGTATATTTTTATCATGTTCAGCCAAAAGGGTGAATTTAGGGACGGAATTTACCTTCTAAACCACCCTGAGGTTCCGGTATATCTGGTCAGGGAGAAGAAAAATTATCTGATCGATGCGGCCTTCACTTTTATGGCCCCAGACATTTTAAAGGACCTGGAGGAGTTAGGGGTAGAACCCCATTATCTTCTCCTTACTCATTCCCACTACGATCATATAGGAGCAGCTCCGTTCATAAAGAAAAATTTCCCCGAAATAAAAATCGTCGCATCCAGGAGAACAGCGGAAATCCTCGAAAAACCAAAGGCCATAGAGCTTATAAAAACCCTGGAAAAGGAAGCTGAAAAAAGCTTCGGAGGAAGCTCCGGCCTGGAATTTGAACCCTTTAAGGTTGACATAACTGTGGGCGAAGGAGACCAAATAGAGGAGTTTTCGGTGCTGGAGACCCCGGGCCATACTAAGTGCTCCGTTTCCTTTGTATTTCCGGAAAAGAAAATTATTTTCGTGGGGGATGCCGCGGGAGTAATAGAGGGGGGTTATATAAGGCCGCAATTCCTTTCCAGCTACCAGCAATATGTAGAATCCCTCAGGAAAATTTTGAAATACGGTCAATTCTCCTTAGCCCTGGGACACGGGGGAATCTTCCCCCAGGGCAAAGAATTCCTTGAAAATTCCCTTAAAAGAACCGAGGAATTCCGCAAGGAGATCCTGGAATATTACGAAAAATTTGGGGAGACCGAGAGGGTAGCCCAGGAAATCTTCAAGAAGGAATACGACGGACTGGGCCTGAAACAGCCCAAGGAAGCCTACATGATAAACTTAAGGGCCATGATAAAATCGGCCCTTAGTTCTTAGACCTCAACCTCCCTTTTTATTCCGCCCAGAAGGTCTAAGGCACTTTCCGCTATGTCCGTGGTGGGGTCAATTTCTATGCAACGTCGCAGGTAAAAAAGCGCTGCCTCCTCGTCCATATCAAGGAAGAGTTTTCCCAAGAAGTAATAGGCGGCCTGATTCTGGGGATCCAGTTCCAGGGCACAGGTCAATTTTTCCCCGGCTTTCTCCTTTTCCCCCAGTTCCATGTAGAGTATGCCCATGAGGAACTCCACCTCTGAGGTCTTTTTCAGGCTTTCCGCCTTCTGAGCCTGGGATATGGCCTCCCAAGTATAACCGTAGATGGAGAAATTCAAGGCCAATTTATACTGGGCTTCGTAATCCTCGGGCTTCTCGTAGGCCTCCTTCCAGACCTTTAAGAGTTCCGGAGGAAGGATTTTTCTGGAACTGTCGTCCTCATGGGAAAAATGCGGGGTTCCAGTAAGGGAAAAAAGCCACTTCCTGTAATTGGAAGCGAACTGAAAACCCATGGAAGCCGGGTTGAGAAGGAGCTTCGTTTCAAATTCCTTCTGCTTCCTTGACTTTTCCCTCAGGGCTTCCACCTCATCTTTATCTACCTGGGCTCCAAGTTCCTCTGCCCTTTCTATAAGGATAAGGGCTTCGGTAAAATCCCCCTTTTTCTCGTATTCCCGGGCCTTTTCAAGAAGGTATCTGGCATACTCCTGTTTTTCCTCCCTAAGGAGCTCCTCTGCCCTTTCCTGGGCCCCAAATCTCTTGGCCCTTTCAAGAAACCAGAAGGAAAGGCGATAGTATCCTCTTTTTCTCAGCCTTATGGCGGTTTTTATTAAAAAATCCTTCATTGGCTTAATTATACCATCACCTTCCTGACCTTTCCTTCGTTTTAATCCTGACTGCCCCCTGGTTTAACCGAAGATAATATTTCCCCAGGGAAAGGAGCTCGTTATTAAGACCCTTCCATACCCGGTAGGTGTAAATCTTGAAGAGTCTTTTTCCTGAAACGAAAACCAAGCCGTTGGGCTGTAATTTTCCCCCATCGCCAATTTTACAGGGCTTTCCCTCCTCTTCCTTAAAAAACCTCAGGGCATCTTCCTCCTTTTCAAAGGCGTAAATTTCCGCCACCGCCTCCCTTTCCCCCTTTTTGAGGAAGTAAACCCTGAGTTTAAGAAAACCTGAGTTTAAGAACCTATCCGCTCCCCCATCCAGGTATTTATAAAGGTTTTCCCTGCTAAATTCCATCTCCTGTTCCAGGTGCCATCCCCGGGGGAGTTCCCCGGCCAGGAGGGCCATAGCGAAAACAATGGCGAAAAGCCTTCTCATGGGATTATTTTAGCCTTATAACTATGTCCCCGGGAATCCAGCCCGCAGCTCCCCATCCCGCTTCAACCCTGAGCCATTCCCCCTTGCCGGTGCATCGCAGTTCCTCCCCGGCAAGGACATCCTCCACCGGAAAGTTCCTGCTGGGAGCCGAGTAAATTTTCCCGTTTTCCTTAACCACGCAGAGGGGAGGGTGAAGGTAATAGGCCCTCTGTTTAAGTGTCCAGAGGAAAAAAACAAGGGCTAAGAGGAAGAGGAAAAGGGTTATTTTCCAGGAAGGCTTTTTCTTTTTTACCAGGGCCAGGAGGCTATAGGAAAAAAGCCCTAAAAGGGCAAGGAGAAGAAGGACGGCGGGAAGGTCGGGATGGGCCTGAGAAAGGGGAGCCTCCTCCCTTATCCCCAGCCTCCTTTTCAGGCTCCTTATCATGGGCTCTGCCCTGCGCTCCCCCCTTATCCAGGAAATCCTCCACCAGAATATGGCCTCTGGGTAATTTCCCTGCCTCAGGTAGGAAATGGCTTTATTGTATGCCCGGGATGAGGTTTCCACCGGGGAGGAAAAAACCGGAAGGAGGAAAATCAGGAGAAGAACCCTTCTCATAGCCTCTCCTTTATTTTTTGAAGGAGTTTTTTTAAATCCCTTTCCTTTATTTTCGGGGAAAATCTCAGGTGGTCAGCCTCCTCCCTTAGTTCCCCTTCCAGCCAGGGGGAAAGCTCCTCCAGCAGCTGCCGGGGCGGAAGTTTATGGGTCCGGGAAAGGATTTGCTTAATTTTAGAGCGGGAAGAGGGCTGTTTTGCCCTGAGCAGGGATAATAGAAGGAAAACCGCCGAAAGGAGAAAAATTACCGAGGCGGAAATCCAGTAAAGGGGCTGGAAAACCAGGGGCAATGAGGAAGAGGATGGGGGAAGGGGTTTTATTTGCTCCTCTGCGAATAATCTGGGCTTTATGGAGAGGGCAGGGGTTTTTATTTCAAGGAGTTTTTTCCTTTTCGGGTTGAAAACCCTGTAGGAAAAAACTAAGCCCTCCACCTTCCCCTTGGCCATGTAAAGAAAGGTTTTTGTGCCAAGGAGCTTCCCTGCCTTTACTTCTTTCTCCTCCACTGCCCCAACGGGAATTACTTCTCCCTTTTTTATCTCTATTTTCGGCTCAGGAACCAAGGAGGGGTCCCCCTCCACCTTAACCTTCAGTTCTATTTTTCCCCTTATAAGGTCGGTTTTAGTCTCTAAGGAAAGGGGGCCGGTCCACATGGTCCCCTGGGGAACCGGCATTACCCTGATTTTAAGGAAATTTCCACCCAGAAGGTATTTCCTCCCCTTAAGAACCACCTTCACCTTCCCACCGCCTATTTTGAACCTTCCTGGCTT
This sequence comes from Candidatus Aminicenantota bacterium, assembly GCA_026991555.1. Classification (GTDB taxonomy): domain Bacteria; phylum Acidobacteriota; class Aminicenantia; order S016-38; family S016-38; genus JALSNJ01. Next base: position 6,180 of record JALXBI010000024.1, read on the forward strand.
CATGGGGGTGGCAACCCATGTTCTAAGTTGATATCCCCAGCATCCCCTTCTTCCTATGTTGAGAAAAGTGGTTCTCTTTATGGGAGAAATTTCCTTAATCCAGAATCCCTCAAAATCCGGAAGGGAAAGCCAGAGGGCACTGGTGGGAGAGGTAACGCAGGCCAGCCAGGAGGTAAAGACTACATATTGGCCAGAGTAAACCCTATTCCTGTTTACTGTGTGGTAAAGAACCGGGGAGGAAAAAAGGTAAAGGAAGGGAAGAAGGGCTACCAGTCCCTTCCAGCGGCCGAGCCCCTTGGTTTCCATCTCTTTCGGAAGACCTCCTTCTCCTTTTGCCGGAGATATTCCATTATAGCATCGGGAAGGGCCTTAGAGGAAGGGGACGGGGATTGCTTCTGCATTTTCCTGAGGGAGAGTTCCAGGTTTATCTTGGCAGGATAAAAATCCGGCTTTGCCTTAAGGGCCTTTTTGAACATCTCATAGGCCTTTTTGTATTCGCCCAGGCGGAAGTAAACATTTCCAAGATTGAAGTACCCCCGATAATCTTCGCTATTTTTTATGTAATTAAGCAGTTTCTTTTCCGCCTCCCTGTATTCTCCAAGCATGTAAAGGGCGCAGGCGGAATTGAATTCCGCCTCCCGGCGAAGCCCCTTTTCCCAGGCCCTGCGGTAAAAGAGAAGGGCCTTCCGGTAATTTCCCTGGGCATAGGCTGAATTTCCCCGGTGAAGGTAATAGGGTCCTGGCTGGAACCAGTGAAAGGAAAGGAAGAGAAGGGAAAGGAGAAGCGCGGCCCTTCTCACACCCACCTCCAGCGCAAAAATCCAAGACCTGCCAGGAAGAAAAGGAAGGCAAAGAGGTATCCCCTGGGAATGGGATAGGTTATAAACCGGAACCGGCTTTTTCTCCTTATGGAGGAGGAAATCCTCCTGGCCGCTTCCTCCAGGGGAGTTTCATTGAGGAGAAGGAGCCTGGCTGAAAGGAGCCTGGAAAGCTCCTCAAGGTTTTCAACCCTCATTTTCGTTATAACTGGCGTGCCCTTATATGTTTTGAAACTCCCGTCAGGGAGCCTTATCCTTTCCCCCTGGGGGGTTCCCACCCCCACCACGAAGGTGTTTATTCCTGAGGTTGCAACCCTGAGGGCTGCCTCCTTCCACCCCCTGGAGAAGAACTCCCCATCGGTGATTATCACTAAGGTTTTAAGTCCAGAGCTCCTTTTAAGAAGAACGCCCACTTCCTTCAGCCCCTCTTCAGGAATGGAACCCTGTTTTAAGGCCTCAGGGGAGAGGAAGAAAAGAATCTTAAGAAAACCTTCCTCAGAGGAGGTAAAGGGGGCAAAAATCCTTCCTTCACCGGCAAATCCCACTAAGGCAAACCTGTCCCCGGGACTGTTTCTCACTATTCTCCTTATTAGGGCCTTAGAGACCTCAAGCCTTGACGGAGGAAGGTCAAAGGCATACATGGAGCGGGAAAGGTCCAGGAGGAATATCACATTTCCCGAGGAGGCTTCAACCTTCCTCTTGCCCTTTCCCCAGGTGGGAGAAAGAAGGGCAATGGAGAGGAAAAGAGCTGAAAGGGAAAGAAAAACCGTTTTCCAGAGATGAGCTTTAGGGTTCTGTAGGAAGATCCTGGAGGGAAGGGAGCGGAACTTTCTCCAGTAAAGGAAAAGATAAAGGCCGGTGAAAAGGAGAATGCCCAGGCCTAAGGGCCAGAGGTGCAGCTCCTGAAACATCAGGGAACCTCCCTAAGCAAAGCCGCCGAAAGAAGAAAGGCGGCAAAAAGACAAAGGGCCAGAAGAATCAAGCTGTGGGTTTGTGGGGAATATCTGGAGATGGTCTTAACCTCCACCCTCTTTTTTTCAAGGCTGTCTATTTCGGAAAAAACCCTCCGTAGGGCCTCGGGGTCCCTAGCCCTGAAGAATTTTCCTCCAGTAATCTCCGCCATTTTTCTCAGGGTTTCCTCGTCCACGCTTACCGCTTTTTTTAAAATGCCTGCCCCTGTTCCCATCTCTATGGGAATGGAGGCTACCCCTTCCTTTCCAACCCCTATGGTGTAAATCTTAACCCCTGCCTCGGCTGCCATTTTCGCTGCATCCAGCGGGGAAAGCCCTCCCTTGTTGTTGACCCCGTCGGTAATGAGAATGATGACCCTGGAGGTTCTTCGTTCCGTGAGGTTGGAAAGGGCCTCTGCCACGGCAAGGCCGATGGCTGTTCCGTCCTCTATTTCCCCGGTTCTCAGGTCCTCTATGGCCTCCTTCAGATATTCCCTGTCTAAGGTAAGGGGGGAGATGAGGAGGGGGGCTCCGGCAAAAGCAACGATGCCTATTCTGTCTGCCTTCCTTCCCTTCAGAAATTCCTCCACTACCCCTTTGGCCACTTCAAACCGGCTCCTTGGGGGAAAATCCTGGGCAGCCATGGAACGGGAAACATCCAGGGCCACCATTATGTCTATTCCAGGAAGGTATATTTTCTGGTATTTCCTCCTGAGCATAAGTTCAGAGGAGGCAAGGAGGGCAAGGAAAAGGGAGGCATAGAGGAGGAGCCAGGGAAGGGAAAGGAGGAGTTTTTTCCATTTAGGAGTGGAGGCTTCAAAGGGAAGGAGAACCCCCAAGCCGAGACCTGCCCTTTTCCTTTTTCTCAGGAAAAACCACAGGAGGAGAAGGAAGATCACCCCGAGAAGCAGGAATTCAGGCCTGGCGAGCTTCATCCCTTGCCTCCTTTATCGTCTCAATTACCAAGGAAACATCCTTAGAGGGGTCCTTCACTGCCACGCCGCCGAACCTTACCAGGTCCGCCTTCAAAAGGACATTCTCTATGGGTTTCGGAACCTTTCCCCTGAGTTCCCCGCTGGTCATGGCCAGGGCGGGAATTCCCATCCTCCTTTGAAGAACCTCCCTCAGGAGCTCCCCCATGCGGGAATAAAGCCCGTCCAGGTCACCTTTATTGGCTAAAGCTTCAAGGCTCAAGGCCCTATTCCAGAGTTCATCCCATGGGTCCTTTTCCCTTCTTAGAAACTTCCTGTAAAAGAGCGCCGCTCCAAAAATCAGAAGCAAAAATCCCAAGAAAATTCCAGCCCTCAGGAAAAACCAGCCGGGATTTCCGGCAACCTCTAAGGGAGGGATTATCTCCTGGAGCCCCTCTCCCCCTTTCAGAACGGAAACTACCTCAATGGAAATTAACCTGTCTCTCACCTTCAACATGTAATTGCCAGGGGTGTAAATGGCGAGGGTGTATCGGTAGCCCTGGGGAATCTTTTCTTTATTGAGGACCTCGAAGGCCGGGGGTAAATTAACCTCCTTGGAGAAGGTGAGGGTGAAGGGATCTCCCACGGTAAGCCTTATGGAGGCCGGGAAAAGGTAAAGGAGAAGCAGAAAAAGGCTCAGCCTCCTCAAGCCCTCCTCCTGAAATACTCCTCTATGGGAATGTAGGCGGGTTTGTTGGTGGGGACTTCCACCAAGTCAGCCCTGGAGGAGGAGAACATTCCCCTCAATTTCCTTTCAAAACCTTCCATGAGGGAAGAGAGTTTCTCCTTAGAGGGCCAGAGATGGGAAGTCTCCCCGGCCTCTAAGTCTACCCCAAAAAATGGAGAAGCCCTGTAAAGGTTGGCTTCTGCGGGTTCCCTTATCCAGAGGCCTATTACCTCGTGTTTTGCCGAGACTATCCTGAGTTCCTTTTTGAAATCCCCGGAGGAGTAAAAATCCGAAATCAAAACCACGGTCCCCCTTTTTTTGGCCACCCTGTAAACCCATCTCAGTGCCCCCCCGATATCCGTTTTTTCTCCCGGGCAGCGCTCCACCAGTATTTCCCTTATTATTCTTAGAAACTGCCCCCTTCCCCTTCCAGGGGGCACGAATTTTCCCTCCCTTTCGCCAAAGATCAGAAGTCCAACCCTATCGTTGTTGGTAAGGGCTGCTAAGGCCAGAAGGGCTGCTGCTTCGGCGGCTTTTTCCCTTTTGGGGCCATAAAGGCCGAAGTCCATGGAGGCCGAAGCGTCCACCACCAAATAAAGGGAAATTTCCCTCTCCTCCCTGAACTTCTTCACATAAAGAACCCCTTTCCTGGCAGAGGTTTTCCAGTCTATGGCGGAGATGTCGTCCCCGGGCTGGTATTCTCTCACCTCCTCCACCTCTATGCCCTTCCCCTTGAAAACGCTTTTGTATTCCCCGGCGAAAAGCTCCCTTACCCTTTTTCTGGAAATTATCCTTATCCTCTTTATGGCTTCTAAGATGTAAGCGGGAAGGTTCATGGAACCTTTATGGAGGAAAGCACAGTGGCTATTATCTGGTCCCGGGTTACCTCCTCGGCCTCGGCCTCATAGGAAAGGATTATCCGGTGGCGGAGGACCTCCTTGGCCATCCACTTAACATCGTCAGGGATGACGTAGGAGCGTCCCTCAAGGAAGGCTTTAGCCTTGGCAGCCAGGAAGAGGTAAAGGGAACCCCTGGGAGATGCTCCATACATTATGTATTCCTTAATCTTTATTCCGTATTTTTCCGGAGACCTGGTGGAGGCCACTATGTTCACAATGTATTCCATAATCCTGTGGTCCACATGGACAGAGCGGACCAATTCCTGGGCCTTCAAAATATCCTCTTTGGAAATTACCGGTTTGGCCACTGGAACCTTAACTCCTCCCATTCTCTCCAGGATCCGAAGTTCCTCCTCCCTGGAGGGATAATCCACCAGGAGTTTGGCCATGAAACGGTCCACCTGGGCTTCGGGAAGGGGATAGGTTCCCTCCTGCTCTATGGGATTCTGGGTGGCCACCACGAAAAAGGGTCTCTCTAAAGGATAGGTTTTCTCCCCTATGGTGACCTGAAGTTCCTGCATGGCCTCAAGAAGGGCGCTCTGGACCTTGGCAGGAGCCCTGTTTATCTCGTCGGCCAGGAGAAAATTGGAAAACACCGGCCCCTTTTTGGTAACGAACCTGGTCCCCTTGGGGTCAAAAATAAGGGTTCCGGTTATGTCTGCGGGAAGAAGGTCAGGGGTAAACTGGACCCGGGAGAAGGAAAGGGACATGGAGGAGGCCAAGGTTTTTCCCAGGAGGGTCTTGGCAAGGCCTGGAACCCCTTCAAGAAGAACATGGCCTCCTGCAAAAATACACGCCAGGAGTTTTTCTATAAGCTCATCCTGACCCACAATTACCTTTGATACCTCTTTTTTAAGGGAAGATACCTTTGTGGAAAATTCCTTTACCTCGTCCTCAACCCTTTTACCCCTCTTGGTCTTGGCCAAATTCGCCTCCTTTTCTGTAAGAAAGCCTACGAACCTTACTTCTATAATCAGGGGCGGTAATTTCAACTTCCCGACACATCTCGTAAAGCCTGGAACGGAGCCTCGCCCCTATTACCCTCTCCAGGGCCTCGCCCTGGTGAACCGTGGTTAAAACCGTGGTTGCCCCCTCCCGATATCTTCTATCTATCAGCCTGTAAAGAAAATCCTCCTCCCAATCCGAAAGGGAACGGGAGGCGAAATCATCCCAGATTAAAACCTCGGCGCTGCTCAAATAATGGAGGTAATCCTCCCTCCTGTCCTGATTGGGATAGGAAGAGTATTCCCTCATGCTGTCCCTGAAGTCCACGAAGACACAGTGAGCTCCCTTCATTAAAAGGGCCTTGCAAAGGGCAACGGCAAGGTGGGTTTTCCCCACTCCGGTTGGTCCCATTATCAAAAGGCCCCCTTCCACTGCGGGATAGAGTTCTGCGAACTTCTCCACCGCTGCCCTGGCCCTGGCCAGGGAAGGATAATCGGGATTCAACATAAAATTTTTAAAATCCCTGCCCAGAAAAGCAGGTGGAATTCCTGCCCTTAGAAATTTGTCTTTAAAATCCGGCTTTGCTCCTTCCCTGGGTCTGGCTATTAATATACCGTCCTTTTCAATTATTTCGTAATCGTCCTTCAATTTAAGCTCCCCCTCAGGGACCGGAGAACCTCGTTCCTCCTGAGTTCCTTTAATGCCTTCAACTCCAGCTGTCTCACCCTTTCCTTGGAAAGTCCCATTTCCCTCCCCACCTCCTCAAGGGTTCTCTGAACACCATCCTCCAGGCCGAATCTCAATTTTAGTATTTTAGCTTCCCTATCATCAAGGGAATTCACCGCAGCCATTATTTTTTCCCTTACCTTCTTTTTAAAAACCTTATCCGCAACATCCTCCTCCTGGGCCGGGATTATGGAACCCAAGGTAAGGTTTTCGTCCTTAAAATGGGAGGAAAGGCTCAGGTCATTGTTTTTTATCATCATAAGTCTACCCACCTTTTTCTCGTCCATCCCCAGTTCCTGGGCAAGTTCCTCCACGGTGGGGGTTCTTCCGATCTTGCTCCTGAGCTCCCTGGATTTTTTCTTAAGTTTCAAAAAATGGTGCATCATCCTGCGGGGTATCTCCACTGCGCGGCTTCCGTGGTGAAGGGCATTGAGGATGGCCTCCCTTATCCACCAGCCGGCGTAGGAAAGAAATTTAACATTCCTGTCGGGGTCAAATCTTTTGGCAGCCTCAATCAGGCCGAGAATCCCCTCCTCCACCAAGTCCTCAAAGGGAACCCCATAACCGACGAACCTGGATGCATATTTTATAACGAACCTTATGTGGCCTTCTATAAGCCTTTTTAGGGCTTCCTTGTCCCCCTTCTTTATTCTTTCGTAAATCTCCTTTTCCTCCTCGGGTTTAAGGGGTTCATACTGAAGGAGTTTTTTTATGAAGGGGGATAATTCGTTATCCATCCTTTTTCCTCACTATATCCAGCTGGGAAAGTTTTATTATAGCTTTGCTCCGCTGCTCCAACTCCTCGCTCTTTGCCTCCAGGAGCCTCTGAACGAATTCCACCAGTTCGTTTACCTGCTTCTGGATGGCCTCCATTTTGTCCCTCATGTTTAGGATTATCTCAACCCCTGCTAAATTAACCCCCATTTCCCTGGTAAGAGTTAATATGAGCTCCAGTCGCTTTAGGTCCTCATCGGTGTAAAGCCGAGTATTCCCCTGAGAACGGCTGGGCTTTAAAAGTCCCTCCCGCTCGTAAAGTCTCAGGGTCTGGGGATGAATGTTATACATTTTAGCCACAGCTGAAATCATATAGTATTTCTTCGGTCCCTCCTTCATAACAGGTTCCTTCTAATTTTATCAGGATTTTCGTATTTGGAAAGTTCCTTGAGCAGCTCCCTCACTTTAACATCGGTTATATCAGGAGGCACTATTTTAACCTCCACATACATGTCCCCCCTGGTTCCATTGGGTCTGGGAACCCCCTTTCCCCTGAGCCTGAGCTTCTGCCCGCTCTTGGTCCCTGGGGGTATCTTAACCTTAGCCTTGCCGTCCAGGGTGGGAACCTCAACACTGGCTCCCAAGGCAGCCTCCGAATAAGTTACCGGGAGGGTTATGTATATGTCGTCTCCCTGCCTTCTAAAAACAGGATGGGGAAGAACATTCACTATTATGTAAAGGTCGCCAGGAGGGCCTCCCTTAGGGCCAACATTTCCCTTTCCCGGAATTCTCAGCCTGCCTCCATCCTTTACCCCCGGGGGTATTCTCACCTTTATGGTCTCTTCCTTGTAAACCCTCCCCTCCCCATTGCACACCCTGCACTTCTGGCCGGGAAGAACCCCTGTTCCGTGACACACGGGACATACAGTGGCAAATTTAAAATACCCCCTGGAAACTTGCACCTTTCCTGTTCCTCCGCAGTTGGGACATGGGGTTGGGCGGGAACCGGGCTCCACGCCTGTGCCTCCGCAATGGGGGCAACGGTCCATCCTCCTCACCTTTATGGTAATAATCCCTCCCTTAACCGCCTCCTCAAAGGGAATGGTCAGGGTGTACGTGAGGTCTTCCCCCCTTCTGGGACCTTCCTCTGTCCTTGTTTTTCTGCTGAATAAGTCAGAGAAAATGTCCTCAAAGGAAAAATCCCCGAAGCCCGAAAAATCAAATCCTTCAAATCCGGTTTCACCTCCCGGCGGGGGAGAATAAGAACGGCCCCCAACGGTCCCGTATTTATCGTACTCTGCTCTTTTCTTGGGATCCGAAAGAACCTCGTAAGCCTCCTGAATCTCCTTGAACTTCTCCTCGGCGGTTTTGTCCCCGGGGTTCAGGTCAGGATGATATTTCCTGGCAAGTCTCCTGTAGGCCTTCTTTATCTCCTCCTGAGTAGCGTTTCTGCTTACTCCCAATACTTCGTAATAGTCCTTGGCCATCTCTTAATGCTGAACCGCCACTGAAACTACAGGATTAAACTGGAAAGATCCTCCTGCAGCTATAAAGGAACTTCCCTCTATTTTGATTATCAATGTGACCTCTCCACCATTTTCCACCTTGAAACTCACAGGAACTCTCACCGAAGGAGAAACCAGCTCCACCTGGAAACTCTGTCCCCCTATTACCACTTCCCCTCCGCCAAATTCTATTTTAATACTATCGTAGGAACCAGCATCAAGGCTGAAAGAACCCAGGCTAACCCCTCCCTGGGAGGTGAACTCAATATCCACGGGATCAATTCCAAGGTCAACATCGGAGTGGCCGGCAAGATGGACGGATATTTTGTTAACCGTTATCTTCACCGAATCTGCAGCGAATCCCGGCAAACTGTGGTCTATTACCAGATTTACCTTCCCCTCACCCAGGTGAACGAGACCACAGGAGGAAACTAAAAACAGCAGTGAGATTAAAATGATTACGAATTTTGCGTTTCTCATGGGATTATTTTACCATTTTTTGTGGGTTTTAAGGAGATCTTAAATTTTAAGGAGGGATAGATGAGACGGAAGGTGAATTCTCTCATTATTATTTTCATGTGGAGCTTCAGTGCCTTAGGGGCTTTGCCCGTGGCCTTTGAAAAAAATCAGGGACAGTGGAACCGCCAAATCCTTTACGTGCTGAGAAGCAAAGGAGCCTTTCTCCTGGTAAGAAAAAATGCCCTGGTCCTATCTTCTGCAAAAGGCAGGGAAAACATAATCGTGGAATTTCCCGGAGGGAAAATTGGAAAAATCGCGGGACAAAAGCCATTACCCTACAGCTCAAATTACTTCCTGGGAAAGAGGAAGTTCACGGATGTAAAAAGCTATGAGAGGCTCAGGATTTTGAACCTTTATCCAGGGGTTGATCTGATTTTAAAAACAAAAGAAAGAGGACTTGTCTGGGACTGGTATCTCAGCCCTGGCTCAGAGCCTGAGGCTGTAAAATTCCGGATAAAGGCTGAAAAGGTAAAATCCGAGGGAAACAAAATCACCGCTGAATCGGGTAAGTTAAAACTTATCCTGGACTTTCCCCATTCCTATCAGATAAAGACCGGTAAAAAACTCCCTGTGAAGGTGAAACTTAATTTTAAAGAAGGAATTTTCTCCTTTTCCTGCGAAAACTGCCGACAGAACCTTCCCCTGGTCATAGACCCTCTCAGCATTTTCTATGCCTCCTACGCCGGGGGAAGCAGCTATGACTATGCATACGGAGTTCACTGCGATGCCAGGGGATATATTTATTTAACGGGCTGGACCATATCACCTGACTTCCCCACCACCCCTTCCAGCGTTCAGCCTTCCTCAGCCGGTGCATGGGAAGCCTTTGTGATGAAAATGGAGCCCGACGGCAGAACTCCGGTCTTTATAACTTACTTAGGTGGTAGTTTCTACGATGTAGGATACGATGTAGGAACGGATGCAGCGGGAAATGTTTATGCGGTGGGAGCTACCTGGTCTGCGGATTTCCCCACGGTAGCCCCCCTTCAATCCTCCCTGGCCGGGCGTTATGACGCATTTCTCACGGTGCTGAACCCTTCGGGCAATTCCATACTCTTTTCCACCTACTGGGGAGGGACAGATTGGGACTGGATCTTCTCCATGGATGTCTCCCCTTCGGGAACCGTGGCTGTTACCGGAGTTACCCGTTCCAGTAATTTCCCCACGGTCTTCCCTGTTCAATCTTCCCCGGGGGGAGGGGACGATGCCTTCGTGGCGAAGTTCATTCCCTTAGCAGGAACAGTGGTTTTCTCCACATATCTGGGAGGAAGCGGGGATGACTGGGGATACGGAGCAAAACTCGCCCCTGATGGCAGCGTGGTGGTGGACGGTTGGACGCAATCCACGGATTTTCCCACCTTCCTGGCCCTTCAGCCTTCCTACGGAGGAGGCCTCAAGGACGCTTTCTTAGCGAAAATTGCGCCGGGGGGCTCCCATCTAATTTTCTCATCCTTTCTGGGAGGCACCGGGAAGGATGAAGCCTACGATCTTAACCTGGACCTGGCGGGAAATATCTACATAACTGGGTCAACAACCTCACCGGATTTTCCGGTAAAGGAGCCTTTTCAGAACTCCCTGAAGGGAACCCAGGATGCCTTTCTCACAAAGGTATCATCTGACGGGAGCCATCTTGTTTATTCCACCTACATCGGTGGAAGCGGATGGGACGATGCCGAGGAGGTGGAGGTGAACTCATTGATGGAACCCACCATAGTGGGGGGAACCAGCTCGTCGGATTTCCCCCTGAAAGGTAGTCTAAGAAGCTATTCCGGGGGCAAGGACCTGTTTGTCCTCAGGCTCTCCTCCTCGGGAAAAGAGCTGGTTTTCTCTACCCTTTACGGAGGAAGCGGTGACGAGGTGGGCTATGCCCTGAGCGAGAATCCCGTAGGGGATCTTTGCGCGGTGGGTGGAACCAATTCCACGGATTTTCCCGTATTAAATCCCTTCCAGTCATCTTCGGGGGGAAATTATGACGCCATTTACCTTAAAATTTCCTTCAATTATCCTCCGGTGGCAGTGATAAAAGCAGCAAAAGAGGCATGTAGCCGAACCGGTTTTGTCCTTCTTGACGGTTCCCCATCCTTTGACAGGGACGGAAGGGTTATCCGTTACATATGGAAGATTGAGGAGAAACCCTCAGGATCCCGGGCTTATATAAAGGGCACAGGAGCGAAGGTTCACCTGTTCGTGGATAAAGCCGGACTTTACAAAATCTCCCTTCAGGTTGTAGACAACCGGGGAGAATTTTCTCAAAAGGCCTATATAAAAATATGGGTAAAGAGCCCATCCCTCCCCAGCACCGAGCTGAGACTCCAGAGAAAAAGGGAAAGGGCATGGATTGTAAAAAAGGACTTCGTGGAGGGAGAACTCAGGGTTTACACAGGAAGCTGCGTGCTGAGCATGGAAAAATATGCTGTTTACAGGAAGGAAAGGGGAGGTGAGTGGGAAAAAATCCTTGAGCTCCTTCCCTCATCCATGGAGAAAGGAAATGGATTCCTCTTTTATCCCTTTGTAGACAAATACCTTGAGCCGGGCGTCACCTACCTTTACAGGATAGGAGCCTTTTATAAAGGGAAAATTTATTATTACGATGCCCGGGTCCTTCCCCCCTTAGGCGAATAATGGGATAATTCTTTTGTGAAAAGACTCCTTCTGTTAGTTCTGACGGGATGGGTTATGGGCTTTAGCTTCGGGGCCTTTGACCCACCCTACTGGCACGGAATTGTTATTGTTAACAGGGGTAAACTTTACGGTTTTCGTTTCGCCATAATAAAAAAGGGAAAGGTAGCCGATGGTTATGACACCTTTTTCCTGGTGCATAGACCCGGGCCCATTTCCCCGGAGGGCTCCTACGCTGAGATAAGTTTTGACCCCTCTCTTCCCTTTGGTCTGGGAAGGAAAACCCCGATTCTTCCCAAAAAAGAAAAGCCCGTTATAACCCCGATTTACGGCAAATACGGGAGGGGAATGGTGGGTTCGGTGGGGATACCTCCAGGAATCAAGCTGAAGTTGATCTTCTACAGTCCCTGGGAAATGGGCCAGGAAATAAAATGGGACGGAAGGCGGTTTTCCTCCCGGGACGGTTTTTACTTCAGGCCTCTGGAGCCCATAAAAATCACCGGGAAAAGAACCGGGGAAATTTCCCAGAGAAAATTCCATTTTTACGCCGGATTTGAAAAATTCAAGAAATCGGCCTCCTGGATTGATGAATATCTCAGGGAAAAAAGGGAAAAACTCCTCCAGAAAAGGCCCAGGGTGGTGGGGGAGTGGGAGGGCCTTCTTTCCTCTGTTCAGGACAACCTTCTGTGGATGAGGCTTCTCCAGCCGGAAAAGGGAAGGGTTTACCTTCCTGCAGGAAGGAGGTGGATATTCCCCTCCCCTGAGGGAAAACCGGACCTGTGGACCATATTTGAATGGGACGGCTTTTTCAATGCCGACGAGGCATCCATCTTTGATTGTGCTCTGGCAAAACAGGAAGTGAATGCGGTCCTTGAAACCATTTACCCCTGGGGAAACCTCCCTAATTGGAGGTCTGCAAGAAACGGATGCAGGGACCATTCCCAGCCTCCGGTGGGCTCCTTCCTTACCCTCAGGGTTTACCTGCGGTGCGGTGACAGGAAGTGGCTGGAAGGGGCATATCCCCTGCTTAAAAAATGGCTTTACTTCTGGATAAGGGACCAGGGGAAACACAAGAAAAGGGATGGGAACGGGAACGGTCTTCTGGAATGGGGAAGCGACACCCCCCTGGTCAGTCCCCATCAACCTCCCTGGGAGGTGAAGGCCGACGGGAGGCAGAGGGCAGCCTGGGAATCCGGTCAGGATGACCTTCCCAATTTTGACGGGGTTCCCTTCAGCGAAAAAACCCACACCCTTAAAATGGATTGCGTGGACCTGTCCTCCTTACATGCCCTGGACCTTTGGTCCATGGCGGAGATAGCGAAGATTCTCGGGAAAATTTCCGACGCCGAGCAATTCCTCAGCATGTATGAGAACATGAGGAAAAGGATAAATTCCCTTCTCTGGGATGGGGATTTTTACCGGGACAGGTTCTGGGACGGAAGGTTCTCTTCCCATAAGGCCTCCTCCAATTTTTACCCCCTCCTGGCGGGGGTGGCTGTAGGGGGAAGGGCCCTTAAGCTTCTAAAACACCTGAAAAACCCTGAGGAATTCTGGGGGAAATTCGTAATCCCCACCATTTCCAGGGATGACCCTGCCTTTCCTGACCAACAATACTGGAGGGGAACCATATGGCCTCCCACCAATTATTTAGTATATCAGGGGCTCAGAAGAGCAGGTTTTTACCGGGAGGCTTCCTCCTTAGCTGTTAAAGGAGCAATGCTTTTCCTTAACTCCTGGAAAAAATTTGGCTTATGCAGGGAAAATTACAATTCCATCACCGGGGAAGGTGCAGGTCAAAGGTATCAGAGCTGGGGTCCCCTTTTTGCCCTGGCCCTCCTTGAGGATTTCATCGACATAAGCCCCTGGGAAGGGTTCAGGGTTTCAAACCTGGCAGCTAAGGGAAAAAACCAGTTTTTGCAAATTCCTCTTCGGGGAAAAAGGTATAATTTAGTAGTGTCCGGGAATGGACTTGAACTTTATCAGGGGAAAAACATGGTTCTTTCCTTTGAAGGCAGGGGTGTTTTAACTCACCTCAGGTGGGATGGGAATTTCCTCACCGGAAGGGCTTTTGTTTTTTCGGAAAAACTTGTTATAAGGAGCGGCAAGGGGAAGAAAGTTTTGAGGATGAAGGACTCTCCGGTGGAATTTCTTATTGAAAGGAGGGGGAATTGAGAAAAATAGCTTTGTTCCTTTCTATTCTGGCCCTGATGTTTTCCCGGGGGTTTAAAAACAGGGAAAACGGTTTCTTTGGGGTTTACGGAAAGACCTCCATGGTCATGGGAAAAATAGACGGTAGCGCCATGGAATTCTGGGTTTATCCCTTCAAAATCGCCCACGATTTCAGGTTCTCTGTAAGGGAAGGGGAAGAAGTAAAGAGCCCCTATTCCAGATTGGTTTCCTTCTTCCTGAGTCCTGAACTTGTAAGGAGAAGGTTCGTTGCCCAGAACTGGACCATAACCGAAACCGCATTTCCTTCCATCTCCAAGCCTATAATTTATTTAGTTTATCGGATAAATGCCGAAAAACCCCTGGACCTTGTCTTTACCTTCAAACCTGACCTCAAACCCATGTGGCCAGGATGCCTGGGAGGAAGGTTCTCTTACTGGGACGAAAGGGGCGGTTATGTTCTCTCCGAGGCCTCGTGGAAGAACTTCGCCATTATAGGATTTCCTCCCTCGGGTCAGGGTCTCAAACTCCCGGCCCACAAACTCCCGGGAGGTCTCATAAAATACATTTACCATGTGGAAAAAGGGGAAACCACACTGGTAATACCTCTGACCGAAGGGCCCCTAAAGCCCGAACTCCTTTTTAAAAGGGTGGAAAAGGCAAGGAACAACTGGAAGGATGCCCTCCAGGAGAGAAAAAACACCCTGGATGATTTAGCGAAAAACCTGCTCCGCGTAGCCTCCCAGGACCCGCGATTTACCGAAGCCCTGCAATTGGCGGTTTTAAAATTGCACCTGGCCTTAGTGAAAAATCCGTGGGTGGGAGAAGGTCTTGTGGCAGGATACGGGCTTTCCGGCGAAAGCGAAAGACCAGGATTTGCCTGGTTTTTTGGAGGAGATGGCTCAATAAATTCCATGGCCGCCTTAGACGCAGGGGATTTTTCCTTGGTAAAAAGGGAAATAGAGTTTCTTTTTTCACATCAGAGAAGGGACGGAAAAATTCCCCACGAAATTTCCCAGGGCATGAAACCCCAAATCTGGTTTAAAAATTACGGATTTGGCTATTTCCACGGGGATACCACCCTTTATTTTGCCGTGCTTTTAGGGGACTATCTCAGCAGAACCGGGGACCTGAAACTTATGAGGAAATATGCCGGGAAAATTTACAGGCTCATGTCCTGGATGCTAACTGCGGATGGAGACAATGACGGTTTAGTTGAGACGGAAAAGGCAGGGGCCGGGGCGGCAGAAGTGGGTCCCATGAGACAGAGGGTAAAAACGGATATTCTCCTTGCATCCCTCTCCGTAAAAGCCTGGGAGAGCCTCGCCTACATATGGAAGGCCCTGAAATCCCGGAGGAATTACCTGCTTTGTAGAAAACTCGCCCAGAGGGCAAGGGAGAATTTTGAAAAGGAATTCTGGAACGGAAAGGCGGGAATATACAACTATGCTGTAAAAAAGGGTGCTTCCCCGGTGGACGAAGTGACCTCCTGGATAGGCTTGCCTCTAATGCTGGAAGTAGCATCAAAGGAACATGGGGAAAAGGCTGCGGAGCCCCTGGCTTCCCCCTGGCTGAGCACCGATTGGGGAGTTAGATTCCTGAGCAGCCTTTCCCGGTTCTATGACCCTGCAGGTTACAACTCTGGGGCAGTTTGGCCGTTCCTTACGGGATTCGCCTCCTTAGCCCTTTACCGTTACTCCAACCCTTACCACGGATTTTCCCTCCTACAGGCCCTTATGAACGATATCCTTGATTACGATTACGGAGCCGGACCAGAGGTTCTCAGCGGAAACCTTTATGTTCCCTTAGAAGAAAGCGTGCCGGACCAGATCTGGTCCGTTGCCACCCCGATTTCAGCCTTTGTAAGGGGCCTTCTGGGTTTTCAGGCAGATGCCCTGGCAAGAAAAATCCTCCTGTCTCCCCGAATTCCCCTCTACTGGAGATTCCTTGAGGTAAAGAACATAAAGATAGGAAGCGGGAGCTTTGACTTTATATATCAAAGAAAGGGGGGACAGGTAAAATTCACCCTCTCAATACACGGACTAAAGGGATACTCTTTAAAAATAAAGCCCAATTTCCCCGCAACGGTGATGGACAGCACAGGAAAAACCATAAATGAGCTGGTTTATCCCTCCCTTCCTTCTGAAGGAAAACTTGAAATAGAACTCACCCTCAAGAATTACGCTTTCCCCTTCGTAAGGGTTGCGCCATTGCCAGGGCAGGATTCTAAAACCCCAATTATCTCCGATTTTTCCCTGAAGAAGGAGGGCTTCGAAATATCACTCTGGGGAAAGGGAACCGATGGTTTCTTCCTGCTTTCGGACAGGGAACCCTACTGTCCTGGGACGAAAACTATCAAAATTAGAAATTTGAGGAAGATAATAATGGAATTCGGCCCCCATTGGAAAAATACGAAAATAAAATGCACATTCAGGGTCCCCCTAAAAAAGAAATAACTGTGGATTTATCTTTCTTTTTTCCTATAATTTAAAGGGGGTGGAAATGCTTAACCACATCGTTGAAAAAAGAAGGGCCTATAGGTCCTTAACTCCCGTGGAAATATCCTTGGAGGACATCAGAGAACTGGTGGAGGTGGCCAAACTCGCTCCCTCCTGTTTCAACAAGCAACCCTGGAGGTTCGTGTTCGTAAGGGACAGGGAGCTCCTCAAAAAACTTTTTAAAACCCTTTCTCCGGGAAACGAATGGGTGAGGAACGCCTCAATGCTCATTGCAGTTTTTACATCGCCGGAACTGGACTGTCGGGTGGGCAATCGGGAATACGCCTTTTTCGATACAGGGATGTCCGTTGCTTTCCTCCTTCTCAAGGCAACGGAAATGGGATTGGTAGCTCATCCCATAGCAGGATACGATGAGGAAAAAGCCAAGCAGGTGCTTAAAATACCCGAGGAAATGAGCCTTATAACACTTATAGTGGTGGGGGGCCACAGCCACAGAATATGGGAAAAGTTATCGGAGAGGCAAAAGAAGGACGAGGTTTCAAGACCCGAGAGACTTCCCATAGAAAAATTTTGTTTCATTGACCAGTATCCCGGGGGCCATTAACAAAAACTATGTTGACAAGCTCTTTTTTTTGGGGGTAGAATTCCTTATGAGAAAAATTTAGGAGGAAAATATGGGCGTTTCCGTAGGTGCCGGTGGAATTAAATCGGACCCCAACGTGGTCCCCTTTTGTGATGTTCTTTTAGTTCTCCTAATTATATTCATGGTTCTGACCCCCACTGCCCAGCAGGGAATGGATGTTAAACTCCCCGAGGTTCAGACCCAGGCAGAACAGACCCAGCCCCAGGGCCCGAGCCTTCCGATGCTGGTGGTGAAGAAGAAGGGCAATTCCCTGGAGATAACCCTCAACAACCAGCCCGTTCCCTATAGTGACCTGGTAAATACCCTGAGAATGAAACTGGCTACCAGGATTGACCGCAGACTGTTCCTGAGGGTTGGGCCCAATGTGAAATACGGCACAGTGGTGGACATTATAGACAAGTGCAAAACTGCCGGGGCGGATGCCGTGGCCTTGGTTCCAATACCTGCCCAGGAAAATCAATAATGAAAAAATTAATTCTGGGCCTTTCCCTTTTCTCCTTGCTCTTTGCCGGAGCTTATATTCCCAGGAAGAACGCTGTGGAAAAAATCGCTTCGGTTAAAGAAAAAACCAAGATCCTGGTTGTTTTCGGATACTGGTGCCCCGATTCCCAGAGAAATGTTCCCCGTTTCTTCACTATTATGTGGAAGGCCAAAAATCCCAACATCACCTATGAACTGATTCCAGTGGCAAGGGGAAAAAACCAGCTCAGGGAAAAACTTAACATAAAGAGGATTCCCACATTTATCATCTACAGAAAGGGCAGGGAAATAGGCCGAATAGTGGAAAACCCCAAGAAAACCTTAGAAGAGGACCTGGCGGAAATTCTCACAGGCTCCGGGTCCTGAATCCCCTGCCCACCACCTCGTAAACTTCGGTAATTACCATAAAGGCTTGGGGATCTATTCTTTTCACCTCCTGCCTTAATATAGGAAATTCCTTTCGGGAAATCACCGTCATTATAACCTTTCTGGGTTTCCCTAAGTAAAAGGTTTCCCCCTGAAGAAAGGTCCCGGAGCGGTTCATTTCCTTCAGTATAAATTCCTTTATTTCCTCTTCCTTTTCGGTAATTATAAGCGCGAGCTTGGCGTAACTCCATCCCTCCAGAACGAAGTCAATGGTCTTGGAGGAGAGAAACAGGGTGAGATAACCAAGAAGGGGTGCCTCCAAGGAATGGAAACTGAATCCGCTGGCGGAGATTATAAAAAAGTCCACCAGAAAAATCCCCACCCCAACGCTTATCCCGGTCCAGCGGTTTAAAACCATGCCCAGAACATCGGTTCCCCCGGTGGAAGCCCTTCCCCTAAATACCAGGCCAAGACCGGCTCCAAGAAGAAGTCCCCCGTAAATTGAGGCAAGAAGAGGATTGGAAGTGGCAGAGGGAAGCTTCAGAATTTCATGCATAAAGTCTATGGCGAAGTTCAAAATTAACATTCCCAGCAAGGTTCTTATCCCGTAACCCTTCCCGAGAACCTTCACCCCTAAGTATAGTATGGGAATATTGAGAACTATGGAGGTAAGTCCCACGGGAAGGGAGAAAAAATAATTGAGGATTATCGCTATACCCGAGACCCCTCCAGGGACTATGTGATGGGGAATAAGGAAAAGGGCATAACCGAGACCCAGAACCGCAGAGCCCAGGATTATGAACAGAAAATTCCTTACCTCTTCTCTTGCTCGGGATTTCATAAAAATAAAAAAATGCCGGGAGACGGAATCGAACCGCCGACACGGGGATTTTCAGTCCCCTGCTCTACCGACTGAGCTATCCCGGCCTTATTGTATTTTGCAAAATTTAACGGTTTTTGTCAAGCCGTGGCTGGAGAATCCTGATTATTTCCTGAGCCTCCTCTTCTCCTTCAGTCTTTACCTTTCTGGAAAGGGCTATGTCCACCGCCTTAGGATGATAAAGGACCTCCTTGAAAAATGGAAGGGCCTCCTGATTAAATTCTACCGACTCCGCCAACCTTTCTGCCCACTCTTCCCTATCGGCAACGGGCATTTTGAGGAACTCCTCCACGGAAACTTCCTCTCCGTAAACCATGGGTTCTTCGGCCATCTTCCTCGATTCCCAGCCCTTCTCATCAAGAAAGGCCCTCACCCTTTCACTGTTTTCCCGGGAAATCAGCGGCAGCACTATTTCAAGGCTGGGAAGTTTTATACCGTCAGGTATATAGGGATTCTCCATGAATTCCGAAAGAATCTCCCCCTGGCGTTCAGAATGGGTCTTCAGGTCAACCATCAGCTTCCAGAAGGGATCCTCTAAGTCCTCCCCCCTTTCGCCTTCCCTGAGTAATTCGTAGGAGAGGGCCCCCTTCCAGAAGGGGTTTTCAATGCCCCGGGCCACCTCCATGGCCCTTTCTCTGAGTCCGGCCTCTGCCATTACCTTTGAGACCTCCTTCAGGGCCCAGAAACGGAAAACCTTTGTTTCTATCTCACGGATGGCAAGGAGAATTTTCTCTGAAGTGCTCCGGTCAAGGAGAGCGGAGTTCTTAAGGACCTCAGCGGTTTTTATGAGGACTTTGCTTCGCTCGTGGTCAAAAAGCATTCCCCTCTGGAAATCCAGAACATCGTCCAAAACTTCGATTAAATGGGATCTGGCAGCCTCCAGGATTGGAAGCAACAGGGGTGTTCTTACGAAATCATCGGAGCAATGGCGGAGACAAAAAAGAGTCTTATGGAAAAGGTCCTCATTCCACCGGCGGGAAAGGAGCTTGCCCGAAGCGGTGGCATAAAGCCTGCAGGCTGAAAGGGAATAGGGCTGGAAATTTTTTCTTAAATAACGGAGATATCTTTCCGGACCGGTTCCCTGCTCAAGTCCCAGAACTGTTCTTAAAGCCACGGCGTCAGGGCCTTCCCCGTCAAGATAACCTGCCATGTCAACGGCCTTTTCCTTTACAGGCTCACCTTTAAGGGCTAAGTAAAGAAGAAGCCTTGCCTGGCTTTCTACCGGGAAAAGGGAAAGGGAGCTCAGAATTTCCCCGCGGGATATATTTTCAAGGTTGTCAACGATCTCCCTTGCTTTATTTTCCGACTCTTTGTAAAAGGCGAGGGCCAATTCCAGAGCCCTGGGACTCGTGCCCCCTATTATTTCTCTGGCAAATTTTTCCTTCATTAAATAATTTTATCATCTAAGACAAATTTAGGGACAGACCCTTTTTCTTAATTTCCCCCAAATTCCCCCCGAAAATTTCCCCAAAACTTTATTGGGGACAGACCCTTTTTCATTCTTTCCCGAAAACTCCCTCCCGAATCCTTGCCACTTCAGAAAA
>JALXBI010000025.1 GCA_026991555.1 Candidatus Aminicenantota bacterium
GTCTGTGCTTGAGGGTGAGTTTTTGAATGAGAGGCGGAGGATTGATGGAATTTTGTGAAATTCTGCCATGGATTGGGGAATGATTTTTTGATTTTCCCATTTCGGACCTGTCCCAAAAATTGATATTTGGGAAATTTGGGGAGGAATTTGAATTTCGGACCTGTCCCAAAAACTCCTGCTTTGTAGAGAAAGAACTGGAAATTGGGGGTGGTTTTTCACTGAAAGAGGCGGGGAATGGAGGGGGCTGGTGAATATTGCGGGAAGAATTGGGAATTCATTGATTTTTTCTTTTTCGGACCTGTCCCGAAAATAGGAGGCAATTGGAAGTCTTGATTGGACAGGGGAAAAGGTTTAAAATTACTACCCTGGAGGTAAAAAATGTCGTTGCTGGACCTACCCATAGGAACCAGAGCAAAGGTAATAGATATATACGGAGGGGCCAACAGCATCCGAAGAATAATGGCCATGGGACTAAAAAAAGGGGACGAGGTGGAGGTTTTATATAAAGCCGTTTTCGGCGGTCCGATTCTCATAAAGAACCTCTCCAATGGCTCTCAGATAGCCATTGGCAGGGGGATGGCCGGGAAAATCCTCGTTTCCCCACTTTGAACCATGAAAAGAGTCCTTCTTCTGGGCCAGCCTAATTGCGGGAAATCTTCCTTTTTCTCTCAGATAAGCGGGATAAGGGTCCAAACCTCAAATTTTCCAGGAACCACGGTGAAGGTCTCTAAGGCCAGGGTGGTCTTCGGCGGGGAAACCTACGAGGTGGTAGACCTTCCTGGAACCTATTCCCTCTTTCCCTCTGACGAGGCCGAGGAGGTTACCCTGAATTTTCTCCTCAACGAGCCCTACGACATTATAGTCAACATTATGGACGCGTCCCTTATCTGGAGGTCCTTGGAGTTCACCCTGGAACTGGCGGAACTTAGAAAACCCATGGTGCTTCTCCTCAATATGATGGACGAGGCCCAGAGAAAAAAAATAAAAATAGATGTGGAAAAACTCTCGGAAATTCTGGGCATACCGGTGATTCCCATGGTAGCGGTTCACGGCAAGGGGATATATGAGGCGGTAAAGAGCCTGAGCAAAGCCAGGGTTCCGGCATATTTTCCCTTTACGAAACATGTGGAGGAAAAGGTAAAAAGGATAGAAAAGGAAGCAGGAAGCCGTTTTCTGGCAATTAAGTACCTGGAAGGAGCCATCCCCCCCCCTCCCCGCTTGGCTCCTAAGGTAAAGGAAATTCAGGAGGAACTGGTATCCCTCCACGGCATCCCTCCCTTTGAAATTTTCGCCGCCGAAAGACACCACCTTTCCATGAAAATAGCTGAGAAGGTAACGAGCCGCGGGAAACTCGCCCTCATTCCCGGGGAAAAAGTAGATAGGATTCTTCTTCATCCTTTTTTTGGGTATTTGATGCTGCTCCTTATCTTTGCCTTCTTTTTCGCCCTGGTATTCTGGACAGGAAGCATCATAGAAAACCTAACAGTTGCCCCTCTTGAGAGCCTGGCTCAGAAGCTTACAGGCCTTTTCCCTTCTCCCTTCACCAAGGAAATAATCTCATCCCTGATGGACGGTATAACCGGAGGTGCGGGCATAGTTCTTCCCTACATGATACCGCTTATTTTCTTTCTGTCTTTTCTTGAAGAGGCAGGTTATCTTTCAAGGGTGGCCTTTCTTACAGATGTTCTCATGCACAAAATAGGACTTCACGGAAAGGCCATAGTCCCGTTTCTCTTAGGCTATGGGTGCACAGTGCCCGCTCTTATGGGGACCAGGATTATTGAAGACGAAAGGGACAGGAAAATTGCTGCACTGCTCATTCCCTTTATTCCCTGTTCTGCAAGAACCACGGTAATTCTGGCTCTGGTGGGTTATTTTATGGGGCTCTGGTATGCCCTCGCCTTTTATTTTGCCAACATAATTATAGTGGGCCTTGTGGGCTCATTGATTTCCAGGTTTAAAAAGGAGCCCTCTGCGGAACTTATTATAGAGGTCCCTTCCTATAAACTTCCCTCCCTTAAAATACTCCTTAAAAAACTGGCCTTTCAGGTGGAGGAATTCGTATTTTACGCCTGGCCAGTGCTCATAGCTGGAAGCTTGATTCTGGGATTCATCCACGCCCTGAACTGGGACATATGGATTTCCTCCATTCTCTCCCCCCTCATGAAAGCCTTAGCTCTACCGCCCAGCCTGGGAATTACCTTAATATTCGGCTTTTTAAAGAAGGAGCTTACCCTCATAATGGCCTCCCAGGCCCTGGGGGTTGAAATTACCAAGTTAGGCTCTGTTCTTTCTGCTAAACAAATGCTGGTATTCACTACCTTCGTAACCTTTTACATCCCCTGTCTGTCCTCAGTTTCAGTGCAGATAAAGGAATTTGGATGGAAAATAGCCCTTTATTCTATTGGTCTTTCCTTGTCCGTGGCTCTTATTTTTTCCTTTCTTATAAGGGTTACGCCCTTTTAAATGCCCAGTTTTTTTCTGCAGTCGGCGCAAACTCCGTAAAGGTAAATGTGGAAGTCCTCAATCTTTCTTCCCCCTAATTCGTCTGGAATCTGGAAGTTAAAGGGCAAATCTACATCCTCAATTTTCCCACAGACCCTGCACTTGAAATGGGGATGGAAATAGGTATTGGAATCGTAAACCACCTTGTTTTCGTCTATCATTATCTGATGAACAACCCCTTCCTTGGAAAGGAGCTTCAGGGTGTTGTAGACGGTGGCCATGGAAATGTTTGGATACTCCTGCCTCAGGGCTTTGTAAATGCTTTCGGCAGTATGGTGGGTTCTGTGGGAAAGAACATAGCGCAGGATGGCTATCCTGGGCATGGAAAGAACATAACCCTTTTCTTTGAGCCTTTTGACAATTTCCATTTCATCCATCATGAAAAAATTATACCACAAGGAAAAAGGGGCTTGACTTAAACTTTCTTTTGATTTATAATTATTCTTGAAAGAAGCGTTGAAGATAAAATTTCCTGGCTTTATCATATTCTTATCACACAAAAAGGAGGAGTAATATGGCAGTAATCCAAGTAAAACAAGGGGTATTTTCGGTGGGTTCAATACACTGGGAAAGAAGGGTGTTTGACGAATTAATTCCCATTCCCGACGGAACTTCTTACAATTCCTTCCTGATTATAGGTTCCGAAAAAACCGCACTTATAGATACTGTGGACCCGGAAAAAACCCACGAACTTCTGAAAAACATAGAAAAAACCGGAGCAAAGGTGGATTATGTAATTTCCAACCATGCCGAGCAGGACCACTCCGGGTCAATTCCCGCGGTGCTGGAAAAATTCCCCAATGCTAAGGTGGTAACCAACGCCAAGTGTAAGGGAATGCTCATGGACCATCTTCACATTCCCGAGGAAAAATTCCTGGTGATAAAGGATAAGGAAGAATTGAGCCTCGGAGACAAAACCCTCAGGTTTTACATGGCCCCGTGGGTGCACTGGCCCGAGACCATGCTTACCTATTTAGTGGAGGATAGGATACTTTTCACCTGCGACCTTTTCGGTTCCCATTTCGCAACCTCAAGGCTATATGCCGAGGAAGACGCCAAGGTGCTTGAGGATGCCAAGAGATATTATGCGGAAATAATGATGCCCTTCAGGGTTCAGATAAGGAAGTATCTGAAGTGGATCCGGGAAATAAATCCTGAAATCATAGCTCCCAGCCATGGACCTCTATGGAAGAATCCGGATTTTATTATAAGCGCCTACGAGGACTGGGTATCAGACCGCCTTTCCAATAAGGTTCTGCTCCCCTATATTTCCATGCACGGA
Organism: Candidatus Aminicenantota bacterium; assembly: GCA_026991555.1. GTDB lineage: Bacteria > Acidobacteriota > Aminicenantia > S016-38 > S016-38 > JALSNJ01. Next base: position 3,788 of record JALXBI010000025.1, read on the forward strand.
AGCACAAAGGTTCTTGTGGACAGGTTAATAAATGACCTCATGGAGATGGGAATAAGGGTCATTCCCTTTGACTTAGCGAAAATTGACCTGGGAAGGTTCGCCATAGAACTGGTGGATGCTCCTACCCTCATCTTGGCAGCTCCCACGGTCCTGGTTGGGGCACATCCCTTAGCCATCTACGCCGCCTATCTCACCAATGCCCTTAGGCCTAAATTGAAGTTTTTCGGCTTTATGGGCTCCTATGGATGGGGAGGAAAGGCGCTGGATCATATCCTGAGCCAGTTTTCATCACTGAAGGTGGAAACCTTTGAGCCGGTCATGGTTAAAGGCCTGCCAGGAGAAGAAGCATTAAAGAAGGTTGATTCCCTGGCTGAGGCCATCGCAGAAAAACATAAAGAACTAAAAATATTTTAAGGAGGAATAAAATGGCAAAAACGAGTTTTGGAGAGGAAATTTATCTCAGGGCCCTTACCGGAAAGGTGGTGGGGGAAGCAATTCTTTCAGAATACAACAAGGTCGCAGTGATTTCTCCCAAGAACATAATCTGCGCAGCCATAAGCGCAGCAGCAGAGGCAGCCTTCGTCTCCTCCACTGGAGGAAGGGCAGCCCATTTCGTGGTAGACAGGGAAAACGTAACCTCCATCGTGGAAAAGGTAAAGGAATTTTCTCCGGAAGCAGTGGTTCTGATGTTCGGCGGGGAAACCCCCATTGAAGAGACCATTGAACTCTTCGTCTCCACCCTGAAGGAAATGGCCAGCCAGGCCCTTGAGGTGGAAATAATTTTCCATGTAAGGATTTTCGCCGCCGGGGGTCTTGAAAAAGCCATAAAGGATGATGCCATACTTGACTACCTGAAGGATTCCGTTCTTCTCGTATATACCGTAGACCTGGACAGGGGCCTGCTACTTTACAATGCGCTTAGTGTGGAGGAGGACGGAAGCCTCTATGTAGAAAAAATAGAGGAGTATCCGGTAACGGCGGAACACGCCGAACTCCTGAACAGGTCCCTCAGGGACAGGACCATATCCTGGAAAGAAATAAAATAAAAGGAGGTATAAAATGGAAGGAAGGTTTCCATTAATAGGAGAAAAATTTCCGGAACTTGAGGTTATAACCACCCACGGCAAGATTAAGCTCCCTGATCACTACAGGGGTAAGTGGTTCATCCTGTTTTCCCATCCGGCGGATTTCACCCCGGTTTGCACCACGGAATTCGTGGCGTTTCAGAAGCGCTACGACCAGTTTAAGGAATTGAATACCGAACTCATCGGCCTCAGCATTGACCAGGTTTTCTCCCACATAAAGTGGGTCCAGTGGATAAAGGAAAATCTGAAGGTTGAGATCAAATTCCCCATAATTGCCGACGATACCGGTCAGGTCTCCGGGAAGCTTGGATTAATTCATCCGGGAAAGGGCACCAATACTGTAAGGGCGGTCTTCATAGTTGACCCCGAAAGCACCATCAGGGCAATACTTTATTATCCCCAGGAACTGGGAAGGAACATGGATGAGATTCTGCGGATGATCCGCGGTTTCCAGGTTTCCGACAAGAACGGTGTGGCAATTCCCGCCAACTGGCCCAATAACGAACTGGTAGGAGACGAGGTAATAATTCCTCCTGCCATGACGGAGGAAGAAGCGGAGGAAAGGCTCAAGAAATACGATTGCTTTGACTGGTGGTTCTGCCACAAGAAACTCTAACGGTTAAATCCGAAGAGGGGGAATTCCCCCTCTTCAAAGAAAAAATTAAGAAAGGAGGTGAAAAATGAGGAAGGTTTTGCTTATTTTGGCTCTGATTTCCCTGGTAGCCCTCCCCCTCATGGGGGAAAAGCCCGGGAAGAAAATGGTTAAGGAAGAGATGGAAATGATGAAGATGCATTACATGGCGCACCGCATGCCCATGATAGGAGAAAAGTTCCCTGAAATGGAAGTTCAGACCACCCAGGGAAAAATCAAGCTTCCGGACCACTTCGCCGGCAAGTGGTTCATCCTGTTTTCCCATCCGGCGGATTTCACCCCGGTTTGCACCACGGAATTCGTGGCGTTTCAGAAGCGTTACAGCGAGTTCAAAAAGCTCAACACCGAGCTCATCGGCCTCAGCATTGATCAGGTGTTCTCCCATATCAAGTGGATTGAGTGGATAAAGAAGAACTTAGGCGTTCAGATAAAATTTCCTATAATAGCTGACGACACGGGAAAGGTGGCCAGAAGACTCGGTCTGCTTCACCCCAAAAAGGGCGCCAACACTGTAAGGGGGGTTTTTATAGTAGATCCCAAGGGTATAATAAGGGTAATTCTCTATTATCCCCAGGAGCTGGGAAGGAACATGGACGAAATTCTCAGGATAGTTAAGGCTCTTCAGGTTTCAGACAACTACGGAGTTGCCATGCCTGCTAACTGGCCCAAAAACGAGCTTATAAAGGACAAGGTTATAATTCCCCCTGCCTCTTCCTGTCAGGAAAGGGCCCAAAGGCTGGAGGGGAAAAAGAAGGGCCTCTTCAATTGCTTCGATTGGTGGTTCTGCTACAAAAAGGTAAAATATTAATTAGGGAAGGGAGGGGATAATTCCCCTTCCCTACTAAAAATTTATAGAAGGGAGGGAACATGAAAAAAATGACGGAAAAATCCCTGCAGGAGGCCTTTGCAGGGGAATCCATGGCCCACATGAAGTATATGATTTTCAGCGAAATCGCTGAAAAGGAGGGTTTTAAAAACATAGCCAGGCTTTTTAAGGCCATAGCCTATGCCGAGCTTGTCCATGCCAAAAATCACGCTAAGAATTTGGGCTATATAGGAAGCACTGCGGAGAATCTCCAGGCGGGTATGGACGGGGAAAAATTTGAGATCGACGAGATGTATCCTGCCTACGATGCCATAGCCGAACTTCAGGGCGAGGAAGGTGCTAAAAGGTCCATTCATTTTGCCTTAGAAGCGGAGAAAATCCACTATCACCTCTACAGCAGCGCCAAGGAGGAGGTGGAAAAGGGAAAGGACATGGATATTTCTGACATTTACATCTGTCCGGTATGCGGATACACCTATGTCGGGGACAACCCACCGGAGAAGTGCCCGGTATGCGGGCTTCCTAAGGATAAGTTCGCAAAATTTTAATATAAGGAGGAAAAAAATGAAGGATTTTAAGGAGCTTCTCCAATCAGGGGACTGGAAGGGAGAAAAACATGTCCCTTCCATTGAGATTAAGGAAAAAGGGGAAAAGGTAGTTGTGGAAGTGGGGGTTGGAAAGGAAATTCCCCATCCTAATACCACCGAGCACCACATAAGCTGGATTGAGGTCTATTTCCTCCCCGAGGGGGAAAAATTCCCTTATCTCATAGGCAAATACGAATTCTCTGCCCACGGTGCCTCCACCCAGGGACCAAACACCTCCGGGGTTTACACTGAACCCTGGCTGACCATTAAATTTAAAACCGAAAAATCCGGCACCATCTATGCCCTTTCCTTCTGCAATATTCACGGACTCTGGACCAACTCCGCAGAGTTAAAACTCTGAGGAGGAGAGCATGGACCTGGATAAATTTACCTTAGAGGAACTTCTCCTTTCAGCCCTGAAATCCGAGGTGGAAGCAAGTAAAATATACAGAAAGGTTGCCGACGCGGTGAAAAACGCCCTTCTGAAGGACAAATTCCTTTTCCTGGCAGGGGAAGAGGAGAAACACCGCCAGTTAATAGAGCAGATTTACCGGGGAAAATTTCCTGGCAAGGAGCCTGAACTTCCAGAAAAAACCCCGGTCCCCCTGCCGGAGATAAAATTTGAAAGGGAGGAAGTTCCCCTCAGCGAAATTCTCACCCAGGCCATGGAGGCGGAGCTGGCAGCCCACGAGTTCTATAAAGGTTTAGCCGAAAGGTTCTCCGGCGACCCGGAGGTCAGGAAAAACCTGCTCTTTTTCTCCTCCATGGAAATGGGGCATTACC
>JALXBI010000026.1 GCA_026991555.1 Candidatus Aminicenantota bacterium
CTTCCACCCCCCTGGTCCTATGGGATGCCCAGATTCCCCCCTTCCCCTTAGCTGTGATGAAGAACGGCGAGGACATTTTCGTCCTTTACCCTAAAAAAATAGTGAAGTATAAAAAAACCGGGGGTGTTCTGAAGGAAACGGCCTCCCGTCAACTTACCTGGCCTTCTCCCTCATATCCCTCCCAGGACCTGAGGGGATTCATAAAAAAAGTAAGTCTGGAGGACGGTATTTATCTCAGCGTTGGGATAAGTTCCTCGGCCTCTTATCTTTTTCTAAATTATTCTGATCTTTCCCCTGCCATGATTTTACCCTGGATGGTTTTATATCAGGGGGAGGATAAGGTTTATCTGGGAAAATTCCTTCCCGGGAGAAATTACTTCGCTCCGGTTTTAGCCATCCTTTCCCTGCCCCTGAGCCTTCAGGACCTGGCTTCCGCCGAGGGAGAAGGTTTTCCTCCCTTTTACGACCTTTGTTTTTATCAGGGAACCGTCAACATCGTGGACGAAAATGGTGTAAGAAAAGTTTTTAAAGACGGTGAAGAAGTTCCCTCCCCTCTTTCTCCGGTGGGGGACGAGATAGAGTGCTGGGGGGACCTCTTCGTCAATACTGCCTTCGGCAGCAGGGAAAGCGTTTCTTTTCAGAGCTTCACTACCCTGAGCAGAAAGGGTACCCTTCCCCTGAGCGGCCGGGTGATTTTCATGAGCCGCAGCGGGCCTTCAAGGGTGATTCTTCTTTCAGAGGAAGGGGGAAAGTTCTGGATAAAGGAGATAAGATTGGAATGAGGAAAATTGCCCTTTTTTTCCTGGTCCTGTTTATTATCTTTCCCTACACGAGGCCACGATACGGGGGAGACCTTAAAGTTGAGCTTCCGAGCTCGGGAAATCCCGTTTTCTGGGACGGACTGATAAAGGATAGCCTGGTATACGCCAATCTTTTTTACCTGAATGCAGGTGGTAAACTTGGCTCCTTTATCTTTGCCCACTGGTGGAACGAGGAGAACAAATGGTTTTTCCAGCTTAAGGAGGGACTTCTTTACGGGGATGGAACCCCTGTTCTTCCCCAGGATGTGGCCAATTCCGTAAACTCCTTTATTCAGGGAAGCCAGCCCGGAGCCCTGGCCCTTAAAAGGGCCATCGTTTCCGTAGGGATTAAACCTCCGGACCAGGTGGTTATAGAAACCTCCGGCCAGGTGAACCTTCCCCTTTTACTTTCCACCCCCTACCTTTTCCTGAGGAAGGAGGATAAATTTTCGGGTCCCTTCCTTCCATCGGGACCTGGCACATATAAGGCCAATCCATTCTTTCCTGGAGGAAGACCCTTTCTCGATTCCGTTACCTTAGTATATCCTCCCCAGATCCCTGACCTGAGCTTTACCCAGGGAGTTTCCGCAAATCATGTTTCCTCCTTCAAATACATGGTTTACCTCCTGGTTTCCCCCAGAAAATGGAGGAAACTTTCCCGCAGGGCCATTTTTTCCCTGCTCAGCGGTATTCCCTGGGAGAAAAAGGCCGATTCTTATCTTCCCTCTCAACTTAGCCAGTTTTCCGTGGACTTCCCGGTGCTCAGATTGAGGAAGGTGAGGGGATTGGTGAGGAGGAAAATTATTATCTCAGTATCCCCGATGCTATCCTCCCTTATTCCCGAAATTGAAAAAATATCCTCCTTGGCCCGGGTTAAGGTGGAGGTGAAGCTCAGTGAAGATCCGCTGAAGGACCTTTTTTCAGGAGCCAGCAATGCCGCCCTCTTTCCTTCCCAGGCAGTTTTCACCGGAAGTGAGGGGGAAGAGCTGGTGGGAATGATTTCCCGATACAGGCTTTTCAAATTTTATCCCTATTTGAAGAAACTTTCCGCGAGACTCACCGAGCTTATGGGAAAGGATGAGAAGAAACTTCAATCTGCCATTTCCTCAACTTACGAATACATAGCCTCTAAGGAATTTTTCTTTCCCTTGGCCGTGGCCACCCAGCCCCTTTACCTCAACGAATCCTTCCTCTGGGGAGGAGTGGATTTTTACGGAAGACCTCTCCTGTGGAAGATAAGGAGGGCTCTGCCTTTGCCCCATGAGGGAAGAACTTCTCCTACTCCACAAAATAATTAACCCGGCTCCCAGGGAACTGGTGGAGTATGTTTTCTCAGGGGCTTTTTCCCCTGAGGACCTTCAGGAATTCGGAATAAGCAGGAGAAAGGCAGAAAGACTAAAGGATCATGAACTTCTGGAAAACCTCAAATCCCAGGTAGAGAAAGCCAGCAGGGAGGGGTGGGGAGTTTTGTTCTACGACGAGGAGGGATATCCCCAGCTTCTCAGGGAAATTTCCCATCCCCCGATTCTCATTTTCGTAAAGGGCAGGATAGAGTGTCCCTGCTTCGCTGTGGTAGGAACTCGCCGGGCATCCGGTTACGGAAGAAGCATTGCCTACGATTTTTCAAGGAAAATAGCCTCCTCAGGTATAACCGTGGTAAGCGGTCTTGCCTACGGAATAGACACAAAGGCACATCTCGGGGCTCTGGAGGCCGGCAGGACCATAGCTGTTCTTGGCTCCGGGGCCTTCCACATTTATCCCTCTTCCAACAGGTCCTTGGCTAAGAAAATAAGCGAGAAGGGAGCCCTGATAACCGAGTTCTTCCCTGAGGACCGCCCTGCTAAATTCCGTTTTCCCCTGAGAAACAGAATAATAGCAGGGATAAGCTTCGGGGTTCTCGTTGTGGAGGCACCTCCAAGGAGCGGAGCCCTCATAACCGCAAGACTTGCCTTGGAGTATGGGAGGGATGTTTTCGCGGTTCCCGGGGATATTGGAAGGAAAAGCTCCTTGGGAACCAACCGCCTGATTCAGGAGGGGGCGAAGTTAGTGGTTTCCGTGGAGGACATAATAGGCGAATATGCGGAAAAAGAGGTGGAACTTACCGAAGAGGAGGAATTCCTCCTTCAGTTTATCCCTCCCGCCGAAGGGGTGGATGCGGAATTTTTGAGCGAAGCCAGCGGTCTTTCCCCTGAAAGGATATTTCCCCTCCTGTTATCCTTGGAAATGAAAGGTGTTATAATTGGGATTTCTGGATGGAGGTACAGGAGAATTGTCTAAAAAACTGGTGATAGTAGAATCCCCTGCCAAGGCAAGGACCATAGGGAAATATTTGGGGAAGGACTATACGGTTAAGGCCTCCATGGGCCACATAAAGGACCTTCCCAAAAACGAGATGGGAGTGGATATAGACGACGGTTTCTCTCCCCATTACCAGATCATTCCCGGAAAGGAGAAGGTGGTCAGGGAGATAAAGGAAGCGGCAGGGAGAAGCTCTTCGGTTTTCCTGGCCACGGACCCTGATCGGGAAGGGGAGGCCATCTCCTATCACCTTAAGGAGGAAGTTCAGGATGTAAATCCGGAAATTTACCGGGTTATGTTCCACGAAATCACCTCAAGGGCCGTCAGGGAGGCTTTCTCTCACCCTTCCCATCTGAACATGAACTTAGTAAAGTCCCAGTGGGCAAGAAGGGTCCTTGACCGTTTGGTGGGATACCTTTTAAGTCCCCTTTTATGGAGGAAACTCAAGGGAGGACTCAGCGCAGGAAGGGTTCAGAGCGTTGCCCTGAGGATGATATGCGAGAGGGAGGAGAAAAGGGAAAAATTTGTCTCTGAGGAATACTGGGTAATTTCTGCGGAACTGGAAAAGGAGGGGAGGGTTTTTAAAGCCAGGCTAACAAAGAAGAAGGGCCGGAAATTCAAAATAAAAACCCAGCAGGAAGCACAAAGCGCTGAGCAGGTCATAAGGTCCTCGGCACTGAAAGTAGAAAAGGTGGAGGTGAAAAATAAAAGGAAGAGTCCACCTCCTCCCCTTATAACCAGCACCCTTCAGCAGGAAGCCTTCCGGTTTTACCGTTTTCCGGTGAAAAAGACCATGCAGATAGCCCAGAGGCTTTACGAGGGAGTGGACCTTGGAGAAGGACCGGTGGGGCTTATAACCTACATGAGGACCGATTCCTTCAGGGTCTCCCCTGTAGCCATAAGGGCTGTAAGGGAATACATTGCCTCTAATTACGGAAGGGAATACCTTCCTGAAAAAGAAAACCGTTTTAAAGCCAAAAAAGGGGCCCAGGAGGCCCACGAGGCCATAAGGCCCACCTATGTAAATTTAACCCCCTCTTCCCTCAGAAATAAGCTCTCTTCGGACGAGCTGAAAATTTACACCTTGGTATGGAAGAGATTCGTTGCTTCCCAGATGAGGCCCTACAGTTTCCAGGAAACTAAGGCGGAGATAAGGGCAGGGGATTATACCTTAGAGGCAGAGGGAAGAAGGAGCCTTTTTGAAGGATACAGGAAGGTGCTGGAGCCAGGGGCCAGGGAGGAGGAACTTCCACCTCTTGAGGAAGGGGATGAGGTAAGGCTGGTTAATCTTCAGAGCGAAAGAAAGGAAACTCAGCCTCCTCCCAGGTATACAGAAGCGAGCTTAGTAAAGGAACTTGAGGAAAAGGGTATAGGGAGGCCTTCCACCTACGCCACCATAATTTCCACCATTCAGGACAGGACCTATGTCAGGAAGGAGGGGGGGAAGTTCATTCCAACCCTGCTTGGAAGATTGGTGGTCAGGCTCCTTAAGGAGCATTTTCCTGACATTATGGACTACGAATACACCGCTCAGGTGGAGGCTGAACTGGATAGGGTGGAAAGGGGGGAGGTTTCCTGGCAGGAGGTGGTGGGAAGGTTCTTCTCCACCCTTGAGAAAAACCTGAAAAAAGCCGAAGAGAAAATGCCCTCTGTTACCCAGGGCATCCCTTCGGGACTGAAATGTCCGTCCTGCGGAGGGGAGCTCCTTTTAAAAAGGAGCCGTTTCGGCCTTTATTTTCAATGTGAGGGATGCGGATACAAATCCCAGTTTTCCGACCTGGTAGTAAAGGCCATTTCCACCCGATGCCCCAAGTGCGGAGCCCCTTTAACCGTGAAGAAGAGCAGGAAGGGACAGTTTTTTATAGCCTGCACCAATTATCCCTCCTGCGATTACATATACAGCGAAACCGAGGACCTTCCGTGTCCTGTGGAGGGATGCGATGGCCACTTAGTTCGTCGCAGGGGTAAAAGGGGGAGATATTTTTACGGATGCTCAAACTATCCCCGATGTGATTTTACCACCCCATACACTCCTGTAAGAACCCCCTGTCCCCATTGCGGATTTCCCTATGTCCTTCGAAAGGGAAAGAAGTTAATTTGTCCTAAGTGCGGAAAGGAGGTAGAAGGTGGAAGTTAAGGTTATCGGGGGAGGTCTGGCCGGGGTTGAGGCCGCCAAGGTGCTTTCCCAGGCCGGAGTCAGGGTAAAGCTTTACGAGATGAGGCCAGAGAAAATGACCCCTGCCCACAGGACCGGTTATTTAGCCGAAGTGGTATGTTCCAACTCCTTCGGTTCCACCTCTACTGCTACGGCTTCAGGTCTTTTGAAGGCCGAGATGGAAGCCTTGGGTTCCTTGGTGGTGAGGGTGGCTAAGGAAACCGCGGTTCCTGCAGGCCAGGCCTTAGCCGTGGACAGGGAAGAATTTTCAAGGAAAGTTACGGAGGAACTGGAAAAACTGGAAAATGTAGAAATCATAAGGGAGGAGGTGAAGGAAATTCCTGAAGGACCAGTCATTATAGCCACAGGGCCTTTGACCTCTTCACCCCTTTCAGAGGCCATCGTTTCCCTTACCGGAAGAAGGAATCTCTTTTTCTATGACGCCACCAGTCCCATAGTTACTGCCTCTTCCATAAACATGGAAAGGGCCTTCGTCTCCTCAAGGTATGGGAAAGGAGGGGCCGATTACATAAACTGCCCTATGAACGAGGAGGAATACCGCAGGTTCTGGGAAGAGCTGGTTTCAGCGGAAACTGTTCCCTTGGAGGAATTCGAGAAACACCTTTTTGAATCCTGTCTTCCCATTGAGGAGCTGGCCAGGAGGGGGCCTCAGACCCTGCTCTTCGGGCCCCTTAAGCCCGTGGGTCTTGTGGACCCCAGAACCGGGAAGGTACCCTACGCAGTGGTCCAGCTCCGTCAGGACAATTTAGCTGCTACCCTCTACAGTCTGGTGGGCTTTCAGACCAGGCTGCGCTGGGGAGAGCAGAAAAGGGTTTTCTCCATGATTCCCTGCCTGGAGAAGGCTGAGTTCGTTAGATACGGGGTTATGCACAGGAATACCTACATAAATTCTCCGGCGGTTCTCCTCCAGAGTCTCCAGTTCAGGAAAAAGCCTGAGATTTTCTTCGCAGGACAGATCGTGGGAGTTGAGGGCTACATGGAGTCGGCAGCCACCGGTATAATGGCAGGGCTTTTTGCCGCTGCTATGGTTAAGGGAAAGGAGCTTGCCCCTCCTCCTGAAACCACTGCCATTGGGGCTCTCCTTAAATATGTTTCCCATGCAGATTGGAGGAATTTTCAGCCCATGAACTTCGTCTTCGGTCTTCTTCCTCCTCTGAAAAAAAGGATAAGGAACAAGAGGCAGAGGCGAGAAGCGCTGGCTAAAAGGGCGTTAAAGGACCTTGAGGCATGGATAAAAAGGGAATTGGACTGGCTTTAGTTTCAGCCCTGGGGTTTTCTTTTCTGGTTTTTTCTTCCGCCTTTTTCCGCGGCCACAGGGGCAAAAAAAGCAGCGGTTTCCTCTCCACCGTATCTAAGGGATATAAAATTGAAAACGGTAAAGGAAGGGCATCTTTTCTTTTAACAAAGGGATTTTCAGGCAGGCTCTCTTTTTTTACCCTGGGGGATTGCCAGCTTGAGGTAAGGAAGAATTACAGGAGGATTTTCAGGGGAAGAAGGGAAAACATCGGACGGGTGAAGTTTAAGGGAATCTTTAAGACCGGAGACAGGCTGGATGTTGAGTTTGAGGGCAAAAACTGTTCCGTTTTTGGCCCGTTTTTCAGAGAGAGGACAAAAACAGGCCCCATTTTCCTCATAGTGGCGGATACCATGAGATTTGATTCCATAGGGGTTTACAATCCCTCAAGCAAAGCCACCCCTGAAATTGACCGTTTCTCCAGGGATTCAGTGGTTTTCCTCTGGGCCTTTTCCTCCTCCCCCTGGACCCTGCCCTCCCACGCAGTAATGCTTTCGGGGAAGTATTCCTTCCATATTTCCCCCGACATATACCATCAGAGGATTCCAGCGGGGATAAAACTTGTATCTCAGCTTCTTCCCCCGGGTTCAAGTCTTTCTTTAAATGGCGATGTCTTCGTTTCCCATTCCTGGGGATTTTCCCGGGGATTTGCCCTTTATTTGGAAAACCATCAGGACCCCTTTATCAGAGAGGCTGCCCTTCGCCTTTTCTCATTTTCAAAGGGATTGGAGCCTTCTTCGGGGGATTTCCTTTTCCTTCATACCTATCAGATTCACAACAAGTACAGACCGGAATTGCCTCTGGCCCGGGACTACTGGGGGGAAATAGGGGAAAACCCGGGGCAGGACGAATTTGACATCCTGAGTTTTGCCAAGGATAACAGGGGAAAAAATGTTTCTCCTGAGATTAAGAGAAAAATAGAGCTTATTTACAGGGCAGGAGTTTACACCTTTGATAGGAGGTTCGGGGAGTTTATCCGATGGCTAAGGAATAAAGGGCTATACGAAAAATCCACCATAATTTTAACCGCTGACCACGGGGAGGAATTCGGGGAGCACGGGGGATGGGAACACGGCCATAGCCTCTATAACGAACTTATAAGGGTTCCCCTTATC
>JALXBI010000027.1 GCA_026991555.1 Candidatus Aminicenantota bacterium
ATTCCCCCTGGCCGGTATTAAAAACCTCATGAGAATTTTAAAAACCGTGGTTTTCCCTGAACCTGAACTTCCAACGATTCCCAGGATTTTGCCCCTACGAAGCTTAAAACTTACCCCATCCAGTTTGAAATCTCCCAGCCTCTTTTCAATGTTTTTCAGTTCAAGGGACATGCCAGCACCGGAGAATATTATTCTTCACCCTCCTTTCCGGAGGAGATTTCAGACAACTGGAGGAAGCTAAGGGACAGCGGGGATGAAAGGGACAACCAGGGGGCATGGATGAAGGATGGGGGGAAAAACCCTGAATTTCTGGAAGTTCACTTCCCCTTTTTACCCTGGAAAAAAGGAGGAGTTTTGAGTAGGGATGAAGAAACTCGGGCCCTTCCTCCATTACCATCCCCCCGTAGAGAACCAGAAAATCCTCCCCGAAGAAAAGGGCATCCTCCACGAAATGGGTTATGTAAAGGAGAAACCTTCCCTGGGAAAATTTCTTTATAACCTCCCTGATTTCAGCCCTCAGGGGAGGGTCTAAGGCAGAGGTAGGCTCGTCCGCCACCAGAATCACCGGTTCAAGGGCCAGGGCAGAAGCTATGGCAGCCCTCTGGAGGAGACCCCCGCTTAACTGATGAGGGTATTTCTTCATGGCCTTCCCTGGAAATTCCACCTTCCTGAGCCATTCCTCTGCCCTTTTTAAGGCCTCCTTTTTTCTCATACCCAGGGTATAAATCAGGGGTTCTGCCACCGAGGCCAATACTTTTTTTCTCGGGTCAAAGGAACTGTATGGGTCCTGAAGCACGATTCCAGCCCTCCTGCCCCTCCAACCGTCCTCAAAGGGATTTATCCTTTCCCCGTTCAGAATCACCTCGCCATTCCACTGTAAACCGGGTTTTAAAATTCCGGCTAAAAGAAAGCCCAGGGTTGACTTCCCTGCTCCGGATTCTCCCAGAATTACCTTAATCCGTCCTCTTTTTGACGTAAAGGAAACCTCCCTCAAAATAAAAAACTTATCGGTTTTCACACTGAGATTTTTAACCTCAAGCACAAAGAAATTTTAATTGATTTTCCCTTTCTTCCCAATTATAATTTAACCAATCTAAGGAGGTTTGATATGGGAAGAAAATTAATTCCACCAACGATGCCCCCTCAACCCAGACCTAAAAAGGAAAAACCCCCCTACACCACCCACGCAGAAAATTATTATTACATCAAACAAATGAGGAACAAAACCCCCATGGTGGTGGTTTTTCTCGATGGTGAGGTGGTAAAGGGGAGAATTGAGTGGTATGATGACAAAGTAATTAAGATTCACAGAGACGGAGAACCAAATCTCCTGGTTTTCAAGCACGCTATAAAATACATTCTCAAGGACGAGGAAAACATCAAATGATTGTTATTTCAGCTGGGGATCCCGGAGGCATAGGTCCGGAAATAATAATCAAAGCCCTGGAAAAGGTCTCGGGGGATTTTTTTATAATTGGCTCAAGGAAAACCTTTGAGGCAGAGGGAGACAGGCTTGGACTTTACAGGTGGAAAGAATACCCTTTGCTTGACCCGGTTCCGGAACTTGACCCGGAAATGGGGAAACCTCACGGGGAGGCATCCTTTCTGTATTTTTTAAAGGCTCTGGAATTCATGGATTCCGGGGAAGGAAAGGCCCTTGTTACAGCACCGGTAAGCAAAGCAGCCTGGATTTCCGAAGGTAGACAATTCTTGGGCCATACAGATTTTCTGGAAAAAAGATACGGAAAGGCCATCATGGGGTTCTGGTCCCAGGGGATGAAGGTGGTGCTTTTTACCCACCATCTCCCCCTGAGGAAGGCCCTAAACATGATAAATCAGGAGAATCTTAAGCCCTTTATAACCGACCTCCTCCCCTATATTGAAAAATTCTTTCCCGGAGAGGAACTTATCTCCGCTTCGGTTAACCCCCACGCCGGCGAAGGTGGGGAAATGGGGAAGGAGGAAGAGGAAGTTATACGTCCGGTGTTGGAGGAATTCGCCATTGAGGGTCCCCTTCCCTCGGATACCGTGTTCTTAAAGGCGGAAATAGAGGGGAAATGGGTTCTTTCCTTCTTCCACGATCACGGACTGGGCCCCTTTAAATTGCTGCATTTTGAGGATGGAGCCGAAGTTACCCTGGGTCTACCCTGGATAAGAACTTCTCCCTGCCACGGAACGGGCTTTGATATAGCCGGAAAGGGGGAAGCCTCTGAAGGCAGCATGCTGGCAGCCATAGAGCTGGCCGTCAGGTTATCTAATCTCCCTTAAACCAGAGCCTGAGCCTAAAGGAGAACATTTCCTTCAGCAATTTAATTATTATCCCCAGACCTGCTAAGGTGGATTTTCCCCTTAATCTGGGGAAGTAATCAGCAGCAAACTGGAGCATGCTGAACCCCTTTCTGCTGGCCTTTATAAGAAGTTCAGCGTCGATAAACGAACCGTCCGATTCCAGCCTTATACTCTCCAGAACCTCCCTTTTTATCAGCTTGCAGGCGAAGTTTACATCCTTCACCCTGAGGCCGAAAAGAACCCTGATGAGGAAATTGTATAGGGAGGAATAAATTCTCCTCAAAAACCCCTCTGCAGTTCTGTCAAGCCTGTAGGCTATAACCAGGTCGCAGTCATAGGTCTGCATTATTTTCAAAGCATAGACTATGGCTGAAGGAAGGCAGGGAAGGTCGCAATCGGTGTAAAATACCACATCCCCGCTGGCATGTTCCAGCCCCCGCCGGAGCGTATATCCCAGTTTCATATTCCTTTCGTTGCGGAAAAAACGAAGGGGAAGCTTAGAGGAGAGGTTTTGGAGAATCTCCGGAGTCCTGTCCGTGGAGGCATCATCCACCACCACCAACTCGTGCTCTACACCCCGGCCCGAAAGCTCCTCAGAAATTACGGTTAAAGTCCTTCCAAGATTTTCTTCCTCGTTGTATGCGGGAATTACCACGGATATTTTCATTGACCCTCCCCGGAAATCTCTTTCAACTCCCACAGCAGGGTATCCTTAGGGGAGAAGTGAAGGTAAAAATGAAGGGGAATTTTCCCATCTTCCGGAACCAATCTCGCCCATCCAGGGGAAGGAACCACTACTTTACCATCTTTAAAGTTCAGGTTTCCGTAATCCGTCTCAAGATGGCAGGGAAACTCCCTGCTCATAGCATAGACCCCCGGGAAGAGATAAAATCTTCTGCTCTTAGGCTTTCCCCTCTCAAATTCCGGGTATACCCTCTGGGAAAGGGACAGGTATCCGGCATCAAAGCCAGCTTTTCTGTACCTGGGCCGGAATTTTTCCGAAACCAGATTCATAAGGAGGGTAGCCTGGGGCTTTAGTTTTTCTCTCAGGGCCCGGGCTTTCTCCTCCATTCCCCTCCGCCTGTAAAGCAGGTAGAGCATCCTTCTGGCTTCAAAAGAATAATACCTGTCCTTTTTCAAGGAGTTCAGGAATTTCTCCGCTTCCCCGGGAAAATACCTCATGAGAACCTGGGCCAGGTTCACCGGGGAGGTGGTTATAAGAACTTCAAGATAGGGCCCTATGGATTTTACCCAGACTCTGCCGAAATCCCGATGGGGAACTTTACAGCGGTAAAAAACCCTGCGGTCAAGGAGGAATTTCCTCCCATCAATTCCCACCTGGTATCTACCCTTTGGGGAAATCCTCCTTACCATAAGGCAAACCTTTCCCCGGCCCTGATAAAGGTAATATTTCTCCACACCTCCCAGGGGAGGGAGCTTTTTCATTAGGGCATCCCTTACATAGGGAATTCCCGGAAAAAGCAGCCTGCCCTCTCCTGGGAGCTTGGGCAGGGCAGGAAATACCATAACAGGCTCACCTGGTTTACGCCCTTTCCTGAGGAGACTCATGGAAAAATCTATGGCATAGGGAAGGGGAGGGGGTGGAAGGGAAAGCACCTGCCAGTATCTGGGAAGGGCTTTAAACAGGGGATCACACCACTTGAGAAACCGGCTTCCCGGAGAACAGAAGTATTCTTCATGGTATCCGTATATGAAAAATAGAGGCTTCCCCATGTGTTTTGAATACCTGGGGAAATCGGAATATTTTGTGGTAGGAAGCCAGTAAGCGTGATAGGAGACCGCAAGGCGGGGATTGGGAAAGCTATTCTGGATAAAATCCGCCATTATTTCCCGGTTTGACATTTTATTTTCCAGCCAGTTTATGGCCCTTAAGGACTGGGAAGCCATGGGAAGGGAAAGCAAAAAGGCACTTATAATTGCAAGAGCTGGTTTTTTAAGGGTCCTTGACAGGAAATATCCGGCGTAGAGGGAAATATAAGGAAAAAGATAAACCAGATATCTCGGGCCGTAAACCTTTGTGACCGCAAGCATGGCAAGATATACTGCGGGAAAGGAGAAAATAACCAGGTTGAGTTTCCAGTCCTTTAAAAAGGCCATAATAAGCCCAATCACAAAAAGAAGGAAAACAACATACCCCGTGTATTTTAAAAGGTCGGAAAAAACCTGTATGTAGGCCCTGTGAACCGGAACTATGTAGCCTTTTTTGAAGTTCTGGGCTCCGCTGAAGGTCTTCAGGACTTCCTGATAATCAAGAATGCAATACGGACAAGTAATGACAAAACTAACTAAGGCAACGGCTCCGGAAATAAACAAATTCTTTATTTTCCCCTTAAGAGTTTCGTCCCTTAAAATCACCGCAAAGAAAACTGGAAGAGCCCCTATGAAAAAATACTTGGAAGAAATGCAGAGGCCGACAGCTATTGAGGCCAGAACAAGAAATTTCATTTGACCTTGCCGCAGGAATTTAACCGAAAGGTAAATGGTGAGGAAAAGGAGGAAATTAAGGAGGCTGTCGGGCTTGGCCAGCCTGGAATTTACCACATCAATGAGAGGAAAAGTAAGAAAAATGGAAGCGAGTATCCCTGTTAAGGGAGAAAATTCCAGGGAGGAAAGTTTGAAAAGCAGCAGAAAAATAAACAGGGTAAAGAGAACTGAGAGACTCCTTCCGGTGGTATAAAGAACATCCCAGAACTTTCCCGAAAAAAGAAAGTCCAGGCTGGAACGGGTAAGCCCCAGAATTTTAAGGGCATAGTATGTCACCTTCTGAACGGCAAACTCAATGTAAAAATAAAGGGATGGATAAGCGTATTCCCTCAGTTCTAAGGTGTTCTTCTGCCACATGTAGACGGTGTTTAATCTGACATCGCCCTCAGAAGGCAGCCTTTTGTAATCATAGGTGAAAAGCCCCACTATCCTCAAAAGGGCTGCGAGAACCAGGATTAAAAGGAAAAACCTTAAAGCCTTTTCCTTTGTCATGGTGGAAGTATATCAAAAATGCCAGGTGCTCAGAAAATTGAGGTTGACTTTAAATTAGGGTTTTTTCTAAACTTTCCCTATGAGAAAAGCAGCATATTTTTTTCTGTTGACTATCACCCTATTTTCTGCGGGACTTCTTGAAAGGGGGATAGCCTATTATCTTGAGGGAAACCTCCAAAAGGCCGAGCTTCTATGGGGAAAATATTTCTCATCAAGACATGACCCCATAGCCACAGGATTCAAAAAACTGGCCCAGGGTGAATTCGTTGAGGCTTCGGTGGCTTTCAACTCTTACAGGAAGGAAAGCAGGGACGCTTATTACGGTAAGTATGAATGGCTGAAGTATCTGGGCCTTTCCTTAGCGGTCTCGGACATAGGATATTTCCAGCGGGAGTGGTTCGCTGCAAGGGCTAGGGAATTTGCTCCTTCCTCCCCCATAGTCATCTTCGTTCAGGGGGTTTATGACCTGCAGATGGGGAGACTGAAAAGGGCGGAGAGGCGACTCCTCATGGCAACTAAAAAATTAAAGGATGGGGTATTCTCCTATTTTTTGGGCCTACTTTACATTCAAAAGGGCGAACTGGATAAGGCAGAGAAAATATTTGATTCCAACAGATTCCCTGATCTTGGTCTTGAACTTGCTAAAGCCTACAGGGAAAGGGGACAGGAAATTAAGGCGTGGGAAATACTGAAGAGGCTCCCCAAGGACAGGAAAGTAGTGGAAGCCATGGTGGATCTGGCCTTTTCCTTAGAAAGGGACTACATGGTAAAGGAAGTTCAGAGTTACATTACCGACGAAAATCTGTTTAAGGAAACGGAAGCTTATTTTCTGGTCAAAAAGGGTAAATGTGGCAAGGCGAAAAAAATTCTGAAAAAACTCTCCCTCTTCAGGCCCACCGATTACCACATCTGGGATTGGCTGGCAAAGTGCGAAAAGAAAAGGGAAAAGAGGCTAAAATACCTGTATCTTTCCTTTTTTAACGGGGGAGATGTGCCAAATCTCTTCGGGGTAAAAAAATACAGGGTTTTAAAAATAGACAAAGCAAAGTGGCTGGGGGAGGATAACTTGATAATTTTGGGGAGGCTGTCCGGAGGCGATACTTACGGTCTCTATCTATGGAATCCCGAAGCAGGGACAAAGATCCCCATTCCCCTGAGAGCGGAAGTAGATGATTTCTTCCCCCAGAAGGACGGCCAGAGCCTGGTTATCTCCACCATAGACAGAGTCCGGGGCAAAAGGAGCTTCTATGTCTGGAAAGTAGGAGAAAGGAGACCTAAAAAAACGGTGGTTCTTCGCCTCACCGGAGAGGAATTCGTGGGGGAAATCAGGGATGACATTCTCCTTATATACTCAAAGGATTTCCTCACCTTGCCCTTCCGCTCCCCCTTCAAAAAAATAGTCAACATCAGGAATTATTACCCCCTATATTCAAGTAATTTTCCCTATTTCTTCGTTCAGTATGATTTGAGAAGGAGAAGGGCAAGGAAAATAAGAAGCATAAACCACCTGCCCTTCCTCCCGGAGTCCATTGATAGGTATCTTCTCCTGAGGAAAATTTACAGACAAAATCCTGGATTTCGCTCCATTATAGATTCCCACTCCTCCGTGGCCAGCGAAACGGTAAAAATCGACTTTCTGGACTCGCAAAATGCCGTGGTATATCGCATGAACAACGGAAAGAAATTCCTCCTGGGTTACATAAAGGAAGGAAGCTGGTATTCCATGAGAATAAGGGAAGGAAAGGAGGAATACGAATTTATTACCTGGATTCCTGACCTAAACGGATTCGTTTGCAGAAACAGCGACGGAAGGGGCTATATATACTGGAAAAACCGCGGGAAGTTCAAGAAATTAGAGAAGAGAATGGGAGATGCTGTTTACCTTGCTGGAAATCTTTACTTCATAGCTGGGGACGACGAGGGCAAAAAGAGGCTCTACCTTTATGACATAAGTAAAGATGATACGGAAAAACTCACCGATTACCTTTGGACCAGTGCTGGAGAGCTAAATGGCAGACTCATACTGAAGGATCCCACCACCACAGTTTATATGCTGAAAGAAAAGTCAATTTACCCGGTTTATGTGGAGGATAATAAAATAGTTATCTTCAACCACTCCTATTCTAAAGCATTTCTTTTCCTGCCCCTTTTGAGGAATGTCTATTTAGCCAGCTTATAAAATAAGCTTCAGCAAGTTTGGTTTTTATTCCCCAAATTTTAGGGACAGACCCCTTTCTGGTATAATTTCCCCATGGCCAGAGTCGCCCGCACATACATCAAATTCCCCTCCGCCCACTACCACATCTTCACCCACCTCGCCGACGAACTGCCCTACCTTCTCCCCTCGGAAAAAGAACAC
>JALXBI010000028.1 GCA_026991555.1 Candidatus Aminicenantota bacterium
GATAATCTTTATGGCAAAAACAGAAGCTAAGCGTTGTAGAAGGGAAAGTAGATACTCCTTGTGGTGAGGGCGCAGATAGGCAAGAGCAGGATGAAGATGGGCCATAAGATGGTAGTAGGCGGGACAGTGGCCTTTCTGGTAAAGGCGGGCTAATCTCATGGGGGAATTATAACAAAAAGGGTCTGTCCCTGAAAATTTGGTTAATCAGCGTAATCATATAAGGCACGGGGTCCATCCATAAAAATTGAGAAAAACCTTCATTTTATGGTATTAAAACTGCATGAGCAGGATAGCGGCTCTTGCAGGAATCCTCACATACATTCTTATAGCATACGGGCTTTCCTTGAACCGAAAACGGGTGCCATGGAAGACCGTGGGAATAAGCCTGCTCCTTCAGTTCCTTACTGCCCTTTTTATGCTAAAAACCCCCGTGGGTTACCGCCTATTTAAAGTGCTCAACGACATTTTTCTGGCTTTTTTGAGTTACTCGGACAAGGGAGCAGAATTCCTGTTCGGAAAACTGGTAAAGGATACTCAGATTGGGGCCATCGTGGCCTTCAAGGTTCTTCCGGTGATAATCTTCGTCTCTTCCTTCATGGCGATTCTCTCCCACCTGAGGATAATTGAATACACCATAAAAATTCTGGCTCATATTTTCTACAGGACCATGGGAATCTCAGGAGCTGAGGCCTTCGCAACCTCCCTTTTCATCTTCATGGGGATTGAAACGGTAACCGGCCTCAAGGACTACATAGAGGAAATGACCGACTCGGAAATATTTACCTTAATGACAGCCTTCCTCGCCACCATTGCTGGTTCTGTAATGGCCACCTATGTTAGTTTTGGAGCCTCTGCCGGACACCTCATGGCCGCCTCCCTTATGTCAGCTCCTGCTGCCGTGGCCATGGCCAAAATAATGGTGCCTGAAACTCAGATTCCAAAAACCTCAGGGAGTTTGCGAGGGGTCCATTACAAAAGGCAGAGCGGAAACATAATTGACGCAGCTGCCCGGGGCGCCTCCGATGGGCTGAACTTAGCCCTTCAAATAGCAGCCATGCTTATCGCCTTCGTTGCCCTTATATACATGGTGGATTCGTGGTTTTCCCCACTGGGGCTTAGCTTAGAGAAAATCTTCGGCTGGCTCTTTTCTCCCTTCGCCTTCCTCATGGGGATTCCCTGGAGCGAGGCGAAGCAGGTGGGAACTCTCCTGGGAATAAAGACGGTTTTCAACGAATTTCTGGCTTACCTTAAACTGCACTCCCACATAGTAAACCATACCCTCTCCGCCCGCTCCATCGCCATTTCCTCCTATGCCCTGTGCGGATTTGCAAACTTCGGTTCCATAGCCATTATGATCGGGGGAATAGGAGCACTGGCCCCTTCCAAAAGGAGCGTCGTCACCCGGTTCAGCATGCGGGCTCTTGTGGCGGGAACCTTGGCCAGTTTTATGACCGCTTCCTTGGCGGCTATTCTCCTTTAACCACCCTTTTAAGCTCGAAAAACAGGTTTTCTATCCTCTGACCATCCCGCAAATTGAGGTTTTTCACAGCGGATTTATATCCTTTTCTGACCACCTTTATGGTGTGTTTGCCCGGGGTCATTCTTAAATTCTTAACCGGCGTAGGTCCCAGAAGCTGACCGTCTAAGTAAACTTCCGCAGTGGGCCTGGAGTCTATTTTCCCTATGGTAACGGTCTTAAAGATCACCCCAACCCTGCTCATGTTCTGGTGGACCTTCACCTTCTTCCACCTGACACCTGCCCTGGACACGAATTTGAATGTGTATGTTCCCGGTTTTCTGGATATCTGAAGCGGGGTGTGCCCTAAGAGTTTTTTGCCGTCGTAAACCTCGGCCGGGAGATCGCTGAAAAGGGTAAAGGAAATCTTAGGCTGGCCTGTAAGGGGTTTGGCAGCCGGAGGGGATCCCTTTTTGCCTCCTGAAATTTTTCCCTTTATCCAGGTTATTGCCCTGGAAGGGAGAGTTTTTATTTCTTTCCGGTAATTATAGCCTGCAAGGGCTATTCCTAAAACGAGCAAAATCAGTATCAGATTTTTAAAGGAAAAGAGTTTGCTCCTCGAAGAATAAACCCCCATGCCCTTTGCCCTGAGGCTCAATTTTTCTATGTCCCTGAGCATTT
>JALXBI010000029.1 GCA_026991555.1 Candidatus Aminicenantota bacterium
GGATTTTTGTCCTTACCAGAATCGGCAGGCCCTGAGCAAATCTTATCCTGTACCAGTAGGGAGAACCCCAACGAATGAGCTTTTTCATCTCCCTTTTAAATGAATTTACCCCGAATAGAAGGTTTACCTCAAAGATTCTTTTGTCTCTGGGAATTAAGGCGTAGGGAGGATAATAGGACCAGATAACGGACTCATGAATTACGGTGTTTTTTATCTTTAGCTTTTTCGAATCCGGAAGATCCGAGCATCCAAATATCATTAGGCCTCCTATCCCATCTGCTAACGAATCATCCCCCACAAACTCATTCCACTTCCCAAGGAAGAAATCCACATCCCTTTCTGGCGAAACTGATATTACGAGGGGAATTTTCCCCTTTGAGGGATATTTTTTCGGATAGAGTATTCTATATAGCTCCAACCCCTCATGCATGAGGCGAAAATTTGCCCCAGCACGCAAACTGAAAACCAAAAATAAAATCAAAACCGCCTTTGGTCTCATATCTTCCCTCCGTTAATACCTCTTACGCCCTTTACCGCTCTTCCAAGTAAGTTATGAACCTCCATTTGCGTATTTCTCACCTCCTTCCACTTTTGCTGAAAGGTTAACCTTCTCCTCCCAGACCTGACCCGCATAGTTGCTGGCCCTTATCCTCGTTATCCTTATCCCCTCAATCTCACCCCCGCCCTTAAGGCAGAATTCAACCGAAGGTTTAACAAACCCTTCCCCAGCATCAAACATCAACGCAGGGGCCGTGTCCCCTTCACAGAGTTCTATCTCTCCTTCTCCTTCTATAACCTGCGCCCAGTCAAACCATGTGAGGCGAAGGCCTCCCTTAGGGGAACCAAGCTGATAAAGATATACGAGGGCTTTCTCTTTTTCCCCTCCCCCTCTCTCTATCTCAACCTCCAGGAGAATGTCCCTCATAACATCCCTCGCAGGGCTAAAATCAGCTTCTTTCTCCCCTGTTATAACTCTTTCCATCCCGTATTTCCACATGGCACGCCAGGCAGCCTGCATGGCTTTCTCTTTCCCGAAAGGAAAATAAAAAATCTTCCCCATCACCTTTCCCTCTTTTAGCTTGGCCTGAAGGTTAAGCATTTTCCTGTGAGGAAAATCCCACCTGGGCATTTTTTTGAAATTCTTTCTCGCCTTCATTTTAATTTTTATCCCTGACATTAACCTATTAATCTCTGGAACACAATCGCACTTGCATTCAGCAAAAAGAAAAGGTTTATATTCATATCCTATGATAGAATCCTTCTTTTTAATTTTCACCACTGATATTCTTCTGTTAAATTCTGGAATGCATTCGGATGCGCCTTCGGGTCGGAAAAGAGGTTTATGCCCCATAATAAAGGTGGGAAAACCTTCCTTATCTAAAATTTCCTCTATTTCCCAGCATTTTCCATCTATTTTCATGTACCTTACTCGTGTCCTTACCTCTTTTATCGGCTTCCCTTTTTCTTCCATGTATACTCCGGTCTTTGGCGCATTTTCATATTCCCTATCAATTATCGGACAGATTTTATCCCTGGGAACATATTTTTCCAATTCCCCATCCAGCATCAGTTCTTCCTCTTTCAAAAAACCTTTCCTTAGAATTGGTAGACCTCTTTTTAGTTTTATCCTGAACCAATAGGGGGAAGACCAATGGTAGGTATGAGTTGCTTGTTTTATGATTTTTCCACCTCTTTTCCACTTTAAAGCTACGTTGATTTTCCTCCTATCTTCAGAAATAAGAGAATAGGCTGGCAATTTATACCAACCAATAGTCATAAAAATATATACATTTTCTTCTCTATATTCATTCCATCTTCCTAAATAAAAATCCTGGTCCTTTTCCGGAAAAAGAGCCGTAAATCTTCCCCTTTTTCCACCGTTGCAAGCACCAAGCAAAAAAATAACCAAAAATACTAAGATTTTTTTCATTGTTCACTCCTTTTTAGGGATTCTATCCAGAGGCGTTACTTTCAAAATCCTGCATTTGTGGATCCCCTCTGGAACAGGTTCAAGCTTTATTAAATAAAATTTGTCCTCCACCCTCCAGTTAAACTCACAACTCCCTCCTTCGTACCCTACCCAAATATAATATTTCCCGGGAGGA
>JALXBI010000030.1 GCA_026991555.1 Candidatus Aminicenantota bacterium
GCTTGCCATGCAGGGGGTCGCGGGTTCAAATCCCGTCTCCCGCCCTTTTTATGGCGGCGTAGCCAAGCGGTAAGGCAGCGGTCTGCAAAACCGTTATTCGCCGGTTCGAATCCGGCCGCCGCCTGGCCATCCATGAAAATAGCCATAACCGGAAAACCCGGGAGCGGAAAAACCACCCTCGTGAAATCCCTTTCCATTTTCCTCAAATCCATGGGCCTTCCCCTCTGGGGTTTTTACACCGAGGAGGTTCGGGAAAGGGGAAAAAGAATTGGTTTTGACCTTGTAGAGGTGGCCAGCGGGAGAAGATTGCCCTTAGCCAGAGCCGGAAAAGGGCGGTTTACTGTGGGAAAATACCGGGTGGAGGTTCAAAACATAAATTCCTTTCTGGAAAAAAGGGAAGGTGTTCTAATCCTGGACGAGGTGGGTAAGATGGAGCTTCTCAGCCGGGAATTCAAGGATTTCCTTGAGGAAGTCCTTGGAGGAGATGGGGATGTTATTCTCACCTTCGGCTTAAACATTCCCCAGGAGCTTCGCTCCAAAATAGAAGGGAAATTTGAAGTTTATTTTTTAACTCCAACCAACAGGAACCGGCTGGAGGAAAAAATTAAGGAGAAGTTGAGGCATGAACTTGGAAATAAGAAGGATTAATTACTGGGAGAAGGGAGAAATTGAAAAGGCTATAGCCATTCAGGAAGCCTCCTGGAAATTTTCCTCTCCCATAGACATAGTTCCCCTTCCTATTTTCGTCCTCTCGGCTAAATTCGGGGGCCTGGTTTTAGGTGCCTACATTGAGGAAGAAATGGTGGGATTTTCCTTGGCCTTCCCTTTAGTGGAGGCCGGTGAGACGGTTCTTCACAGCCACATGACAGCGGTCCTTCCGGGATTTCAGGGAAAGGGCATAGGCTATGAGATAAAGCAGTTCCAGAAAAGGGAAGCTTTGAAGATGGGATACGGGAAAATCACCTGGACCTTTGACCCCCTTCAGTGCAGAAATGCCTACTTCAACCTTCACAAACTCAGGGTGAGAATATCCGAATACCTTCCTGATTTTTACGGAAAAATGAGCTCTGCCTTGAGCAAGGGGGTTGCAACCCACAGGTTCCTGGCGGAATGGGATACCCGGTCCCTAAGGGAGCCCATGAAATTATCCCCCCAGGAGGTTCTCTTCGAAAAAGGTCCTCAAGAACTGTTTAGCCCCTCTAAGGAGGTGGTGGGCCTCAGGATTCCCGAGGACATAAACTCCCTTCCCCTAAAGGAGAAAATAACCTGGTATGAGGCTTTAAACTCTGCCATGGAAAAAATTTTCCCCGGATACGAAATCCTTGATTTTGAGAGGGAAAATTGCCGCTACATTCTGAAAAGGAAATAAGGGGTTTTGTGCTCTCCCTTCCCTTGGTCCATCCCTTCAGGACCAGCTTCGGGGAGGAAAGGGAGAGGAAATTCATACTTGTGATGGCAAAAAAGGGGGAGATGGAGGGCTGGGGGGAAGTGGTGGCAGGGGAGGCTCCCCTTTACAGTGAAGAGACCTTAGCCTCTGCCAAATATATGCTGGAAAATTACCTTTTCCCCTTAGCCCTCTCCTGCGAGCTTGACCCCATCTGTTTCGAGAAAGAGGCGAGGAGATTCAGAGCAAATCCCATGGCCAAAGCCGGGGTTTCCTTAGCCCTCTGGGATCTCAGGGGAAAAAGGGAGGGAAAACCCCTCTGGAAAATTTACGGAGGCTCCCGCCAGGAGATTCCCTCAGGGGTGAGCGTGGGAATTCAGCCCAGCCTTGATGGCCTTCTTGGGAGGATAGAGGGATTCGTAATGGAGGGGTATTTAAGGGTAAAGATTAAAATAAAACCCGGGTGGGATTGTGAGGTGGTTAAAAAGGTCAGGGAGGCCTTCCCCTACCTTCCCTTAGGAGCTGATGCCAATTCTGCCTATGGGAAGGAGGATATGGAGCGCCTTCTGTGTTTTGAGGAGGCAGACCTTCTTTTCCTTGAGCAGCCCCTTTATCCCGACGATCTTTATTACCACAGCAGGCTTCAGCGCCTTACCAAAATCCCCTTGGCCCTTGACGAGAGCATAAGGTCTGCCAGACATATGGAGGCAGGTTTTTAC
>JALXBI010000031.1 GCA_026991555.1 Candidatus Aminicenantota bacterium
CCCAATATAGACGCCCTTGCCTCAAAAGGCGTTGTCTTTACTCACGCCTTTGCCCATGTGCCCATGACCCTTCCCTCCCACACATCCATCCTCACGGGGACGCTTCCCCTTTACCACGGAGTCCACGATAATTACGGATTCAAAGCGAGCCCGCAACTTGAAACCTTAGGGGAATTTATGAAAAAGGCAGGATATTCCACTGCTGCCTTCATAGGGGCTTTTCCCCTGGATTCCCGCTTCGGACTTGACCAGGGCTTTGACCTTTACGAGGAGGGATATCCGGCTAAAAACACCAGAACTTTCTTCTTTCCTGAAAGAAGGGCGAATAAGGTGGTGAATTCAGCCATATCCTGGCTTGACCAACATGGGAAAGAAAGGTTTTTTGTCTGGATACATGTTTTTGACCCTCACCAGCCCTATGACCCTCCCCCTCCCTTTGATAAGGAATACGAGAAGGACCCCTATTCCGGGGAAATAGCCTATACGGACCGGCAATTGGGCAGGCTCTTTGAATACCTCAGGAAAAAGGGGCTTATGGGCAATACCCTGATAGTCATAACAGCCGATCACGGAGAGGGAAGGGGTGACCATGGTGAGTCTACCCATGGTTACTTCGCTTATAATTCCACCCTGCATATACCCCTTATTTTCTATGCCCGGGACCTCTTCCCGCCCCACAGGGTTGATACCTATGTGGCCCACTGGGATATTTTCCCCACCATAGCCGAAATCATAGGGGAGAAGGTGCCCTCCCAGGTCCAGGGAAGGTCCCTCCTTCCGGCCCTTCTTGGAAAGAAAATGAAGGACGACGAGATTTACTTTGAATCCCTTTCCCCGTATTTTTCCAGGGGATGGGCTCCTTTGAGGGGAATTATAAAGGACCGTTATAAGTTCATAGACCAGCCCATAAAGGAGACCTACGATCTTACGAAGGATTTCGGGGAAACCCACAATATTTACGGTATCCCCAAGTCCAAGGAGCTGGAAAGGGAACTGGCTAAGGTTATAAAGAAATATTCCAAGGGGAAGGTTAAAGCCGAAGCCGGGACCTCGGACCTGAGAAAGCTTCTCTCCCTGGGCTATGTTTCAGGAAAGGTAAAGGGCAAAGCAAAATTTACAAAGGCTGATGACCTGAAGACCCTCCTGCCCGTTCACCTGAAACACCTTAAGGCAATAAAACTTTATTCCGGGGGGGAGATTGACAGGGCCATAGAACTGGAAAAGGAAGTTATAAAGGCCAGACCAGATTTTCCCCAGGCCTATGTAACCCTTGCCACCTTTTACAAGGCCAAGGGCGATCTGAATAGGGCCATAGAAGTTTTTCAGGAAGGTGAAAAGAGGGGGGTTAGCGAATACAGTTTCTTTACTTTTTACGGTATGACCCTTACCGAAGCGGGAAGACCTGAGGAGGCCATAAGGGTAATAAAGAAAGCTCTGTCCATTATGGATTTTGATCCGGAGGCCTGGAATTACCTGGGAATTGCCTACTGGAAGGCAGGAAGATTTGATGAGGCCCTTAAGGCGTATAAGAAAGCCCTTTCCCTGGATCCCAATTACGCTTCGGTTTATAACAACCTGGGTTCGCTGTTTCTGTCCATGAGAATTTACGACGATGCTGCCCGGTATTTTGAAAAGGCCATAGAGCTTGACCCGAACCTGGCCGCAGCCTATAACGGGCTTGGAGACTGTTATGAGGCCCAGGGCCATAGGGATAAGGCCATACAATACTGGAAAAAGGCCCTGGAGAAGGACCCCCATTATGTGCTGGCCATTTATAATCTTGCGATAGCACTGGATAAGGAGGGTAAGAAAAAAGAGGCCAAAAAATACGCTGAGCTTTACCTCAAATACCTTGGAAAAAGCATACCCCTCAGGGACAAACTGAGGATGGAGGCTATCCTGAAGAAATAAAACTTCAATTTCCTTGACTTTTTCGTTTTTTGTTCCTATTATGGGATTAAACGGGAAAAAATGGAAAAAAATGGGATTTTAAGAGGGCATTCCCGGGTGAAAACCGACACAAGCGGTAGGATCAAGCTTCCCTCTGTGTTTTCCCGTCCTATGGTGGAATTTTACGGCAGGGAGGTTTTCTTTACTTCTGTAAACGGAGATTTTGGGCTTATCTACCCGCTTAAGGTCTGGGAGGATGTGGAGAGGAGGCTTCTTCTGGCTCCCTCCATGTCCCCTTCTGTGAAGAAATATCTTTCCCTTACCAGTTATTATGGCAAGGTCCTTTCCTTAGATGCCAAGGACCGCCTGATAATTCCCCAGGTCCTTCGCAGGAGCGCGGCCTTGGAAGGGGAACTCATAATCCTGGGAAAGCTTAATCACTTAGAAATATGGAATCTGGAGAGGTTTCGCAGGGAGATGGAGGAAAATCCCTTTACCGAGGAGGATGCCCGGGCTCTGGCCTCCTTAGGGATATGATGCTGCATCGGCCTGTTATGGCTGAGGAGGTTTCCCATTTCGTTAAAAAGGAGGGAATTCTGGTGGATGCCACCGTAGGAACAGCAGGACACAGCGTTTATTTGCTTTCTAAGTATCCTGCCCTGAGGGCTATATGCCTTGACCGGGATAGCCAGTCCCTGAAAATAGCCAGGGAAAGGTTAAGGAGCTTCGGGGACAGGGTGAAATTTCTTCACCGGGACTACCGAACTCTTCCCCAGGCAGAGATTCCCTGGGAACAGGTCACATCGGTGCTTGTGGACATGGGGCTTTCCTCCTATCAGCTTTCCTCCCCCAGGGGATTTTCCTTTCAGAGGGACGATGACCTGGACATGAGATTTGACACCACCCAGGGCGAGCCTGCTAAGGAATTTCTAAAGAAAGCTCCATTTTCCAGACTGGTGCTTCTTTTCAGGAATTTTTCAGACCTCAGAAGGGCCGAGTCCCTTGCCCAGGAAATAAAAAGGACCAGACCTCAGACTACTTTTCAATTAGTGGAGGTGGCAAGAAGGGTTTACCGAAGGGCAAGCCCTGACCTCCTGGCCAGGGTTTTTCAGGCCATCAGAATAGGGGTGAACCGGGAGCTGGAAGGGATAGAGGAATTCATCCTTTCCCTTTCCCTGAAACTTCACCCTGGGGCCAGAGTTATATTCCTCACCTACCATTCAGCCGAGGACCGGCTGGTGAAAGCAGGGCTTAAGAAAGCCTTTTCCCAGGGGCTTTTAAAGAACCTCACCCCTAAGGTCATAAGGCCCAAAGCTGAGGAGATAAGGGAAAATCCCAGGGCCAGGTCAGCAAAGATGAGGGTGGCGGAAAAATGAGGAAGGCTAAAAGAAGAAAAGGCTTCTTTGCTCATCTTTGGGAACTCATCATCATTGAGCTTTTGATAATAATTTATGTTTTCGTTCACAATGTGGCAGGAATGAAAAGGAGGCAGCTCAGCCTGCTGCTTCAGAAGGAGGCGAAACTACGGGATGAGGTTTCGCTTCTGAGGATGGAAAGGGAAAAGCTCCTTTCCCTCCCCAGCCTGGAGGAATTTGCAAAACGCCAGGGCTTAAAGCCCATTGACCCAGCAAAGGTTCAGGCCATAATAAAGCAGGGAAACACCTGGGTTTGGAGGAAAAAATGAGGCCCTTCCCTGACCGTAAGGTTGCTACTGGCCTCAAGTGGTTCCTTAGCTTCTGGGCGGCTCTGCTGATTTTAAGGCTGGGTGAGCTTCAAATACTCAAACACGATGTTTTTTCAAAGATGAAACTCAGGCAGGTCAGGGTGCTAAAGACCATAGAGCCAAGGAGGGGAACCATATACGACAGGGAAGGAAGGATTCTGGCCATAAGCGTTCCAGCCTGGTCCGCCTATGCCAGAAGAGCACTTTCGGACCAGGAATTTGAAAAACTGAGGAAGGTTTTGGGCCTTTCCCGCTCTCAGATAAAGGTAATGAAGAAAAGATGGGAGAAGGGGAATCGTTTTACCTGGATAAAGAGGAAAATTCTTGAGGAGGAAAAGAGGAAAATACAGGCCTTGGGCATAGACAAAATAGGTTTTCTCCCTGATTTCCGCAGGGTTTATCCCCATAAGCATGTGGCTTCCCACATAGTGGGGGCTGTGGGGGTAGATGGAAAGGGCCTTTGGGGAATAGAACTTTCCAGGGAGGGATTCCTGGGAGGCAGGCCCGGTAAAATGGAAATTCTCAGGGACGCTAAGGGTTATCCCTTGGACATAACGGTAAAAAAGGCACCTGTTCCAGGGCGTGACCTTCACCTTACCCTGGACCTGTCCATCCAGAGGGCTGCGGAAAGGGCCCTTTTTCAGGGAGCTAAGGCTGTTAAGGCTCCCAGGGCTGCAGCCATAGTCATGAACCTTCAGGGGGAAGTGCTTGCCATGGCCTCTTATCCTTCCTTTGACCCCAATCAGTTTTCCCGGGAATTTGCTCACCATCCCGAGAGGATAAGGAATAATGCCATTTCCATGGTTTATGAACCTGGCTCCACGGTGAAATTCGTGGATATGGCGGCAGCCCTCCAGGAGGGGAAGGTGAAGCTCGGTGAGAGGATAGATTGTGGAGGGGGTAAGATAAGGATAGGAAAGACCATAATAAGGGACCATAGGCCCTATTACATACTCTCCCTTTCCGATGTCCTTGTCCACTCCAGTAATGTGGGAGCCATAAGGATTACCCAGAGGTTGAGCAACGAAAAATTTTACAATTATCTTAAGGCTTTCCATTTAGGCGAGAAAACCGGGATAGAGCTCCCAGGGGAGGAAAAGGGATGGGTTCCCCAGCCACGCCTCTGGCATCCTACCACCAAGGCCTATTTCAGCATCGGTCAGGGCTTTGCCGTAACTCCCATTCAAATGGCTGCGGCAGTAGGGGTCATTGCCGACGGGGGAGTGTGGAGAAAGCCACACCTTATCCCGGGCGATTTTCCAGGCCATAGGGTTATTTCCAAGGAGGTTTCCTCCACAGTTTTGAGGATGATGAGGGGGGTGGTGGAAAGGGGGACAGGCAGGCTTGCTTCCCTTTCCTGGATAGGGGCCGCAGGAAAAACAGGAACCGCCGAGAAGATAACTCCTAAGGGCAGAAAATACACCTCATCCTTTGTGGGGGCTTTTCCCTATCCTGCCCCCGAATACGTAATTGCAGTGGTGGTGGACGAGCCCAAGGGAAAGCATTACGGGGGAGAGGTGGCTGCCCCCATATTCAGGGAAATAACCCTTTTCTTGGCTGAGAAAAACAAACTTTACCCGGTGGTGATGAAATGAAGTTTTCCCAGGTTATGGAAGGTGCGGCTTTAATCTCATTAAGAGGTGGAGAGACAGAAATCCGCAGCTTGGCCTACGACTCCAGAAAAGCGGAAGCGGGGAGTCTCTTTTTCGCCGTAAAGGGAAAGAATTTTGACGGGAATCGCTTCGTCCAGGACGCCATAGATAGGGGAGC
This sequence comes from Candidatus Aminicenantota bacterium, assembly GCA_026991555.1. GTDB lineage: Bacteria > Acidobacteriota > Aminicenantia > S016-38 > S016-38 > JALSNJ01. The sequence goes on from JALXBI010000031.1 coordinate 5,384, forward strand.
CGTGGCAGTGGTTTCCTCTGAGCCTCCTTCTTATGAGGTTCCCTGGGCCCAGGTGGTTGATGTAAGGAGGGCCATGGCCACAGCCGCTTGTAATTTCTACGGCCATCCATCCCGCCAGCTAAAGGTGGTGGGGGTTACCGGAACCAACGGGAAAACCACAGTGGTGCAGTTAACCGCGGAAATTCTAAAAGGCGGTTACATATCCACCGTGGGTAACTGGTTCGGGGAAAGGGCACCTTCGCTCCTCACCACCCCGGAAAGCCCGGATATTCAGCGGATGCTGAGGAAAATGGTGGAAAAGGGGTTCAAGTATGCCTCCATAGAAGCTTCTTCCCATGGTCTTTACTTTCACCGTCTGGATGGGATAGATTTTGATGTTTGTGTGTTTACCAATCTCTCTGGGGACCACCTTGATTTTCACCTGAGCATGGAAAGGTATTTCCAGGCAAAGGCCCTGCTCTTTAAGATGGTGGAGGGCCCTGAGAAATGGGCAATAATCAATGTGGACGACCCTTACGGGAAAAAACTCCTTGAGATGATAAACTGCGGGGTTTTGACATATTCCATGGAGAAGGGGGCCAGTATATATCCCGAGGAGCTTTCCCTCTCCCTTCAGGGGATAAGGGCTGTGGTAAGAACCCCGGTGGGAAAGATAAGGGTGGAATCCCCCATGGCGGGAAGGTTCAACCTTTACAACATAATGGCCTCCATTGGGGCAGCATTGGTTTTAAGGAAAGACCCGAAGGAAATTGAGGATGGGATAAGAAGGTTTCGGGGAGTAAAGGGGAGGATGGAGAGGTTTTTCTTCGGTGGAATTACCGTGGTGGTGGACTATGCCCACAGCGACGACGCCTTAGAAAAACTCCTGAGGGGAATCAGGGAAATATCCACCGGAAGAATTATCCTGGTTTTCGGAGCTGGTGGAGACAGAGACCGCAGCAAAAGACCCAGAATGGGAAGGGTGGCAGGGCAGCTGGCGGACCTGGTGATAATAACCAGCGACAACCCCAGAACTGAGGACCCGCTAAAAATAATAAGGGAAATTGAGGGGGGGGTCAGGGAAATGACCACCCTTTATACGAAAATCCCTGACCGGAAGCAGGCTATATTCAAGGCTCTGGAACTGGCTAAGGAGGGTGACATCGTGGTAATTGCCGGAAAAGGACACGAGGACTATCAGATAATAGGAACGCAGCGCAGGCATTTTTCCGACCAGGAAGTTGTCCTTGAATACTTCAGGGGGAAGGATGAAGCTAAGTGAAAAACAGGTCATAGAGGCCATAAAACCCATAAAGGTGATAAACCCTGGTCCAAAGGAATTCTCCTATTTTTCCTTTGACTCCAGGAAAATGAGGAAGGGAGGACTTTTCTTCGCCCTGAAGGGGGAGAGGGACGGTCACCTTTTCGTGGAGGATGCCATAAGCAAGGGGGCATTGGCCGCTGTGGTGGAGAGGGCGGTTGGGGAGGTTTCTCAGTATGTGGTGAAGGATAGTCTCAGGGCCTTAGGGGACCTGGCCGCCTCCACCCTTTCCTCTGAACAGCGATTAGGAATAACGGGAAGCGCCGGAAAAACCACCACAAAAATTCTTGTCCATCATTTCCTCTCCCAGGAATTTTCCACCGAGGCAACCCCTGGAAACTGGAACAACCTCATAGGTATTCCCACCTTCCTGCTGAATAGATCTGGTTCCCCTTATCTTGTTTTAGAAATGGGTATAAGCCTTCCCGGGGAAATGGACCGTTTGGTGGAAATTGCGAAACCCACAGCTGCTGTTATAACCAGAGTTTATCCTGTTCATACAGAGACCTTAGGAAGTGTGGAAAACATAGCAGAAGAGAAGGCCAAGATTCTTAAAACCGCCCAGAGGGCTGCCTTTAACTTAGACGACCCCTATCAGGAAAGGTTTTACAGGGAGTTTTCCGGTGAAAAGAGAAGTTTTTCCCGTTCCCGGGAGGCTGACCTCAGGCTCCTTGCCTGGAGAAGGCTTTCCATAGCCCAGCTTGAGGTTGAGGTGGATCACTTGGGAAGGAAGATAAAAGGCGCATTTTCCTTCTGGAGCCCTGCTTTTCTGGAAAATCTCATGGCAGCCCTGGCCCTTTCCTCCTTTTTCCTCAGCAGACCTCCCTCCTTGGAGGGGATAGAGCCCATGGAGGGGAGGGGAAGGGTTAGAAACATGGACGGGGTATGGGTCATAGACGAGAGTTACAACTCCAACCCCTCGGCAGCCCTCCTTTCCCTTCTTTCCCTTTCTTCCCTGGAGGGAAGGAAGATAGCGGTTCTTTCCGACATGCTGGAGCTTAAGGAGCCGGAGGAGGAACACAGGCTCTTTGGAAAGAGGGCCTCCATGTTGAAAATAGATATTTTCCTGTTCGTTGGCCCTCTAATGAGGTTTGCCTTTGAGGAAGCTAAGAAAAAGAGGGACGGTGTTTTCTGGGCAGAGACCCCTGAGGAAGCCATGAAAGTTCTAAAGGGTCTCCTCAGTAAGGGGGACATAATACTCTTTAAGGGCTCCCACGGGACGGGATTGTGGAAGGAGGTTAAAGAATGGAGCTGAAGGGAAAAAGAGTGGCTGTTGTGGGTTTTGGAAGGACCGGCAGGGCTTTGGTGGAGTTTCTCAAAAGACAGGGGGCCATCCCCATGATTTCTGAGAAACAGCCTGAAAAATTTAAAGAAATAAAAGCCCTGGGGGTGGATTACGAAATTGGAAACAGCCCGGAGTTTCTTTCTAAGGCAGACATGGTGGTGGTATCCCCTGGGGTTCCGTGGGATTCGGATTTCCTTCAGGAGGTAAGAAGGCGGGGGGTTGCTGTTATGGGGGATGTGGATTTCGCCCTTCCCTTTTTGAGGGCTAAATTGGTGGGAATTACCGGGAGCAATGGGAAAAGCACCACCGTTTCCCTCACTGCCCACATATTGAAAAAAGCAGGACTCAGGGCAGAGGCAGGGGGAAACATAGGCAAGCCCCTGATTTCCTTCGCTTATCAGGAATACGATTATTTAGTGGTGGAACTGAGTTCCTTCCAGTTAGAGGCCAGCTCCCCTGAAGTTTTCGTCTCCTCCATATTGAACTGCTCGCCGGATCACCTCGCAAGGCACGGAAGCTTTGAGGAGTATTGTGCCGCCAAGGAGAGGGTCCTGGAAATACAGAAGGAGGGATTTTCCGTGCTTAATAAAGGGGATAGCCGGTGGAAGGTCTGGAGGGAGAAGGTCAGGGTTCCTGTAAGGAGTTTTTCCTCCCGGGGGGAGGCGGAGCTTCGGGTGACGAGAGAAGGGGGATGGATGGGAAAAAGGATGGTTTTTGACGCTAAGAAAATGAAGCTTCTGGGACTTCACAACATGGAAAACGCCGCCGCCTCCTTTCTAATTGCCCTGGGTCTTTCGGTGGAGGAGGAAAAGATAAGGGAGGGACTTTATTCCTTCTCTCCCTTGGAGCACAGGATGGAGGTCTTTGCCGAGGAGGGAGATAAAATTTTCATAAACGATTCCAAGGCCACCAATGTGGATTCCGTGCGCAGGGCCCTGGAGGCCTTGGATGGGAAGTTCGTGGTGATAATGGGAGGAAGGGGAAAGGGTGAAAATTACAGAGCCTTGGGCCCGCTTCTCTCCGAGAAAGCTTCCTTAGTAATAGTCATAGGGGAGGAGGCGGACAGGATAAGGGAGGATATCTCCTCCTATGTGAGGGTTGAGAAGGCAGGCTCCTTGGAGGAGGCAGTGGCTCTGGCCTTTGAAAACCTCCCCTCCTCTAAGGGAATTCTCCTTTCCCCTGCCTGTGCCAGTTACGACATGTTTTCCAATTTTGAGGAAAGGGGTAGGGTATTTAAAAGGGAAGTTTCAAGGAGGCTTAAGGGTGGAAGCTAACAGGTATCTCTGGAAAATTCACAAACCCTTGGTGGGCTCGGTTACAGTCCTTCTCCTTCTGGGTGCTTTAACAGTTGATAGTGCCTCCATGCTCCTTTACCTGAGGTTTCCCTCGGTCAAATATCTTTTCTTCGTCAAACATGTGTTTTTTATACTCCTGGGCATAACCTTAGCCTATCTTCTCCTTACCGTAAGAAGCAGGTTTTACCTGAAGGGATGGTTTGTGGTTCTTTCCAATCTGGCAATTTTACCCCTGCTTTTCCTGGTTTTTATTTTCCCTGCCAGGAACGGGGCCCATCGCTGGATTCAGATAGCGGGCTTTACCATTCAGCCCTCGGAATTCGCAAAAATAGTGGTAATATTGACCCTGGCCCTTCTCCTTTCCCCGGGAAGGTCCCGCCGCCAGGAAACCCTCGCCTTCCTTTATCTGGGTGTGATTTTTCTCCTTGTGGCCTTGGAGCCGGATGTGGGAACCTCCCTTTTCCTTCTGGCCGTGGGAGTTTTCATGATGCTCTTAGCCAGAGTTAGGTTCAAAAAGCTCCTTGGATGGGGAGGTGCTCTGCTGGTGCTGGGCCTTTCCCTTATTCTCATCACCGGCAGAGCCGGTCATGTTAAAAGGAGACTCTCCAGTTTCTTTTCCGGGCAAAAAGAGGTCTCAACCCAGGAAGCCCAGGCCTTGGTAGCTTTGGGTTCTGGAGGACTTACAGGAAGCAGTCCCGGGGAGAGCTTAGAGAAGTTTTTCTACCTCCCCGAGGCCCATTCGGATTACATTTTTTCCATCTTAGGGGAAGAATGGGGTTTCGTGGGAACCTCTGCGGTGGTCTTCCTGTTTTTGCTATTTCTTTTTTCCGGTTTTCATGTGGCTTCCTCGGTGAATCAACCTGAAGCATCCCTGCTTGCCTACGGAATTACCGTTTCCGTGGTTTTCCAGGCCTTAGTGAACATAACGGTAAATGTGGGACTTTTCCCCTCCAAAGGTCTTCCCCTTCCGTTTATGAGCTACGGGGGAAGCGCCATGTTATCCTCCCTGCTTCAGGCAGGAATTTTAACCCATATCTGGATGTGGAGGAGGGAATATGAAGCCTGAGCTTTCCGTGGTGAAAAGGGTCCACATGGTGGGGATAGGGGGGAGCGGAATGAGCGGGATTGCGGAGATTCTTCACAACATGGGCTTTAAGGTTACCGGAAGCGATATACAGGAAAACGAAAATGTTAAAAGGCTCAGGGCCTTGGGAATAAAAATCGAAATAGGACACAGGCCTGAAAACCTGTCTTCTGCTCAGGTGGTGGTGATTTCCTCGGCCATAAGGGAAGATAATGTGGAGGTCCAGAGGGCCAAGCAGTTGGGAATACCGGTAATTCCCAGGGCCGAGGCCCTGGCCCAGCTTATGAGAATGAAATATTCCATTGCAGTGGCAGGAACCCACGGGAAAACCACCACCACATCCATGATTGGTTTCATCTTAGCAGCCGCTGGATATGACCCTACCATAGTAGTGGGAGGTATACCCCATCAGGTAGGGGCTACGGCAAAGATGGGAAGCGGGAAGTTCATGGTGGCAGAGGCAGACGAAAGCGATGGTTCCTTCCTCAGGCTTTATCCCTCGGCAGAGGTTATAACGAACATAGAGGAGGACCACCTGGACTTTTATCCCAACATTGAGGCCATAAAGGAAGCCTTCCTGCACTTTACCGAAAATATCCCATTTTTCGGGTTCGTAGTTTTAAACAGGGATGACCCTGGAATAAGGGAAATAGAGGGTGAGATAAAGAGATATAAGGTGGGATTTTCCATAAGGGAAGCCTCTGAATTCCAGGCAAAACCCTTGGGAAGGAGAGGCGATTTTTGGGCCTTTGAAATAAGGGGAGAGAGGATGAGAATAAGGCTTCCTGGGGTTCACAATATTTACAATGCCTCGGCAGCGGTTGCCCTCTGCGCCACCCTTGGACTGCCCATGAGGACTATAGCCTCAGCCCTGGAGGAATTCCGGGGCGTCCGCCGAAGAATCGATTACCGGGGGGAAGCCGGCGGAAGGAAGGTTTACGAGGACTATGCCCATCATCCCACAGAAATTAGGGCTGTGATGGGAAGTCTCAGGGAAATCCACCCTGACTCAAGGCTGGTGGTGGTTTTCCAGCCCCATCGCTACACGAGGCTGGCTAAAATGAAGGAAAAACTTGCCCTTTCCCTTTCCGGTGCTGACCTCGTGGTAGTAACCGAAGTTTATCCTGCCGGGGAAAAGCCCATAGAGGGGGTAAGCGGAAAGCTTCTCTACGACATTTTGAGGGAGGTAAAGAAGGAGGTCCTTTTCTGCAGGAAGCTCGACGAACTCCCTGGACTTCTCAGGGAAATAAGTTCTCCAGGGGATGTTATCGCCCTCCTGGGGGCTGGAAACATTACCAAGTATGTGGAAAGAATAAAGGGGGCCTTGAATGAGGGTTAAATATCTTCAGGTCCTGTCGGTGGTGCTGGCCGGAGGTTTTCTCGTTTATTCGGGAATTTCCCTTCGGGGAATCGAAGGGGCTTTCCGGGTGGAGAAGGTGAAGGTGGAAGGGGGCGATGAGGGGACGCTTTCCGTCCTTTTGGGCAGGGACCTTAGAAAATTAACTACCGCGGATGTTTTAAGGGCTATGGAAAGGGACCCCTTTATTTCGGGAGTAGAGGTTAAGAAGATATACCCCCATACTCTTTTAATTAAAGTGATAAGGAAAAAGCCCTTTGCCTGCATGTTATCCGGGGGAAGAGAGTTCTTGATTGACAGGAAGGGAAGGGTGATAAAGCCCGGCTGTCCCGAAGTTGCCCTTAGATTTATCCCTTCAGAACTTCCCCTCAAATTCCAGCTCGCTTTTATGGAAAGGCACAGGGGGGAACTTTCCCCCTTTGAATGGGTGAGAATATCTTCCCCTTTCTATGTGGAGGGAAAACTCCGCTCAAGCTCCTGGAGGGTTCTTCTTCCCGTAAAGGGGTTTTCCCGAAAACTCAACCTCCTCCTTTCCCTGCTTCCAATCCTGGAAAAGGAAGCCCCGAATTTTTCCTTGTTGGATTTCACCTGTCAGGGTAAACTTTATCTTAGAAGGGAAAAATGAGTTTGTTCGCAGCAGTGGACCTGGGTTCAAAGAAGGTGGCAGTGGCCATCGCAAAGAAGCAGAAGGACGGGAAGGTAAGGGTGTTATCCGTATTTACCCAGCCTTCCCGGGGGATGGAGAGGGGAAGGATTGTAAATCTTCTGGAAGCTTCAAAGATTCTCAAGGAAAGCATTGAGGCCGCGGAAAGGGAAGCGGATTCCCAGGTGAACGATGTTTACATAAACATAGGGGGAAAGGGGGCTGAGATGATCCAGGGTGCCGGAAGAACCTATGTGGTGGGAAATACTATAACTAAGAGGGAGAAGAAAAGGGCCATAGAAAATGCCGGGGCGGTGAGTTTGCCTCCGGACCGGGAAGTTCTGCACATCCTCCCCTTCCTTTACATGGTAAACAACATGAAGGTGGAGGAACCGGAGGGTATGCTGGGCAATTCCTTAGATGTTAAGGTTCAGGTAATAACCCACAGCGCCATAGCCATTAGAAACCTGGAGGGCATGGTTAGAAGGGTGGGTTTTTTCCCCAGAAAAATAATCCTGAACCATGTGGCAACGGTGGAATCCCTGGTTAATGAGGAGGACAGGGAGGCCGGTGTTATGATAGTGGATATGGGGGCTGAGACCACGGAGGTGGCCCTTGTTCACCGAAGGATGCTCTACAGAATATTCACCTATGAGATGGGAGGGAAGGACTTTACCAAGGATATATCCATAGAGTTTGGTATAACCATGAAAAATGCCGAAAGGATGAAAATCAAATACGCAAGCTTACTGGACGAGGAAGACGAGGCCGACAGTGTGCCTGTGGACCTCATGGATGGGACCCAGAGGACTCTGATCCTTTCTGAACTGAAAAACGCCATCTTCCCCAGGGCTGAGAAACTTTTCAGGTCCATAATGGAAGATATAACCTCCGTGGGCTGGCAGATTAACAGAACCAACGGAATCATATTAACCGGAGGAGGCTCCAAGCTCAAGGGGCTCAGGGAATACATGGCCCATTATTTTTCCTCTGTGGTAAGGGTTTCGGGCCCAAAAGTTACTCAGGGAGTAATAGATTTCCCTGAGGAGTTCGTGATTCCGGAGTTTTCTCTCCTGGTGGGTCTTCTCAGGTTTGTGGCCGAAAAGGAGGATTCCCTGCCAGGAGGGGATATAACATCTCTGTTTAAGGGCTTAAAGAAAAAAATATTCAGGAGAAAATAGGGGGAGAAAATGGACGAAAAGGTGGGAATTTCAGTGGGATACGAAGAAACCTCCGGCCCAAAGATAACGGTTGTGGGAATAGGGGGGGCCGGGTGTAATTCCATGAACCTTCTGGCGAAGAAACAGGAGGAGGGAATACGGCTCGTGGCTATAAACACGGACAAGTATTCCTTAGCCTCATCCCTGGCTCATGTGAAACTCCAGATAGGGGAGAACATGACCAAGGGAGGAGGAACCGGAGGGGATCCGGAAAAGGGAAGAGAGGCAGCCCGGAAGGATTCGGATAAAATTGCCGCTGCCATTGAGGGAACCGATGTTCTATTCATCGCCACCGGTCTGGGAGGAGGGACCGGAACCGGAGCATCCCCGGTGGTGGCCGAGATTGCAAAGGAAACCGGCATCCTTACCATAGCCTTTGCCATAATGCCCTTTGATTTTGAGGGGCCGGAAACCATAAAAAAGGCCCAAGAAGGCCTTGAGGAGCTCCGTTCCAAGGTGGATGCCATAATGGTGGCCCTTAATTCCAATATTAAAAACGGGGATGTGACAAGATCTCCCAAGGAGGCCTTCGGGGAGATAGATACCATACTTTACGAGTCCGTGATTGCCCTCAGGGATGTGATAGTTAAACCTTCGGATATGAGACTGGACCTTTCGGATATAAAGGCCAGGCTTTCGGGAAGGGGAAAAACTGTTATTGGGGTGGGGGAGGGCACAGGAGAAAGGAAGGTGGAGGAGGCCTTAGAAAAAGCCCTTCATTCCCCTATTCTTGAGAGAAACAACATAAGAGGTGCAAAATCCATACTTCTTCACATTGGCCTGGGACCGGATACCGATGTGAAGACCCTTTTCTCCATAGTGGAGGCCGTTATAGAGGAAGCCAAGGAGAATTTCCCTGAGGTGGAACCCAACCTGAAAATGGGGTATTTTCAGAGCGAGGACATGGAGGGCAGGATAAGGATAACGGTGATAGCCACGGATTTTGAGGAGGAGGAGGTTGGGAAGACCATGGGAGAGGAGGAGGTGGCTAAGAACATGAACGCTACGGCTGCTCCCATGGGCACTTCCTCTGCGGCTTCCCTTCCTGAGGAGCAGGGATGGGATACGCCCTATGGCTCTTCCACAAAGGGAAGAACCAACAGGAGAAACACCAGGGTGAAAATTCCCAGGAGCATAACGGGAAAGGATTACCTGTTTGGAGGAGAAGAGGAAGATGAGAAGGAAATTTAAGTTCTCCCAGGTGGTAACCCCAGCAGGGGCCGCTCCCTTAAAGGGAGAGGCTATGGGTAATTTGAGGGTCTACGAACCCGGGGAAATACTGGAGGAAAATGGCCTTATTCTTGAAGTGGGAGAAAGGACATCAGATGCAGATATTACCTTTGATTATCAAGGAAAATTAGCCATACCCGGACTGGTGGATTCCCACAATCACCTTCCCTTCGCCGGGGAGAGGCTGGACGAATTTGAGATGAAACTGAGGGGGGCCTCCTACATGGAAATAGCCAAGGCCGGAGGGGGGATTCGCTCCACGGTGAAGGCTACCAGGGAAGCCTCCTTTGACGAGCTTTTTCAGCAGTCAAAATCAAGGGCCTTCTGGCTCTTAAAAAACGGGACAACTTCCCTGGAGGCCAAGTCCGGATACGGGCTTAACCTTGAGGACGAAATAAAACAACTGGAAGTGGCCATGGCATTGGACCAGGACCTTCCTATGGATGTGGTCCCTGTTTTTCTGGGTGGGCACGACATCCCCCCTGACCGGGATAAGGATTCCTATATACAGCATCTTACACAGGAAATAATCCCTGAAGTGGCCTCTAAGGGATTATCAAAATATTTCGATGCCTTCTGCGAGGAGGGGATTTATAGTCCTTCGGATGTGGAGAAAATGTTCCGTGCTGCCTTAGAGCACGGTTTAAGAATAAGACTTCACACCGACGAGTTCACCCACACCGGGGCCATACCCATGGCCGTGGAAATGGGGGCCGTTTCGGTGGACCACATTCTCTTTGCCTCCGAGGAAGATATAGAGAAACTGGCCGCATCGGATACCGTGGGGGTTCTTATGCCCACGGTAAGTTTCTTCCTCAGGATGGAAAAATACGCACCTGCGCGGAAAATAATAGATATGGGGGGAGCCGTGGCTCTGGGCACAGATTTCAATCCCGGAAGCTCCCCTGCGGTCTCTATGTTCTTCCCGCTCTGGCTTTCGGTTTTTAGAATGGGCCTTTCTATGGAGGAAGCCCTAACCGCCGCCACCATAAATTCAGCCTTCGTCCTTGGGCTTGATGAGAAGGTGGGAAGTTTAAAGCCTGGTAAAAAAGCCGACTTTCTGGTTCTTGATTTTGACGATTATCGGAAAATCTTCTACTATTTTTCAGAGCCCAGATTAATAGCGGTCTACAAGGAGGGAAGGAAGGTCATCTCCCTTCCCCGGAAATGGGCAAATACGCAATAACCTTGTTTTTTCCCATCCTTTTAGCCTGATATAGGGCCTGGTCTGCCTGGTTTATCAGTTCGTTCAGGGTGGAAGCAGTGAGGGGAAAATTGGAAATTCCCGCACTTACCGTTACCCTCACCAGTTCATGATAAGCCTTTATGGGGGCTTCGCTCACCCTTTCCCTTACCCTTTCTGCCAGGGCTACAGCTCCCTTAAGGTCCGTGGCAGGAAGAATGACCCCGAATTCCTCTCCCCCAAGTCTTCCGGCTATGTCCTGGGTTCTTTTGGAAGCTATTAGAATCTCTGCCACCCTTTTTAGCACCACATCCCCCACAGGATGACCAAAACGGTCGTTTACCCTTTTGAAGTCATCAATGTCAAAGAGCACGAAGGAAAGGGGCATGTTCTGGCGGGAAGCAATTTCAAATTGGAGTTTCATTTCGTCCATAAAGAAACTTTTGTTCAGAAGTCCGGTGTGGCCATCGTAGACAGCCATTTTGTAAAGTTTCTGGAAGAAAAGGGTGTCGTAGTCGTCTTTATAGTGAAATTTAATTATGGTTTCCCCCACCCTTATCTTATCCCCGGAGGAGAGAAGCTTTTTCCCGGTTATCCTCTCCTCATTTACATAGGTTCCGTTGGAAGAGCCCACATCCTCTATTTCGTAAAATCCCGCCCTGACCGGCCTTATTATGCAGTGCCTTCTGGAGACCATTCTGTCGGTGAGGCGGAAATTTGCCTCCTTGCTCCTTCCTATAAGAACCGGCTTGTCCTCCAATTTGAGTTCCTTTCCGAAGTCAAAGGAAGTTCCCCAGATTACTGTTAAATAGGGATGTATCTCGTTCTGTTGCCTGTCCCTGTCTTCATCCATGCTGAGTATAATTTATCACTTTTCCCTTACCCTCTCAATGTATTTGAGCTCCTCGGTGTCAATTTTTATTATATCCCCCTTCTGGATAAAAAAGGGAACTGATACCTTTAGCCCCGTTTCAAGAACCGCAGGTTTGTTGGATGCTGCTGCGGTAGCCCCCTTCAGATAGGGCTCGGTTTCCACCACCTCCAAGTCCACGGTTTTGGGGGGTATTACCCCCACGGGTTTTCCATCGTGGAGCTCTATTTCAAATTCCACATCCTCCTTGAGGAAATAGATTGCATCCCCTATAAGTTCCCTGTGGATAGGGATCTGCTCATAGGTTTCGTTGTTCATGAAATAATAAAGCTCCCCTTCGTTGTAAATATAAACCATGGGAACCCTCTCCAGGTAAGCCTGTTCCACCTTATCCCCTGATTGCATTCTCTTTTCAATGAGCCTTCCATCCTTTAGGCTTTTAAGCTTTAACTTGACTATGGCATAACCCCTTCCCTGGGTGTGATGGAAAACATCCACCACCTTGTAGAGTTCTCCGTCCATTTTAAGGGTCATTCCCCTTTTCACCTGGGTTACTGGAATCATCCCTTACCTCCAGCTCAAAGATTATTTTTTCCGAAATTCTCCTTTTAATTTTATAAGAAATTTCTCCCATGGCAAGGGCCGAATTTTCCGGGGAGTCAAAAACCAGGATTCCCTTTAATTTTTTACCCTCCTGGCAGAGACAATCTCCCTTTAAGTGAAAAGCCAATTCTCCTAAGAGAAAACGGTAGGTTTCCATGCCTAAGGAAAGGACTCTTCCCCTGCAGGGGCAATTGATTCTCCTGTAGGGCCTTTTGAAAAAGAAGGCGGTGTTATCCGGGGGATTTCGCAGGAGTGAAATAACCCCTTCTATCCCCTCCTTTTCCCATTCTTTCTCAACTAAATTGTATCCCTCGCTGTAGAAGAAGTGCACCATTCCCAAGAGAAAATCTCCCTGAAATTCCGGGGGAAGAAATTCCTTTTTCCCGAAATAGCGAATGGTCACCCAGGTGGCGTCTCCCTCAAGGATGGCCAGCAGAGCGTTGGTCCTGTCCTCGCCCAAGAATCCCCCCTGAAGCGAGGAGAAAAGATGGGGGAAATGTTCCCACTGGAGGTAGTGGCGGAGCTCGTGAACAAGGGCAAACTCCTGGAAGCTCTCGGGCCATCCCTTCGCCACGAAAACCTTTCCAGGACTGGAGGGGGAAAAGAAGCCGATCCCTGCCCCGGAAAAAAGGGAGGTTTTCCTTTTTATATATGATTTCGGGTCCTTTATTATTCCTAAGGGAGAGAGAATCTTAACCTCCCTGAAGTTAAGTTCCCTGAGGACCAATTTTTTTACCTGCTCCTGGTTGAGGTATACTACCTGGGGAAATTTTTTAAATTTGAGACCTCCGATTTCCTCTATCTTGGCTTTTATCCGGGCAAGGTCCAGACCGAAGACAAAGAGCGACAGTATGATTAGCGAAATTGTTTTTTTAAAAAATTGGAACAAAGCCCAGGATCTCCCTTATGAATCTTGAGGGTTCCACGGGGTTTCGCCCCTCTTTATGGGGATAAATTATGTAGAGTTTTTCCGTGGCCCTGGTCATGGCCACATAAAAAAGCCTCCTTTCCTCCTCAAGCCTGCGGCTTCCCATTTTTGTTGTAAAGGGCGGAAAAGCTCCTTCGTAGGCATCAACAATAAAGACCACGGGGAATTCAAGGCCCTTGGAGGCGTGGACCGACAGAACCTTTACCCCCTCCTCGGCGTGGAAAATTCCCTGTCCCTCAAGGAGTTTAATGTAATCCAGGAAACCGGGGATGTCTGCCCTGGGATTTCTTTCCTGGAAATCCTGGGCTAAGTCCAGAAATTCCCCTATGGTTTCGCTTCTTATCATTCTGGACTGGAGGGTTCCCCTCTTGAGGATTCCGGTGTATTCTACAGCCAGCTTGAGGGCAGTGGCCGGGGGAATTTCCCCGGACTTTTCCATAAGGGAGGCGAGAAAACCTGCCCTTTCCCTTACCTTGGGGTTTTCGTGCTCCTTGAGGAGTTCCACATAATTCCTTTTTCCCTTAAAATCCTCCTTGTTCACCAATTTATCCCCTAAGTTCAGGAAAAAGAAGAAGGAAGACTTGGTTGGCTTTCTTAAAAAACGTAGGAAGTCCAGGAGAAAGGTTATTTCCCTTTTTCTTACCAGGTTCTTGGCAAACATTATGGAATAGGGAATCTCATTTTCCCCCAGTTTCCTCACATAACCCCTGAGGAGGTAGTTGGAGCGGGCCAGGATGGCGAATTCGTTAAAACTCCTTCCCTTCAGAGCTTCCTGGGCTATTTCCGAGACAACGAATTCCTCCTCCTCTGCCCTGGTGGGCAGGTGTTCCACCACTAACTTCCCGTGTTTTTTCTCGCTCCAAAGGACCTTTTCCATTCTCCTCTTGTTGGCGGAAATGAGGTTAAGGGCCGGAGAGATAATGCCCTCTCCTAATCGGTGGCTTCTGGTAAGAAGGTAAACATTGGAGTTTTCCGGGAATATTTTTTTGAATTCCCTTATGAGTTCTGGCCTTCCTCCCCTCCACTGGTATATGGACTGGTCGTCGTCGCCGGTGGCAAAGAGCCTTGTCTTGGGGCCAAGAAGCAGTTTTATTATCTGAAACTGGAGATTGTTGAGGTCCTGGAATTCGTCCACCAAAATGTCGGTGATGAATTCCTGGTAATCCTCCCGAACTAAGGGATTTTTCCTGAGGAGCTCGTGGGTAAGGAAGAGCACATCGTCGTAGTCCATTATCCCTTCCTCCCTTTTCAGCTCCCTGTAGGCCTCAAGGGCCTGTTTTAAAGCCTTTTTCTTTTCCTCCCCTATCTTCAGTCCCTCTATAGGCCTCAAGGAGGATACAACTCTGGAAATCAGGGCGGAAAATTCCGACAGGGAGTATTTTATCCCTAAGCGGTCCATAACCTTCCTCAACTTTGCCGATGAAATCCTCTCAGGAACAACCACGAATCCCGCAGGATAACCTATGAGCTCTAAGTTTGCCTCCAGCACCCTTGAGCATATCTGATGGAAAGTTCCCAGCCACAGGTAGTTGACTGCATCCTTCTGGTGCCGTGCTATCCTTTCGGCTAAGTCCTCCCTTCCCTTTTTGGTAAAGGTGGTTATGAGTATTCCCTCCGGGGCTACTCCCTTTTCTATTAAATAGGAAACCCTTTCTATGAGGGTCTGGGTCTTTCCTGTTCCCGGCCCTCCCACCACCAAGGTGTAACGGAAAGGGGAATGGGCTGCCTCCAGCTGTTCCCTTGTAAGTTCTGCCCTTTTCCTTTTGGGTTTTCCTTTAAGAATTATTAGCTCCTTATCCTCCCCTTCCACCATCGCATTTAAAAATTCCAGGGCTTTGGAAAACCTGTTCTCGGGTTCTTTAGAAGTGGCCTTTGCTATGGCCTTAGCTATTTTAGGTCCCAGGTGGGGAGGAACCTGGTCCCGGGAAATTCCCTTTTTTATTTTTTTTAATGTGGTCTCTATGCTGTCGGAGAAAAAGGGGTTTATTCCAGTGAGCATTTCGTAGGCGATAACTCCCAAGGAGAATATGTCGCTTTCAGGATAATACTTTCCCTTCCAGCACTCAGGGGCCATATAAGGCGGGGTGCCCGCCACGGACCGGGTCATTTCCCCTTCCATGAAAAAGGCCAGTCCGAAATCGGTTATCTTCACTGAGGTTCCCGAAGCAATTATGTTTTCCGGTTTAAGGTCCCTGTGGAGAACCCCCTTTTCGTGGGCGTAATCAATGGCATCTGCCATCTGCTTAAGAAGCATAAGGGCCCTTCCCCGGTCCATGGGAGCTTCTTCCTTTATTATTTCCCGAAGGCTCTTTCCCTGGATGTATTCAAGGACAATCCCCACCCTTTCCCCATCCTTTTCCACAGTGTAAAACCTGACTATGTTGGGATGGAGTAGCTCTGCCAGGAGTTTTACTTCCTCTATGAGCTGCTTCAGGTTCTCCTCCCTACCCCGGGCAATTTTCAGGGCGAATTCCTTCCCAATTAAGGGGTCCTCAACTAAGTAAACATCGGCGAACCTCCCTCCCCCCAGCCACCTCTTTATGCGGAACCTTCCGAATTTAGAGGAAATCATCTGGGAAATACCGAGGCGTGGATGAGAATTCCCTCCTTTGCCAGTTTCCTGACCACCAGAAGCCTTGCAATTCCCGCAAGGAGTTTTCCAGTGCCCGGCACCTCCTTTTCTTCGAGCTTGGTTTCCCTCAGGGCCCTTAGGACCTTTGCCGGGGAGGGTGCCTGGCCTGCTCCGGACGTCATCCTGTCCTCTAAGGCGTCCAGACCGTAGGAAAGGAGGAGTTTTTCCATGAATGCCCTGAAGAGCTTCCCATTGGCGAAAATGTCAAGGCCTAAAAACCTTAAATTGGAAAATACAGCAAAACCCACCTGGTCAGGAAGGGGCTGGTAATCCCTGTAATAGTTCAGCTCGTCCTGCCTCTGGCGGAAACTTTCGGTCATTGCCATGGTCTTTGACTGAACCTTCAGGGTAGTCTGTTTGCGGGAGATTTCCTTCCATACCGTGGATTGAATCTCAGGCCCCTCGGAAGAGATTATGGACCTTACCGTGGGAAAGGCTATGTAGCCGCTGGGACGGAGCTCCCCTTCTCCAGACCACCTTCCCCGCTCCACGCAATAGACCGGGACCCTTTCCCTGCCCCGGGGAAGAACCATGGAGGAGGCGAATATTCTGTTCTGCCTGGCACCAATAATTTCCTCACCCTGAATTATGAAAAGTTCAGCCCCCCCATCATAATCCACATCTAAAGAATTCACCTCTCCTGTCTCCAGAATCCTGGCCCTTCCGTTGCGGCTTTCCTCCTCCAGCAGGGCTACCTCCACATCTTCGCCTTCTCCCCCTATAGGGTAAATCACCATGTTTGAAAGGAACGCCGGCTCTGCAAGTTCAAAATTTTCCCTCATGTAACCATTTTACCACCAAAAAACTTTGTTTTTAGAAACCCTCTTTTTGTCCTCGTGCAAAAGGACCTGATTCCGTAGGAAAGGCTCGGGGTGGCAAATTAGAAAGAGGTAGTTTTCGGACCTGTCCCGTTTTGGGGGCTGAAAAAGGGTCTGTCCCCAATTTTGCTTTTTCGGACCTGTCCCGTTTTTGTAAAAAAAGGGTCTGTCCCCAATTTTGCTTTTTTTATCCCTTTCCAGGTCCTTCAAAAATCCCTTTGTGGTCTTTATTTTAAGAAAATCAGAGCCCGGCCTTTTCAAAGAGTTCCTCTGCCTTTTCAAAAATTTCTATGTCTTTGCCCTTCTCCAATTGCTGAACTCTCCTCAGAAGTTCCTCGGAATAGCCTATCTCAAAGGGAATCTTTTTTTCCAGAGCCACCTTGGCAAGAAAGAGGTTTACCGCATCGGCGAAACTCAATCCCATGGCCCTGAAGATTTTCATAGCTTCCCTGTAGAATTTCTCCTCTACCCTGACGCTTGTCTGTTTCCTCATGGTTCACCTCCATTTATATTGTATACTCCATTCGGAGTATAGTCAAGAAATTTTCCCATAAAAAAGTGTCTGTCCGTTCCTAATTGACACTTCACGTTCTACGCTTCACGCTGGCGAGACTCCAGAATAGCTCTGAGCTAAAGGCTAAAGGCTGGGGGTGGGTTGCGGCCTCAGCGGACGCCGTGGGCTTTGAGAAGAGAGAGGATTTCCTTATTCCCTGCAGGCTTCGGACCTGTCCCGTTTTTAATTAAACTGCTTAGCCGCTTTTTCTGGATTCTTCATCCATAATCTCGCATCAATATTGAATTTATTGCTTAAATCAAAAAACCGAGCCAAATCCGGGTTGCTCTTGCGTAATCCTGGTGGTATGCGGAATCTCCATACTTTTTCTTTTTCTTCTGTTTCTGTTTCTTTTCCTGTCGTTACTTGATAAATCCAAACCCTTCCACCATCTAGTTCGAATGAGAATCTTTGTTCTATGAGGTTTTGGAGAGATGCTAAATTTTTTCCTTCGCTCTCCATTTTTTGAAATTTATCAACAAAACGGTTTACCAACTGAGAATAAAGAACCAGAGGATTTGGTATATTCGCATATGCAATAGGAATAAAAGCTGGTGGATTAGCTGGAAGATTAAGCTGATCAAGAACCTGTTTGGGTAAAGTGTTGTTACCTACTCCTCGTTTTTTCAGGTTAAGATAAGCCACTAAAACATCTCTAACAAATTCCGGACTGCTCATTATGAATTTAATTTCTTCGTCAGTGAAGCCATATCCTCGAAGTTCTTGTTCGAGTTTAGAGAGTTGGGTTTTTGTTTGTTGACGTACATTATAAGTAGAATCACCAGTTCCGTACCCACCAAAAGAAACCTTCTTTGAAGCCTCCTTTCCACCCATTTAACCATCTCCTCCTTAATTTTTATTTATAAGCTAACTGGAAATTGACTGTTGTTGCCAAATCTGTTTCGCCAACACCCACATAAATTAAAAGTTCTTTCCCATTCTCTTTCTTTTCTTTTAAAGCTAGATACATCCCTCTTACGTAAATATTTACTACTTCATCCTCTGACTTTTTTTGTATTTTTAAAATCTCAGGCATCAAACCAACAACTTCATAACCTTTCGGCACTTCAAACCATACATGGAGAGAACCATCAAAAGCCCTCATCCATAAAT
>JALXBI010000032.1 GCA_026991555.1 Candidatus Aminicenantota bacterium
GTTTTTCTTCATATTCTCGTTTTAGGTTTACTAATATTTTTCTATGTATTCCTATACTAGTTCCATGTGATCTAACTTTACCATTGAATTTTATATCGCTTATTACAAACTCATCTCTATTATCTCCGAATTCTTTAAATCGAACTTTGCTTAAAATCGCCATTTTTTCCAATACTTCCCTTAATTTCTTATAAATTCCTTCCAGCTCTTCACCACCTCCCCAAAGTTGCATTTTAAGGTAAGAAAGTGTTTCTTCAGGGTCTTTGCCGATTATTGGTCTGTAATCATAATCGAAACCGAACCCTCTAAAATACCTATTAGTTCTTGTTATTTGGGCATTGAGGAAATCATCCCAAAACCAGAATTGGTCTATTCTTGGATGGGTTTGAACTATTTTATAGATGAGGTTATCTACTCTTTGCGACTTTGACAGTGTGTAAAGGAACAAAAATCTATCACTTACCCACTCTATGTATGTAGATATCTTTAATCCTTTATTATGCTGATGTAGTAACTCAAAGAAATCAGGCTCTATTTCATAGACATCTGTCTCTATAAACCTATCTTTGGCAGAAAACAAATCCTTTAGAATTTCTTTCCTGTTTTTGTTTTCTAAATCTGATATGTTAATTTCTAACAAATACGATTTTAATAAGTAGGATTCATATTCAAGTCTCTTATCCTCATAAATTTTCTCATATGCTCTGGACATCTGTTCTTCAAAAAAATCAAAGGCCTCTTTTTTACTGCTAAATCTTTTCATTTTGCTCACCATAAATCCATGCTCTTATTTTCTCCAGTTCACCAAACTTTAAGGCATCCCGCTCCGTTTCAAGTATTTCATATTTCACCTTACCCGGATTTAGCCTCTCTATTTCTTTCATTGCCTTTTCTGCTTCTTCAACCTTGTAAGGCTCTCCCTTTATCTCCACGATTATGATTTTACCGTCCTTCTTTCTGATCAGAAAATCTGGTGTATAATTGTGCCATTTATTATCAGAGCCCTTATATTCAAAGATAAAATCGGTTTTGTCCTTTGAGTTAATCGCTCCTGTAAAATAAACATCTTCGGCCTCATCTGGATCTTCGCCAAGTTAAAGCAACAGATTTTCAAAGAATTCCTTTTCAGGCTTTGAATCAAAATTGTAAGGATCATAGTGGAACCCAAACTTTGGTTTACCTTCTTTCTCCCAGTAAAGTAAAAGCTCCTCAAACTTTGTTTTGTTTACTTGTATTTCAGTATAAAAGTTTCTATTCTCGTCTTTTTCGAATCCATCTACTTTGAGAAGCGCGATTGCCTGTTCGACAACTTCTTTTTTAATTTCATAATTCAATATTTGATTTTCTATTGCTTCTTTGATCTTTTGGGAGAAAGAGATAGGGATTGTATTTTCCTTTAAGTGTTTTTTTAGTAAGTTAAGAATGGCCATATAATTCAAACGATAGTTATCGGCAATATCGGTTGCCAATGAATAAATATCTATTACGGGCTCCTCTATTTCCACTTCTTGTTCTCCTATGCATCTTAGAATTTTTCCCTTGTTTTCCCCCGGAGACAAGTCATAAATTGATTTCTTAAGTTTAATCTTCTCAAAATTTAAGTCCAATAAAGATAAAGATAATTCCTTCACCGATTTATTTTCCTTAGGAATAACCCTCAAAATCCTCTTTTTAATAACTACGGGGGGTATTTCTGTTTTTCTAACTATGAGCTTAACCTCATAAGATTCTCTCGTTTGATTATTAAGATCTGATAAAGTCTCCCCGTAAGTTTCTCTCAATTGATTATTCAACAAAGAGACATTTTTCTGGGAAAGATAAATTTTAGCTTTATGGGTATTAAAGGGGACTTGCCTTAAACATCTTGTAGCAGCCTGAAGGCAAAAATTATTTGCTCCTCTTAGCTCTCTTGCCAAAGCACAAGCAAAGAGGGAAGGACAGTTCCACCCTTCGGTTCCTTTATTTACGAGTAAGAAAATTCTATAAGGAACGGCAGGATCATTTATCCTGTTGTCGAATAAATCCTGTACCTCTTTCGGCGCTTTATTATGGACCTCTAAAACAACTGAACTGGGATCTATTCCTCTGCTGATCAAAACCTGTTCTACGACAGGGCGAAATTGGGATATATCCTCAATGTGGGGAAAATATATAGCAAGTTTTGCCTTTGCTCCATTATATATAGAGACACTCCAGTAGTTGTCTATAAAGTCTTCCACGACCTCTCTTATGAAATTCTCGTCCGAAACCTCCTGGTATGCGATTACGTTGCCCCTTACATCTTTTAAAATTCCATCCCTGATCCCCTGAGAAAGGCCATACCAGTAAATTACATCTCTTAAAACCTTGCCTTTGTAATAAGGTGTTCCTGTCGTGTTGACAGTTACGATTAAATTTGTCCTCTCAGAAATATAATTTATAGTTTGTCTCACTCGCTTTAGCTCCTCACCAATCTTTTGACCATATGTATGGTGAGCCTCATCGGAAAACACCCCTAAATTGGGAAGGGATGTTATAGTTTGTAATCTCTGATTTGCGATTAAACTTTTTAGCTCATCTTCTTGTTCAATGCCTTTAAACAAACTCTGAAAATAAGATTTTTTAATTGACTCTTTTGTAAGTCGAATTTTCTCTGTATTGGTTACAATTACATTATAAGAACTTCCTTTTATGACAGGAATGTCTTTTTGTCCATCTCTTGTATAGGTAAATTTGACATTGACCATAAATTTCTTATATAAGCGAGGTGGTAATATCTTTTCATAAGGGGCAAAAGAAATCTCCCTTAACGCTCCTAGAATAGTTTTGCCCGGAGCAAACAAAAGGGCATTTTTGACAAAATAACCTTGAGGATATTCAAGAGAAAGAGCAAATTCCATTGCAATTATACTTGCAATTAAAATGGTCTTTCCTGCTCCCATAGCGAGAGCTAAAATATAAGAAGGATAAGGTAAGGTTAGAGACTCTCTTAATCCTTCTAACTTACATTTATGGACAAATTTATCGTCTGATTTTATCTTTTTTATTATTTCGTCTATTGCTGGCCTCTGAATCTCAATAGGAAGATTTGATAAACCATTAAATTCTTTTGAAGGCACCCCTAAAACTTCTAAAAGTTTTAATCCTTTATAGAAGTCCCTGTAAAGAGTTTCTATATCTGGGGTGCCCAGGACAACTCTTACATACCAATAATGTTCAAGCGCTTCAATCTGGGCTTTTCTAAGATATGCGTGTTCTTTAATATAAGATAATATCTCAGATAATTCGGGATAATCACATTTATAATTGCTTTCTCGCCAGACAGACACTTTCTCCTTTATTTTTTCGTGTATCATTTTTCTATCCTCTGCCTATCTTTGATTTCATCCCTTCCTTACCCATTAGATTATTAATATAAAACAAGCAATAAGAGATGTCAAGGCGTCATAGGAGGCCATAACATGTGGAAAAACTCTTCATTGAAAGAAGGATTTTTGACGGGAGAGAAATAGCAGAAAACTTCTCTTGAGGCTAACTTCAATAAACCCTCTGGCGGAGGAGCCATTTTCTGATGAGCCTCCTGCTGTCTGAAAATTTCCCGATTATTTTAACCTTTGAGAACCTTACTGACCTTGAGAGAAAAAGCCTTTCCTTTACGACACAGTAGGGAAATCTTCCGCTGGAATGAATGAAAAAGAGCCCTCTGTCGTTGTAAAGGATAAGCCCTACATGATGGTCAAGGCCCAGGATGTAAATTCCTTTCCCCTCCTTTTAATCTCGCTGGAGAAACGGCTAAAGGAGATGTTGGAATACCAGCCTTTAAGGGATGGGTTTTCATAAATTTTCGGACCTGTCCCTTTTTAACTTTTAAGGCGCCTAACTTTCTCAAGGAAAGAAAAACTCACCTGGAAGAAATTGGATAAATTATCCGGAATTTTTCACGGGAAAGTTCCTCATCCCTCCACTTGCGGTAATTCTCAAGGTTATTTCCAAATCTTTCCTTTATAAAGGCTTTAAGGCTCAGGAGCCTGAGGATAAATTCCTTGGAGAAGGAAGGGGGAAGGCCCAATTTCTGAGCTTTTCGCAGGAGTTCTGGTGGTGCTTCTTTAACCTGAAGGCCATATCTTCTTGCCACCAAGCGGGATGCCACTATCTCCTTGGCCACTTCTTGGAGCGGTGCCTTCTTATCCACCAGGCCAATTTCCCTTGCCCATTTGACCTCTAAGAGGCTTACAGAACCCAGAGAGGATGTGGCGATTATGACCTCCTCTAAGGCAAAGAACAGCAAAGCTATTATTTTCATAAAATCTCTCCCAAGGAAATAAAGAATTTAAGGTTTCTTCCGTAGGATGGGTTGGGATTGTATCCTGCCTCAAGCCTTATGGGACCGAAGGGGGTAGCATACCTTATCCCTATTCCCACGGCGTTTTCCCATTTATTAATGGAAAGTTCGTGCATGTAACGGGAGACTTCCCCTCCATCGTAGAAAATAACGAAGGAGAAATCGGAGAGAATCCTTATTCTGTATTCCACATTTACTATGGCAAGGCCCATTCCTCCCAGGGGCATTCCAGTTTTTGGGCTTACAGGAGAGAGCCTGTCCAAGCTTTCCCCCCTGAAACTCATGGGCCCTCCTGCAAAGAACCTTTCGTTAATGGGAAGATTCCCCTTGGCCAGACCCAATTTGGCCCCTATGCCTAAGGTCCGGTTTCCTATGGGCTTGAAAAATTGGAAGTGAAGGTAAGTCTTGGCCCCATCCACCTTAGTTCCCAGAACGGCAAAGTATTTTTCAAAGGAGGAGGAGAAAAACCACCCCTTGGTGGGATTTATGGGGTCGTCCCTCTGATCAGAGGCATAAAAATAGGAAAGGGAGGTTATGTATGAGGGGAAAAACTCCCGGTCCACCTCGGACTGGGGAACCAGAAGTTCTGTGAGTTCCACCCGGCTTATTCTCAGGGATATCTGGTCCCAGCCCATACGCCTTTCCCTGAAAAGGGATAGGTATAAACTGGAGGTCTTGTAACTGTAACTGGTCATGTTTCCCATTTCGTAAACTGCAGTGGAGCGGAAATCCCACTGGCGGAAAAGCCTGGGAGTTTCGGAGGTAAGTCCAAATACCTTCTGGCTTCCTCCTAAAAGCACGCTGGCGTTTAGGAACATGGGGGCGAAGATGGAATTTCTGGTGGAAAACTCCAGGGAGAGCCTGGGCCCGCCCCTGGTCTCCCATCCTACACCGAAGGAGTAAACATAGGAGGGCAGTTGCTCGGCCCTTACTATTATGTCCATGTGCTCTTCGTCCCAGATGTTCTCCCTGATTTCAAGGAGGGTGAATACTCCCATGACCTCCAGTTTCAGTTTTCCCTCCTCCTCCGCCACTCCGTCCACGGGCTTTCCTGGGGTAAAGGGCAGGTAATCCCTTATGAGTTTCTTTCCCCGCTGGCTGGTAGAGCCTATGATTTTAAAAAGAGCAAGTTTCGGCTTTATCCCTTCCTTTATTTTGAACTTTATGTGGGCTTTGTTTCCCCTGAATTCGGTCCTGTAGGTTATTTCAAACCGGCGGAATCCCTTCTTAAGATATAAATTACGGAGATTCTGGGCAGCCTGATATACGTAAAGGGTATAGTAGGGCATTCCCTGCTTAAGGCCGCAGGCTTTGAGGAGTTCGTCCTCGGGAATTTCCCTGGCCCCTTCAAAATTGACCTGCCCGATGAGGAATCTTTCCCCTTCCTTTATCCTGAGCCTTACCCCTTTAGGATAAACTTCCCATTCTATGGATATGTCCCTGAAACCCTCCCTGAGGTAATTTTCCCGGAGGTCGGCAAGACTTTCCCTGAGTTTTTCCAGGTTTATGCCCATAATAAGGTTCGGTTTCCCTCTGAGAACAGCCAGAATTTGTTTCTTGGTAAAGAAATGGTTTCCCTCAACGGTTATTTCCTTTCCCTGGAGTTTTCCCACCCCCTTCAGCTGGTAAATTACCTCAACCTCCTCTGGATATTCGTTCACCTCAGCCTCAATTTTTTTCACATACATTCCCTTTTTTAGGAGGTATTCTTTTATGGCGGTTTTTCCCTCATAGAGGGCCCACTCCCTGGAGTATTTTCTTGACCAGTAAGGGTAAATGACCTCAGGGGGAACCGGGGCTCCCTGAATTTTTATGCGAAATTTTTTCCCTTTTTCAATTTTGAAGTTCAAGGATACGGTGCCATCCCCGAGCCTCATTTTGTAGGATACAGTGGCTGCAGGAAAACCCTCTTTTCTCAGTTTTTCCTTAGATTTCTTTATGACAAGATCAATTTTCTTCTTTGAATAATATTCCCCTGTTTTTATTCCGTAAAAATTTTTAACTCTTTTCCCGTTTACCGTAAGGCCTGAAATGGTGAACCTTTTACCCGGAAGGAATTTGAAAATTATGTTCCCCTTTTTTATTTCGTAGGTAACCTTCCCTTTGAAATAACCCATCTGCCTCAGGTAATCTTCCTGCCTTTTTACCTCCCTCTCTATGTCCCCTTTTTCCAGGTAATCGCCCTTTCTAACATAAAGGAAGGATGGGTAATGGAACCTGAAGGGATTTTCTACAATTATGCCCTTGATTATTAATCTGGGCTTTGCCCTGAAAATCAGATTTACCGAATTTCCCCTGACTTCCTTTTCCACTTCAACATTTTCGTAAATCCCGGTAGCGTAAATCCTTTTTACCGAAAGATAGACCTTCCATTGGGAGTAGTTTTCCCCCTTCTTTATGAGAATAAAGGGCAGAATTTCCCGGGGTTTTGCCTCAATACCCGTTACCCTTGCCCCTTCAGCGGACAGGAGGGTAATAGATAATGTCAATAATATAATTATCCTTCTCATCCTTTGTCAAAACCAGAGAAACGCTGGGATTTATTTTGTATTCCATAACTATTATTCCCTTCTTGGCTCCGGAAAGGTCCATGGAATAGGCCACTGTGAGTTTTTCCCCCACCTGTTTCTCAGCAGTTAGCCGGGCAGAAGCTAAGGAGGTTCCCTGAACAAGGGTGGGGCTTATGGAAAGACGGGACAGACCCAAGAAGGTCCTCGCCTTCTTCCCTATCCTGGTGGAAAGGGCCTGGGAAGTCAGGGAGGAAGAGGTTATCTGGGCCGAGGAGCCCCTGGAAATTCCCCTGCGGAAACTTTCCCCAAGAGCAAGTAGGCTGAAAAGTTCGTGGGTGGG
>JALXBI010000033.1 GCA_026991555.1 Candidatus Aminicenantota bacterium
TGTTAGCGTAGGGGGAAGGGGAAGGTTTTTCCCGCGAAGGGATAGGTCTGTGGTTTTTAAGGATTTTTAGAAAAAGAAGTGGGATTTCTGTCTGTTTTTGGGGGTGGATTTTTGGGTAGGGGGAGTTTTAGGGAGGAGTTTTTCTTCTGAGATGAAGTTTTGGGGAAATTTTTGGGGGAAAATTAAAAAAAAGGTCTGTCCCTTTTTGGATTAGTCCTTTGATCTGGGGGAGTTTTTGGGGGGGGAATTTTCTGAAGTGGCAAGGATTCGGGAGGGAGTTTTCGGGAAAGAGTAAAAAAGGGTCTGTCCCCAATTGAAGTTTTGGGGAAATTTTCGGGGGAAAATTGATAAAAAGTGTCCCCTTCCTTCCAGCCTCCTCCGTGAACCCATATCATTACAGGGAATAACCCCCCTTTCTCTTAATTTCTGGGACATAAAGGTCAAGGGATAGAAGCCGGGGCTCTGTGCCAGGGACATGTTTATATTGAATGTTAGAATATTTTGTGTAGCTGAAAATTCCTTCCAGGAACTCGTAAGTTTAGCTCTGGGCGAAAATTAAAGCGTTCAAAATGAGGGTAATTATCAAGACCTTAGATTTCGCCCACATTTTTTACTTCGCCTTAAATTTTTTCATTATATTAGAATAACACCAAAAACTGAAACGTAAAATTTGATACACTATGGAAGTGAACGTAGTTCTTTTCGTCCTGGATACCCTGTCCGCAATCCATCTCCCTGAACTGGGATATCCCAGGGACACCGTTCCTGAGCTCAGGGAATTTCTGCAGAAAGAGGGGTTCGTCTTCTTCGGGAACACCTTCTCCACTTCCTGCTGGACTTCCCCTGCCCACGCTTCCATTTTTACCGGGCTTTATCCCTCCCAGCACGGGGTCAACGAGGTGGAGCTTAAATTGGGGGAGGAGCATTATGTGATGGCCGAGGTATTGAAGGAGGCCGGATTTGATACCATAGGAATATCATCCAACGGTTTGATCATAAAGGAGCTGGGCTTTTCCCGGGGTTTTAACCATTTCATTCAGTTAGATAGGTGGGAGATTTTTCTGAGGCCAGAAAGTTTCAAAAAATTCAAGAAGCTGCAGATGGAAGTGGGAAAATGGAAATTTATCCCCCTTTGGACATGGAGGGAAAAATCCCTGAAGGAACCCTTTGTTTTTCTCACAGGGGCGGTAACCCGTTTTTTAAAACACAAATTGGGCATAGGTTCCACGGTGGTTCGCAATTCAAAGCCCTTTACCGAAAAGGCTTTTTCCTTGGCTAAGAAAATTTACCGGGAAAGGGAAGGGTTTTTCCTTTTTGTAAACATAATGGAAACTCACCATCGTTACAGACCCCCCAGTCCCTATAGGGGAACCTGGTCAAATGGGAAAATGGGAAAATGGGAAAAGATACCGCCCAGGAGGCATTATACTAAGGGAAGGTTTCCTCAAAGGGTTATTGAACACCTGAGGGACCTCTACGACGAGGAGATACTTTTCACCCAGCACCTTCTTGCAGAATTCCTCAGGGAGGCTAAAAGGGATGAGGGGAAATTTTCCCGAACCCTATGGATTATAACCTCGGACCACGGGGAGGCCTTCGGGGAAGGGGGGCATTTAGAACACATGGTTTCCCTTGAGGATTCCAACCTGAGGGTTCCTCTTTGGGTGAAGCTTCCTGGAATGTCCAGGGTTGAGATGAGGGAGGATTTAGTCCAATTAAATGACCTTTATTCCCTGGTCCTTGAAGCCACTGAAAGTCCTTTTCCTGTTCCCAAAACCTCCTTAAACCCCTTCTCAGGAAAAAGGGAGATTGCTTTAGCTGAGATTCCCAGGCTGGATTACATTGTTTCCCTTATAAAAGAACCGGAAGATTTTTCCTTAGCCCCAAGGAGGATTATCCGAAAAGAAGACCTATGAGCCTCTGGGCCTTTTCCTGGATGTTTCCGTTGGAAAAGAATACTACAACTGTTTTTCCTTTTAAAAGCTGAGGGAGCCTGCTGTAGACTCCCTCCCAATCTTCCGGTGCAAAGGCCTCCTTTCCCCGCTCCCCAAGCTCCTCCACAACCCTTTTCCTGTCCAGACCCCTTCCTTTTTTGATTTTTAAGGAGGGAGGAGGGGCTAATATTATGGCATCCGCCGCCGAGAGGGCCCCTGGAAGCCTGTCCTGGAATATCCCTGACCTCATGGTCCAGCTGGCAGGCTCCACCAAGGCGATGATTTTCCATCCCTCAAACCTTTTTCTCAGGTCCCTGAGGTTTAATTCCAAGGATGATGGATGATGGGCAAAATCTGTGAAGAATTTAGCCTCTTCGTTTTCCCCAAGGAGTTCCATTCTTCTTTTCACCCCACGAAAATCCTTTAAGCTATTTTTTATGGACTGAAGGGGCAAGCCAAGCTCAAGAAGCAGGGGAAGCGCCAAGGAGAAATTTCTGGCCAAGGGGGTGGAGAAGCCAGGGTAAAAGAATTCTTCCTTCCCGGAAGGGGTTTTAAAACTTAAGACCATACCTTCTCCCTTTTCCCGAATTTCTTCAAGGGCCCATTCCTTAGAAGGGACAGTTATAACCCTTGCCCTGGCCCCCTGGAGAATTTTCCTGTTGGCCTCGGTATCGGCTGAGACTATTAAGCCTGAAGAGGGCACCATGGAAACCAGAAGGGAAAACACCCTTTCCAGCTCGCCCAGGTTTTCGTAGATATCGTAGTGGTCCATTTCCACAGGGCCAAGGAGAAGATATTTGGGAAACAGGTGGAAGAATTTGGGGCCCTTGTCAAAGAAACTGGTTTCGTATTCGTCGCCCTCGGCTACGAACCAATCACCACCAAGCCTTCCGCTGGAGGGGAAATCCATGGGGAGTCCTCCTACGAAAAAACCGGGATTGAGCCCGGCTCTGTCCATAAGGAAGGCCAGAAGGGCGGTGGTGGTGGTTTTTCCATGGGTTCCTGCCACCACTATCCTTTCCTTTCCCTTCATGGCGAAGTGATAAAGGGCTTCTGGGACAGAGAAAAGGTCCAGCCCCAGTTCTATGGCCCTTTCCGCCTCGGGATTGGATGAGGGGACGAAATTCCCCACAATTACCCCATCCAAGGGAAGGGAGCGGTCTATGTTCTCAGAGGAAAAGCCCTCATAAAGTTTTATCCCTAAGGATTTTACCAATTCCCCCATGGGGGGATAGAAGGAAATATCAGACCCACTTAGAGCCGCTCCCTTTTCCTTTAAGAGGCTGGCCAGGGTGGCGGTTGCGGTGCCGGAGACTGCTATGATGTGGTATTTCATGATATTATTATAAACATGGAAAAGAAGAAAGTGGGGATCTTATTCTCAGGAGGCCCAGCGCCTGCGGCCAATTCCGTCATATCCTCCCTTACCCTGAGTTTTTTGAATGAAGGATTTTCGGTTCTGGGGTTTATCCGGGGATTTGAATACTTAGAGAAATTTGACCCCAAGGATCCCCTCTCGCTCCTTAAAAATTACCACTATAAGGAGCTGACCGGGGATGTTACGAAAATCAGGCACAGCAGCGGGGTTTACATAAAAACCTCCAGGGCAAACCCCGGAAGGAACATAAAAACCGCCGAGGACCTGAAGGACGAGAGAAAGGCGAGACCCCTTCTTAACATAATTGAGGCCCTTAAATTTTTGAAGATTGATGTTCTCTTCACCATAGGCGGAGACGATACCCTTAAAACCGCCAATTATCTAAGACTCCTCGGTTTCCCGGTCATCCACATCCCCAAAACCATAGACAACGATTATTACGGTATTGCATGGACCTTCGGATACTGGAGCGCTGTGGACATTTACCGAAGACTTCTGCTCAACCTCAGAGCAGACGCCGAGGCCACCGACGCCTATTTTATAGTGGAAATCATGGGGAGGAAGAGCGGTTGGCTTACCTATGCCGCGGGAATAGCAGGGGAGGCAGTAATGATGCTTTCCGGGGAAGATTTTGAGGGGGAGGAGTTCAACATTGACGATGTGGCGGAGAAAATAGTGGAAGTTATTCTCCAAAGGGAAAGGGAACACAAACTCTACGGGGTCATCTGTGTGGCCGAGGGCCTGGCGGAGAAACTTCCCAAGGAATTAAGGCCAAAGAAAAAGGACAGGCATGGGAACATAATTTACGGGGCTGCTGAGATAGGGAAGATACTGGCTGAGAGGGTGGCTCTGAAATATCGGGATAAAACCGGGAAAAGGAAGAAGGTGGTGGGGAGACAGATAGGATACGAGACCCGCTCTGCACCGCCCATTAGCTTTGACATAGTCTTGGGGGCCATGCTGGGTTACGGTGGATATATCCTTTACAAAAGGGGGCAGTTTGGCCACATGGTCTCGGTCACGGACAATTTTGACATAAAGGGAATTCCCTTTGAGGAGTTAATTGACCCCGAGACCCTGTTGACCAGGGTGAGGCTGGTTTCCAAGGGAAGTGATTTTTATAACCTGAAGGAAGCCCTCTCATACAAGCCCTTTGAATAAATAAGGAGGCATTATGAAATACGAAAAATTGCTTGACAGGTTTTTAAGATATGTAAAGGTGGACACCCAGTCGGACCCCAGGTCTGAGACTATCCCCTCCACGGAAAAGCAGAAGAACCTGGGGCGGATTCTGGTGGAGGAACTCAAATCCATGGGTCTTGAGGCCGAGATGGATCAGTATGGATATGTTTATGCTTCCCTTCCCTCCAATACTGATTCAAAGTATAAAATAGGCCTGATAGCCCACATGGATACCTCCCCGGATGTTTCAGGAGCCAATGTTAATCCCATAGTTCACGAAATTTACGATGGGAAGGACATCATCCTTAAGGAAGGGGTGGTTATAAAGGTTGAGGAGAATCCGGACCTTAAGAAAAAAATCGGCGAGACAATAATAACCACCGATGGCACCACCCTTCTCGGTGCAGACGACAAGGCCGGAATTGCTGAGATAATCACCGCCGTTGAATACCTGCTCTCCCATCCTGAAATTCCCCGCCCTGAGATAAAAATAGCCTTTACCCCGGACGAGGAGATAGGCAGGGGGACCGCCAAGTTTGACCTGAAAAAATTCGGGGCCGATTTTGCCTATACCGTGGATGGCGGGGCCTTGGGGGAAATTGAGGACGAGACCTTCTCTGCCGACGCAGGCAAGATAACAATAAAGGGAGTAAATGTTCATCCAGGCTACGCCAAGGGAAAACTGGTCAACGCCATAAAGATTGCCTCGGACATTGTCTCTAAGCTGCCCCGTTTTACCCTTTCTCCTGAGACCACCGAGGGTAAAGAGGGTTATCTCCATCCCACGGATATAAGGGGAAATGTGGAGAAGGCAGAGGTGGAGTTCATATTCAGGGCCTTTGAGGTGGAAGAACTCCAGGAAATAGAGGAACTCCTGAAGAAGATAATTGAGGTAGTAAGGAAGGATTATCCTAAGGCTGAGATTTCCCTGGATATCAAGGAGCAATACAGGAACATGAAATATAAACTTCAGGAGGAGCCCCGGGTGGTGGACCTTGCCATAAGGGCAGCTAAGGAAGTGGGGATTGAGCCCAGGAGAACCAGCATTAGAGGCGGCACCGACGGGGCCATGCTTTCCTATAAGGGACTCCTTACCCCCAATCTCTTCACCGGGGGCCATAATTTCCATTCCCGCCAGGAATGGATTTCCCTTCAGGACATGGAGAAGGCGGTGGACCTTCTGATAAAATTAATGGAGCTCTGGGCTGCGGAAAAATAAAGGCGCCTGTAGCTCAGCTGGATAGAGCGTCGGCCTCCGGAGCCGAAGGCCGGGGGTTCAAATCCCCCCAGGCGCTTTTTTTATTTTTTCGGTGATTATCCTGAGAAAATCCATGTCGGCCGATGGATAGGAACGATAGAAACTCAGAAGCTCCTCAGCTCTTCTTCTGGCCTCCTCGGATTTTCCTTCCTCTTTTAGCAGGAAGATTCTGGCAAGGAGAAGAAGGGGATGGTTGGGATTGTAGGAAAACCCATCCTTTATGGTCATTTCCGCCCTGGATAAATTTCCCATTTTTAGCTCCGCCAGGGCCTTCTTACCGGTAAAAAATCCCCGTTCAAAGGGAGTTGCCCAGTACCCGAGTTTTTCCTTAATTTTCATGAGTTTTTCGTAATAGGCAAGGCCCTTTCTGTCGCCTTTGGAAAGGAGGCATTCCGCCTTTCCGTGCAGATAATATTTGTATATGGGGAAATAGTTCTCCTCATTTACCGAGTATTCCCTCACCACCTTTTCCATCCACTCAAGATGCTTGCAGGCCTGCTGGATTTTCCCGGCCTTAAGGTAAATCTGAAGGGCTATCCAGTGAAGCTCAGGTATTAGAATGTGAGGTTCCTTAGGATCAAATATGGAGAGAGCTTTCTTAATGTCCCTTTCAGCTCCCCTGCGGCCCAGTTCCATTTTAAAATAGGCCCTCTGCATGTATCCCCTGGCTATGGATTTCTTATCCTTTACTAAGGAGAGGTAGAGGGAGTTATAACTAAAGGCCCTGGATATAGCTCCCTTTATGAAGAATATGTAGGCCAAGCTGTGGTAAATCCACGTCAGGGAAGGGTCCTTTTCCAGGGCAGTTTCCTTGCTGGTTATAGCCTCCAGATAGTTACCAGAATAGAAATAACCGTCCCCCAAGGAATCGAAGGCATTGGCCTCGTCGCTGAGCAGTTTGTATTTCTCAAAATACTGGATTCCCTTAAGATGCTCGCCTATGTAAAGGTAACAATAGCCCAAGTGGTTAAGAACCGGTAGGTAGTCGGTCTTTAGCTGCAATGCCTTCTCGTAATAAGTTATTGCCCTTCTGGGGGAGGCCCGGTGAAAATAGGCCTCTGCCAGGTCATAATAGGAATGTTTATCGTAGGGAGCCCTTTCCCTTACCCTTTCCAGAAACCTTATTTTTTCTTTGAATTTCATGTGAAGCTCTGCCCTAAGCGCCTCTACCCTCCACAGGTCCAGGTCCAGCATCCTGTTCCTCCCTGCTAAGGCAAGTTCCACCTGTTTTTTTGCCTCCTCTATCCTGTCCAGAAACACCAGAACCCTGGCATAAAGAAAATGGGCTAAGGGAAAATCAGGATCCCGCTTGAGGGCCGTCAGGACGTATTTTCTGGCGTTGGAAACAGAAACCTTTTCCCATTCCTCCCTGGCTTTTATGTAAGAGATAAGTGCCGAATAATCACTGGTGGTAAGGGTGCTTACCTTTGTTTTTTCCCTGAACTTCAGGGAAAGAAGCAGAGCCAGTTTTTCCCCCAAGGAATCAATCTGAAACTGAAGGATTGACCCTTCTCCTTCTCCGGATATGGTTATGGGGTAATTTTCCCCTTCCTTAGAGAGGGAAGCTTCCAGGCTTACCATCTTACCATATCTCTTTATGTTCCCCGATACAATCCCTATAACCCTGAATTTTTTGAACAGTTTATCCAGGGGATACCTTTTCCTCAGGTCCACGAAGGTTCCCTCGTCTATCACCGTCACGTTCCTGAGCAGAAGGAGCTTTTTCTTGAGGAGAAATGAAACCGCCTTTACTGCTTCGCTGGAGATTCCCCTTCCTCCTACAAATTCCCTTATTATTATGGAGCGAGGATGGGCGTGGGAGCGAAGGAGGATAAAGACTCCTCCCGCGGCGAGGATAAGGAGAAGGAGCAAGCCAAGGAATAGGAAATTCCTTTTACCGCTTCCTTCCTTTTTGGAAGGCTGAGCAAGGGTAACTTTGGTGGGCTGGAGTTCCAGGGTGCTTCCCCCCTGGATTTCCTCCAGGGCCTTCAGGAGCTCACCTCCGTCCCTGTATCTTTTAGATGGTTCTTTCTCCAGAGCCTTCATTAATATCCCATCCAGTTCCGGTGGTAGTTGTTTTTTGTGGGAAGGAGGGGGAGGATTTTCGTGAAGAAGCTTGTAAAAGGTTGAACCGGTATCTCCTCCCCTGAAGGGATTTTCCCCGGTCAGCATTTCGTAAAACACTATCCCCATGGAGAAAACATCCGAGGCAGGGGTTAATTTTTCTCCACGGCATTGTTCCGGGGACATGTATGCTAAGGTTCCCACCACCATGTCAGCGGAGGTGAGGGATTCATCGGCTCCAGTAAATTTCGCCAGCCCAAAGTCCAGGATTTTCACCAGGCCCTCCCTGGTAATCATAATGTTTGATGGCTTTATGTCCCTGTGGATAATTCCCTTGCTGTGGGCCTCGGCCAGGGCAGAGGCCATCTGTCTGGCATAGAAGAGGAATTCATCAGGGGAGAAAGGACCCCTTTCTCTGAGAAGTCTCTGCAGGTTCTCCCCCTCTATGTAGGGCATGACTATGAAATCTATGTCGTCGCTTTCATAAATCTCATGGATGGTGCATATGTTGGGATGCTCAAGCCTTGCCGCTGCCTGGGCCTCCCTGAGGAATCTTTTTCTGGCCTTTTCATCCTCTTTGAGCTCTAAGGGAAGAATTTTTACGGCTACCACCCTGTTTAGCTTTAAATCCCTTGCCTTGTATATAACCCCCATTCCCCCCTTTCCCAAAAAACCAAGAATTTCAAACCTTCCCTTTAGCACTTCCCCCGGGGGGAGGTTTTCTATGTTGCGCAGGGGAAAACCGCAGAATTTACATGTAAATCTTCCCTCTGGATTTTCTCTCCCGCAAAGGGAACACTTCATCTTTCCTTCTTGATCTTTATCTTGGGTTTTCCCGAGGAAAGGTCCACCTTCATCTTCAGCTTGGATGTGGCCTTTTCCTTAAGCTGAGGTAGAAGTTTTTTCTTAAAGGCCTCCCTGTCCATAACCCTCATTCCCCTTTTTTCGCTTTCCCTCCTCAGCCAGTCGTAAAGTCTATCCACGCTTTTTTCGAGGTCTGTTGGGGATGAAACCTCCAGCCACTCCTCCCCTTTCTTTTCCTCCGGCTTCTTCTGCCCGCTTCTTCTAAGGCCTGCCCCCATTCTCCTTACCTTTTCTAAGGGTTCACCTTCTTCCAGCCTGCGGAGCATTCTTTCCCACATGGCATTGTATGTGTTAAATTTGAGTATCAGTTGTTTGGCACGATAAATGAAGTTATACTGGTAACCTTTAATGTCCACCAGTTTCATAAGTCTCCTGTGAAGGTCGTCCCTTTCCCTGAGGGGTGGGCGTTTTTCAAGCCCCAGAAAGAAGTTGTCGAATTTCCTCTGCAATTCCTCGAATCTGGCCTCTAATATGGGAAGCAATTCCCGAAGATCCCTTGGGAGATCTTCGTTGTCTTTCTTTTTCTTTATGTCCATGGGTATTCTCCTCAGTGAAGATAAAACCAGAAGAGGGGAAGCCAGAGGTCCCTTCCATAGGGTATTCTTTTCCCTTCTATAAGCACTTCCACCTCCTCCACATTTTGAACTATATCAAAAAATTCCTTCATTGGCTTTGCCTGATTTTTCTCAAATCTCAGGTAATGCCACTTCCATTTCCCTTCTCCCTCATACCAGTATTTTTCCCAGTTTTTTGCCCAGTCCAGTGCCTTTTTAAAGTGGGAAGAATCCTCCTGGCGAAAGCGGATAACCACGAAAATTTCCCTTTTTTCCTTTGGGAAAAAAATATGTCTTAATCTTTCCTCTAATTCTTCCCTTTTTATTTTCTTCTCAAGGACCGCGTGGTCATACTTTTCCCTTTTCTTCATAGTCTTATTTTATCTCAAGAAGTCCTAAGAAGGAAAACATGCGGGCATTCCTGTCTCCCCTGCGATACGAGTAAAAAAGCCACGGATGGCATCGGGTGCAGAGGGGGAGGGAATGAATCTTTCCTATTCCCAGCTCTTTGAGCTGAAGTTCCGCGGTGGAGGGAAGGTCAAGATTTTTTCCCCTGCCAAGGAAGAGAAGGTTGTTCCGCCGGAAACACTCAAAAACCTCCTCTCCCACCTCATAGCAGCAAGGGCCTATGGAAGGGCCCAAGGCTGCCTCCAGCTCCGAGGGAGAAAAGCCCATTTCCTGGAGCATTTTTACAGCGGCCGGGATTATACCATTACATAATCCCCTCCAGCCCCCGTGAAGGGCAGCTATTACTTCTCCATCCCTATGGGCCAAAAATATGGGCATACAATCGGCGGTTTTTATTACCAGAACCGTGCCCCTTTTTCTGGAAATAAGCCCGTCCCCCTCCCCTCCCTTTTCCACGAGAATTTTCGTTGAGTGAACCTGTTTTAGCTGGAGAATGCGATAAGAGCGGAATTCTTCCTCAAGTTCCTTTAAAGTAAAATCCCGGGTGCCGAAACCGTGGAATACCCCCTCAGGGGCAAAGGTGGAAATTTTAAGGATCTTCAACGATTATTACCTCCTCCTGCAGGGTTATGCCGAATTTTTCCTTTACCCTTTCCTTTAAAATTTTAGCGAGGCGAAGAACATCCTTTGCCTTTGCCCCTCCCATGTTTACGATGAAGTTGGCGTGTTTTTCAAAGACCCCTGCTCCGCCCACCCTTAATTCCTTGGCACCCACCTCCTCCAGGAGCCTTCCTGCGGGGATTTTCCTGCCATCGGGCATGAGCACATTCTTGAAAAAACT
The DNA here is from genome assembly GCA_026991555.1 of Candidatus Aminicenantota bacterium. Classification (GTDB taxonomy): domain Bacteria; phylum Acidobacteriota; class Aminicenantia; order S016-38; family S016-38; genus JALSNJ01. Next base: position 10,484 of record JALXBI010000033.1, read on the forward strand.
ACCTGCACAGGCAACTTGCTGGGATGGATGCTTGCGGGCTCTTGCTCTTAACCTTTCCTCCGCTATTTCCCTCTCCCTGCCCGTTCCCCTTTTTAGTTTCAGCCATGCCCTTAGAATTACCCCTCCCTGGCGCTTGAAGACCGAGTCCCTATAGCCGAACTCAGGATTTTTTATCCTATGAACCTTTCCCTCCTTCCACACCTCCACCTCCCTCACCAAGGGGCCAATCTCAGAGCCAAAGGCTCCGGCATTCCCGTAAATGGCCCCTCCTAAGGTCCCGGGAATTCCTGCAAGGTTCTCAAGCCCGGCAAGTCCTTCTCTCAAAGAGGCCTCTATTATTTCCCCCAGGGCGACTCCAGCGTCTGAGATGAGCCATTCTCCATCCAGGTGGAATTCTCCCCCCTGAAAGAAGATGACCCTTTTACCCAGCCCCTCATCCGGGAAAAGAACATTGGTGGCCTGGCCGAAAACCCAAAAATCCCCTTCCATGGCCTCCATAAGCTCCTTTCGGTTTTCGGCGATTATTATTTCCTTAGCGGGCCCTCCGATGCGGAAACGGGAAAATTTGCTGAGGGGCAGGTTTTTAAATCTCTTCATGTCAGAAAAAGTTTACACTACCCCCGGCCCTATGTAAACGGAGGTTTACACCCTGCGAAAGCTTCCCTCTTTTTTGGCCGCAGAGATTCGGAACCTTTTTCGCATTTTAAAAAGGCGAAATAAACAAAAAGGAGGTGGTCATGAGAAAAACTTTAACGGTTATCGCCATGGTTTTCCTGGTGCTGGGGGCTCATCCCCTGATGGCTGCAAAGGCCAAGGCAGCTTCCCAGCATGCGGTTATCAACATCAACACCGCCACAGAAGCGCAGCTGGTTAAGCTTCCAGGCATAGGGCCCAAGAAGGCAAAGAGGATAGTGGAGACCAGAAAGAGGCTGGGAGGTTTCAAGCGGATTGAGGACATCATGAAGGTGAAGGGCATAGGGGAAAAGACCTTCCAGAGGATAAGGAAACTCATAACCGTCAGGTAAGACAAGTGCCCCCGGCCCCTGCCGGGGGCTTTATTTCAAAAGAAGGAGGTGCAATATGAAAAAGGGTTTTTCCTATCTGGAAGTTTTGATTTCCATGGTTATCTGGGCCCTTATATCCCTCCTTTTCCTTCAGGTAGCCCTTTCTTCGGTTTTAAACATGAGGAGGGCAGCGGAAAATTTCGCTTTCAAAGAGGCAGTGAAAAGGTCGGAACTCAGGGAAGTCGGGGAGTTCAGGGGTGTTACCTGGAGAAGTCAGGGGCAGACCGTGGTCTTCAAAAAGGGGAAAAGGAAGATAAAGGTCAAGAGGGAGGAGAGCAATGAGGGAATCAGGGTTTTCCCTCGTTGAGGCCATGGTCTCCCTTCTTCTTACCCTGATAATAGCCATGGGAGTGGGCCAGCTTTTCCTGGCAGGGGCAAGGGTTCTCAGGAAGATGGAGAATTTTCAGGAGCGGTCCGCTCCCTTTCTTCTTGCTTCCCGCATCGGGGACGACATGAGCAAAGCGGTTTGCTTTGAAGATGGCTTTTACTACAGGGCGGTGGGCGTAGGTTTCAGTCAGGATGGGGTTTGCCGGCTTCTAATGGGAAGGAGAACCAGGCTGGTCTTCTACGAGAATAAGCTCTCAGGGCAATGCCCTTCCTGGGGAATGGTCCTTTTTCTTAGGAAAAAGAGGGTTTTTCTGAGAAAGAACACCCTTTATATGGAAGTAAGCGGTAAAGCTCAGCCCATGGCCTCAGGGATTGACTCGTTTTCGGTTCGGAAAGAAGGCGCCGCTTTAAGGGTGAGGGTGGACAGTGAGGAGGTTATAAGGAGGCTCAAATGAGGGGAAGTGCCTATCTGATGGTAATTACCCTTCTTCTCCTTTCAGCTACTGCCCTTCTAATCGGAATTATTTCTCTGGGAATGCTCTCATCCAGTCGTGAAGCCTTAAAACAGACCCTCTACGAGGACCAGGATGAGCCGGAGAAGGTGATTTTTCGGGTCCAAAGGGAGGAATGGGTTAGTTTTCAGAGGAAGACGGTTCTTAAATTAAGGAAAAAGAACAGTGCCGTTGTGATGGAGAGGGAAGTTTACGCAAAGGGAGAGGTTCCCCTGAGCATGTTCCCTGACCTTCGTCTCAGGGAGTTTCCCACGAAGGAAGAGCTTCTCGGATTCCTCGGCAAATTCAGGGTAGAAGAGAGGGATGGATATTTCCTTTTAAGGGGAAAGAAAAAGGCTCTTTATTTTCCCTTTTCTGTAAGAATAAAAACCAGGAAGAAAACTGGTTATTAACGCAAGGCCCTACCGCAAACTTCCGGTTATAGCTGACGGGGACTGTCTGGTGGAAGGGAGGGGAAGTTTGTTCCTTCTCTGTGCGGGGAAAGTCTTCGTTAAAGCCCGGGGAGGTTTTAAGGTGATTGTCTCAGGGGGTGCGGGTTTTTTGAAGGAAGGAGAACATGACTCCAGGATAATTGTGGAGGGAGATTTTCTCGAAGGGGAACTTCTGGCCGAGAGCATTATATTCAGGGGAAAGGGAACCTTCAAAGGGACCCTTCAGGCCATGGACGCCAGGGGCAACTGGCTCCACATAAAAAAGAGCTTGGTTATTGAGGAGCTCCCCAGGATTTTTTACTTCTCCTACCGTTTTTGCAGCAGGGAAAGGAAAAAAGTGGAGGTGGAATTATGAGGGGATACAGCCTGCTGGAGCTTATGGTGGCCCTTTTGATTCTTGGCATGGTTACTTACCTGGCCATCCCGGCCTCGGGTTTTTCCTGGGAAAAGGATGCCGTATTTCATTCCTTAGTAAGGGCCAGGTGGGCTTCCATCTTCAGGGGAGAAAAGATAAGGGTAAGCTGTGGGGAGAATTCACTTTCCGCTACAGAGGAAGTCCACCTTAAATTATGCAAACTCAGGTGTTCTCCCATGATTTTTCATCCTTCGGGATTCGTTACTCCAGCCGGTTCGGTTTATCTGACCTGCGGAGGGAGGAAGTGGAGATTCGCAGTTTCAGCCCTGGGAAGAATTCGTATACTTGAGCTCAGAGCCCAGAAGGCTATGGGGGATTAGGAAAACTATGAGCATAATGGCCCAGGCAACGAAAACGGATTTTCTGGTTTCATGGCGCTTCAGGGCCTTTATGTAGGGGTAAAGCCAGGCCAGGAAAGCTATCAGGGACTTGTTGTCCGTCAGGTCAATTCCAAAGGGAAAACCGCTCCAGAAAACCCCGAAGGCGAATTTCTGGACTATGGGACCCAGGACAAAGGCCCCTGCCAGAAAGAGGTAAAAGGTCCATAGTATATAAGCCCTGAGGGGTTCGCGGTAAAGGGCTGCCAGCAGGGTTCTCGTTGCAAGGAGCATGGCGGAGAAGATGACGAGAATGTGAAGAATAAGGACTAAGGGTGGGACCCTTCCTTTGAACCTTATGGTAACCATGTTCTTGGTTAGGGGAACCTCCTTGCCCTTTATGTTAAGAATTACTTCGTAATCCAGCTTCCCTGCAGGGGGTTCTGGGGGAAGACATCCTTTAGCCCACTTGCCCTCCATTTTAAGGGGAATTTCCCTGAGGTTTTCCTTAGTTCCGTGATGGCGATAAAGAATCTTGCCTGGATAGGGGAGTTTGATGCAGGCGTCCTCTCCTGAGGTCCCGCTTCTGGGGAGCTTATAAGCCTTCCCATCAATTTTGACATGTTTGGGATATGTGGGGCCCGTTATTCTCTGATAGGCCGCTAAGGCCACTGTGAATATAAAGGCTATTATCCAGAGCAAAGCCTTTCTCATTAAAGAAATATTGACAAAAAACTTTAAAAATGTAAAATATAAGCTCTGGAGGTAGTGCAATGCCCAATACTCAGTCCGCTAAAAGGCAGTTAAGAATTAATATCAGGAGAAGGGCCAGGAATAAGGCCATAAAGTCCAGGACCAGGACCTTCATAAAGAAGCTCCGCAAGGCCATAGAGGCAGGGGACAAGGAGGCGGCCCTTAAACTCTATCCCAAGGTTATGGGCGAGATTGACCGGGCCGTTAAGAAGGGAGTTTTCCACGACAACAAGGGGAGCCGTTATAAATCCCGCCTAACAAAGAAACTTAATGTCCTCATCAAGGCCCAGGGTTGAGGTCTTTTCCCTGAGGGCCCGCCAATACGACAGCTGGTACGAAAAGCACAGATACACTTACCTTTCGGAACTCAAGCTTTTCTCGTCCCTTTCGTCCTTCCCATCCCCCTCCCTTGAAATAGGGGTGGGAACCGGAAGATTTGCCCAACCGTTAAAGATTGACTTCGGCCTGGACCCTTCCCTTCCCATGCTAATCTTAGCCAGGGAAAGGGGAATTAAAGCGGCGGTGGGCATGGGGGAAAGCCTGCCCTTCCTTTCCGCTTCCACAGCTTCAGCCCTTCTGGCTGTTACCCTTTGTTTCCTGGAAGAGCCCATTCGGGCCCTTGGGGAGATTTTCCGGGTTCTTTATCCCGGGGGGGAATTGGTTATGGGCTTCGTGGAGAGGAGTTCCCCCTGGGGCCAATATTACATGAGCAAGGATTCCCCCTTTTACAGGGTGGCCCGATTCTTCTCTTACGGGGAGGTGAAGGGAATGCTCGGGGAAATCGGTTTTACAATAGAGAAAACCGCCCAAATCCTTCTTTATCCTCCGGGTCAGGAGGAGAGGCTGGAAGTTCCTCAGCCAGGGCATGATAAGGGGGGATTTGTGGGAATCCTGGCCAGGAAACCCTATTAATTTAAGAGGGGCAGGAAAATTTTAAAGGTGCTTCCCTCTCCCTGACGGCTTTTAACCTCAATTTTTCCATTGTGATTAAGAACTATGTGTTTAACTATGGATAGGCCCAAGCCAGTTCCTCCCCTCGCCCTGGAGCGGGAGCGGTCAACCACATAAAATCTTTCAAAAATCCTGTGAACATGCTCTTCGGGAATCCCTATGCCGGTGTCCGAAACCTCTATGATAGCCCAGTTACCCTGGGAATATATCCTTACCCTGACTTCCCCGCTATCGGTATATTTTAGGGCATTATCGAGCAGGTTTATCAATACCTGTTCCAGAAGGAAGGCATCCCCCTCTACCTCTATATCTTCAGCGTCAAATTCAAGTTTGAGCCCCTTTCTGAAAAATTCGGGCCTGAAAATCTCCAGAAGGTTTTCTCCCAGCCGCTTTAAATTTACCCTTTCCCTTTCTATCTCCTCTATAGCTTCCAGTTCCCCGAGAAGCATGAGCGATTCCGTTATTTTTATCAGCCTTTCGGTATTGCGTTTTATTATTTGCAGATATTCCCTGTGGGCAGCCTCCTCATCCATCAGGGCTTCTACAAATCCCTTAATGGCCGTAAGGGGGGTTTTGAATTCGTGGGAGGCATTTATGACAAACTCCCTTTTTATCCTTTCCAGTTCCTTCATCTGGGTTACATCGTGAAGAACTATTACCGTTTCCTCCGCCTCCGGGATGGAACTTGCACTTGCTATATACCATCTTCCCTTAAAACTTACCTCCCCGGCCGCTTTTCCGGCTTTCAGGGCTTTTTTCGTGAATTCGACGAGTTTTTCCGAGAGAAATACCTCCCAGTAATACTTCCCCCAGGCCCTTTTCCCGAGCAATTCTTCCATGGCAGGGTTGATTCTGAGAAGCTTGCCTGATTTGTCAATCAGGGCCAAGGGTTCTGCCATGGAGCTGAGGATTGCCTGGAGCTGAGAGATTTCTTTTTTGTAGTCGTTAAGGAGGGCTTCAAGGTGCTGGGCCATGGAATTAAATTCCCTTGAAAGATCCTCCAGTTCATCCCCTGTTTTTAGAAAGGCCCTGGCTTTCAGATCTCCCTGGGATATTTTATGGGCAGTTTCTTTGAGTATTTTTACCGAGGAGGTAAGTTTCCTTGACCAGAGAAGGGAAATCCCCAATAAAAGCAAAAGCAACGCTAAGTTAACCAGCGCTATGTCCCTCTTGAGTCCGGTTAAAACGGATTTCAGGGTGCTTAAAAAGACGCTTACCCTCACCACTCCTATAAGCTTACCCTCCCTCCTTAGGGGAATGGCCACATAGAGCATGTCGGCTTTAATGGTTCTGCTGTAGCGAATTTTTACGCCGATTTTTCCCGAATAGGCAGCTCTTATTTCCGGTCTGTGGGAATGGTTGTCCATGGTGGCCGGATTATGCTGGGAATCCGCTATCACCATTCCATCGGGGAGAATCACGGTTATCCTTACCCCAAGTTTTTTTCCTAAGTTTTTAACCCGGGAATCAATGTCCGGGGGGAATTCCTTGGTTCCCGGGGGCAGGATTATTTCGCCTATAAGGAAACCGAGCCTTTCAAGTTCGGTGGATACGGTTCTCAAATGGTGTTTTTTAATGAATTGGAAGGTTGTTATGGAAAAGATGAGGGAAAAAAGCACCAGAATAGAGGCCGATACCGCAAAAATTTTCAGAAAATAGGGGATTTTTTTCATTCTTCTATCTTATATCCCATTCCCCGGATACTTTTTATCATTCTGCCGAACTCTCCGAGCTTATCCCTTAATTTTTTAATGTGCACATCAATGGTTCTTTCAAGGACTATTTTTTCCCCTTTCCAGATTCTATCTATAAGCTGGGGCCTTGAAAATACTCTCCCAGGTTTTTCTGCCAAGGCTACCAACAACTGAAACTCCACAAAGGTGAGGTCTATGTGTTTTCCCTCTACAAAGACTTCGGCTTTTTCCGGGTATATTTCTATGGGACCAGCCTTTAAAATGGCTGAGGTCCTGGCACGGGTTCTCCTCAGATTAGCTTTTACCCTGGCCACCAATTCCCTGGGTGAGAAGGGTTTTACCACATAATCATCCGCCCCAAGCTCAAGCCCCAGGACCCTGTCCACCTCCTCACCCCGGGCCGAGACTATGATAATGGGCAGCTCAGAGCATCTGGGGCAGGAGCGTATTTGCCTGCAAACCTCAAACCCGTCGGAGTCAGGAAGCATAATGTCAAGGATGAGAAGGGAGGGAGGGGAATTTTCAATGTGAGATAAAAGCTGAGAGGCCGTGGCGTATTCTTCAACCCGATAACCCGCCCTCTCCAGGGCTGCCCTCATAAGAGCCCTTATATCAGGCTCATCTTCCAGTATGGCTATCCTCTCATCCACCGGTTTCACCTTCCCTGCCCAGGCCGTGTTTCACTATTTTTCCCTCCACCATAAATATAACATCCTCGCATAGATTGGTGGTAAGGTCAGCAGCCCTTTCAAGGTTATGGGCAATTCTTATAAGCTCCAGGGCCCTCTCTATGGTTTTTGGATCCGATGCCATGTAAGTTACAAGTTCCCTTATTATCTGATCCCTTAAATTGTCCACTATATCATCCCTCTTCAGGACTTTTCTCGCCCTGTCGGTATCCCTTTCCAGGAAGGCGGTTATGCTCTCGCGTATCATTTCAATGGCCTCGTCGGCCATCCTGGGTATGTCTATCAGGGGTTTTACCTGGGGCCTTTCTATGAGGAAAAGGGCGCTTTCAGATATGTTTACTGCGTGGTCGGCGATTCTTTCCAGGTCATTGTTCATTTTCAGAGCGGTCAGGATAAGCCTGAGATCGCTGGCCTTGGGTTCATAAAGGGCAATAAGCTCCGTGCAGAATTCATCTATCTCCACCTCCATGGCGTTTACCACCGGTTCCTTCTTCTCGATAATCTTTAAGAGAAGATCCCTATCCTTTTCCACCAGTCCTCTTTTCGCATCCTCCAGCATTTCCTCAACCAGCAATGCCATCTGGGTGATCTTCTCCTTAAGGTCAAGTATTTTTTCCCTCAGCATTTTCTCCTCCTATCCGAATTTCCCCACCAGATATTCCTCGGTTCTTTTATCCCTGGGAACGGTGAATACCCTTTCGGTGGCCCCGAACTCCACCAGTTCGCCAAGATAAAGGAAGGCTGTAAAATCGGATACGCGGCTGGCCTGTCCTATGTTGTGGGTCACAAGGATTATGGTAACAGTTTTTTTTAGTTCCTGTATGAGCTCCTCTATCCTGGCGGTGGATTTCGGGTCCAGGGCCGAAGTGGGTTCGTCCAGGAGAAGAACCTCCGGTTTCATGGCCAGGGCCCTGGCTATACAGAGCCTTTGTTGCTGGCCTCCTGAAAGGAAAGTGCCCCTTTTGTAAAGAAAATCCTTCACCTCTTCCCACAGGGCCGCCTTTCTAAGGGAGTCTTCCACCAGGGCGTCTGCTTCGGTTTTTTTCAATTTTATCCCACCCAGTTTATACCCTGCAATTACATTGTCGTATATGGTCATGGTGGGGAAGGGATTGGGCCTTTGAAACACCATCCCTATTTTTCTGCGGACTGTGGTGGGCTCCATTTCGTAAATATCCTTTCCCCTGAGGTATACCTTTCCTTCCATCCTCGCCCCTTCCACCAGCTCATGCATCCTGTTAAGACACCTTATAAATGTGCTTTTCCCGCAGCCCGAAGGCCCAAGGATTGCAGTAACCCTATTTTCGGGAAAGGACAGGGTTATGGATTTGAGGACCTGATGCTTTCCGTAATATGCGCTTAAATTCACAGTTTTTAAAATTTCACCTTCCATTTTTCGCTTACCATCCTTGAAATTATATTTCCAACCATGACAAGTAATATAAGGAGCACCGAAGCTCCCCAGGCCAGCCTTTTCCACTCTTCATATGGACTCATGGCGTAGTTGAATATGAGCAAAGGAAGAGCGTTCATAGGTTTGAGGATGTTCCAGTTCATAAATTGATTTCCGAAGGCGGTGAAGAGTAATGGAGCGGTTTCTCCTGCCACCCTGGATACACCGAGGAGAATCCCAGAGACTATACCCGGTATGCCCGAGGGAAGGAGAACCTTCAGCACTGTCCTGGGGTAGGAAACCCCCAGAGCCAGGGAGGCCTCTTTAAGATAATGGGGAACAAGGTTGAGGACTTCCTCGGTGCTTCTCACTACCATGGGAAGCATCATAATACCAAGGGCTACTCCTCCTGAAAGGGCGGAGAAGTGACCTATGGGTTTTACCAGCCAGATATATGCAAGGATACCCACTACTATGGAGGGGGTTGCCTGAAGGACATCCACACTTACCCTTACAAATTCCGAAATAGGGGAGTTTTTATTTTCCGAAAGATAAATTCCCGCCCATATTCCCAGGGGAATGGAGGTGACAGAGGCTATGAGGACCAGAAATGCGGTTCCCACCAGAGCATTGGCCACTCCCCCTCCCTTTACCCCCACAGGCTTGGGGAGATGGGTAAGGAAGGACCAGTTTATAACAGGGAGACCCTTCTTGAACACGTAAACCAGAATAACAAAAAGGGGCACCAGGGCGGCCAACGAAAAAGCAATCACCACGAGCTCAAAGATTCGGTCCTTTATTAATCTCCCTCTCATTTTATCTTCATTCTGTTGACTACATACCTGCCCACAACCCCAAATATAGCTGTAACCACGAACAGGGTTAAACCTATGGCTATAAGTGAAGAATAATAAAGATCCCCAGTAGCCTCTGTGAATTCGTTAGCTATGACGCTTGCCATGGTATTAGCCGGTGAAAAAAGGCTTTTGGGTATGGTATTGCTGTTTCCGATGACCATGGTCACTGCCATGGTTTCTCCCAGAGCCCTGCCCAGGGATAGCAGAATTCCGGCCATGATTCCTCCCCGGGCATAGGGCAGGGTTACCTTGAGGAGGGTTTCGGTTCTGGTGGCGCCCAGGGCATAGGCCGCTTCCTTGAGATTGGAGGGCACCAGTTCTATGACTTCCCTGGCCAGGGCTGCTGCATTGGGGATTATCATCACCGCTAAGATAAGCGAGGCGGTAAATATGCCCACCCCGTAAGGAGCCACTCCCAGGGAAATTTCCAGTTTCCTCACCAGGGGGACGAGGACCTCAAGGCCCCAGAATCCGTAGATGACCGACGGGACTGCCGCTATAAGGTCCACTAAGGTCTTAAGCAGGGAGGAAATTTTTTTCCCTTTTAGGTATTCTCCGCTGAGTATTGAAATAGAAAGGGAGAAAGGAAGGGAGAGGAAAAGGGCAAGAAAGGAGGTTATCAGGGTTCCTAAGAGGAAGGGAAGGGCTCCGAATTTGTTGGAGACAGGGTCCCAGTCAGGGGAAAAGAAAAATTTTAGCCCAAAGGCCCTCAGGGCCGGAAGGGAGGCTATGGTCATGCTCAGGGCCGCTGCAATCAGGACCGTCCCCACGGCCAGGGCGGCTACTAAAAGGCTAAAATTGAAGGCCCCCCTTTTTTTCATGTCTATTTATGTTTTAATATCGGTTCTCCACCGTAGGTGGCTGAAAGCAGAACCTTCTCGGCTGCCCTTACAGCAGGCTCAGGAAGCTTGGAATAAAGGAGGGATTCATTATATTGCTGGCCCTGGTGGATCATCCACCAGAAAAGATTGAGCATGGCCTTAGCCTTTTCCATGGACCGGTTTGCGTATTTTTGCTCTCTGTAGAAAATAATCCATGTGAAACTTGAAATAGGGTAACCCTCCGGAGCATCGGTATCGGTTATGGAAATCCTGGTATCAGGGGGAATCTTGACTGAGGCAGCCAGGGAGACGCTTTTCAGGGTGGGTTTGATGAAATTGCCTCTTTTGTTTTTGACGGAAGCATAGGGCATGTTGTTCTTTACTGCGTAGGCAAGTTCCACATATCCCACTGCCCCTCTTATTTGCTTTACAAGACCAGCTACTCCGGGGTTGACCTTCCCGCCGAGGCCCACGGGCCATCTCAGGGCTTTTCCCCTTCCTACCCTTTTCCTCCACTCAGGGGAAGTTTTGCTGAGATAGTCACTGAAAACGAAGGTGGTTCCACTACCATCGGATCTGTGCACCACCACTATGGGAAGGGAGGGAAGTTTAACCTCTGGATTGAGGGCCTGGAGTTTGGGGTCATTCCATCTGGTTATTTTCCCGAGAAATACTCCCGCTATTGCCTCCGGGCTCAGGCGAAGCTCGGGAGCTCCCGGGAGATTATATGTTATGACCACAGCGCCCACACAGGTGGGAAAATGAAGTATGGGATTCTCCCTGGATTTTTCCAGCTCCTCATCGCTCATAAAGGCGTCGGTGGCTCCGAAATCCACGGTTTTGTTCAGCAGCTGTCGTATCCCTCCACCGGAGCCGATGGCCTGATAATTCACCATTATCCCCGTTTCGTTATGGTAAATGTCAAACCATTTGGAATAGAGGGGATAGGGAAAGGTCGCTCCGGCGCCGGTAAGTTCCTTAACCCTACCTCCCCATACCATCAGGCCGAGGACCAGAGCGGCGAGCAAATTTCGTATTTTCATCTTTCCTCCTTTACCATTTGTAATAAAGGGTTAATTTACCTGCGAGGTCCTTATTGGCCCCCTGGTCGTAACTCACCATTTCCAGGTTGGGGACGAGGCTGACGTTTTCCGTTATTTTCCAATCAACACCCGCCAGAAAGAAGGTAAAAGGAGTGGTGTTGTCCATAGGGAGGTAAGAAATCTTGTAAGCTTCAGGAACCGGATCCATAACCCTGTCTGTCCTTGCCAGTAATGTAAATTTCCTCGTCAGGTTGAACCTTGCAAATCCGGAGGCCACCCTTATATAGGTTCCGTCCCCGTAGCTTTGCTTAGCATAGAGGAAGCCTAAGGCTCCTCTGGAAAAAGAATAACTGAAAAATCCCTGAAGAGTGGTTATGTCTCCTTCTGGAACAGAGCCCTTGGCAAAGTCACCGTAAAATTCAATGTAGAGCCCCTTTACCGGCGACAAACCCAGGGCCGCATATAGCTTCTTTTCCCTCCTATCCTCGGACAGGTTTGCTTCTCCGTTAGCAAACATAAAGTGGTAATAGAATACCCCATGGAGTAATTTTCCCCTGAGGGCTATCCCTGTATCCCTGGAAGAGGCCATTTTGTAAAGATCTAAGGGGGTTCTTTCCACAGAGCGGTATCCCCATATCTTTTCCACCATATTAAAGGAGGGGGTGGGGGAAATTCCCGCGTAGAGGCTCTGGCCGGAGAAGTTCCACCTCAGATATAGGTCCTTCATGGAAGGGGTTATCTTCTCCCTCAGAAAACTTCCGGAACTGGAGGCTTCAGTTCGTATCCTTAAGGACAGGTTCCTGTTGAACCTGTAGTCGTAAGTAAAGTAAATCCTTCTGAACCGGAACCCATTCATTCCTTCTAAGGCCTGATTATGGCTGGAGAAGAAATAATAATAGTCCGAAAATACCACGCCCGATATCTTTCCACTGCCGGCGGCGGCAGGAGAGGATATTATCGTTATTAGAAGCAAAGCAAAGATTAAATTGGCTCTTTTCATGTCACCTCCTTGATTTCCGAAGAAATTATAACCCCGAAATTTTAAGCTAAGTTGAAACCTATGTTAAAAAACGGTTAAAATGGGTTTGATGTTTGAGGGGAAAAAAATAGCGGTGGTTATCCCTGCCCATAACGAGGAGAAATTTATAAGCAAAGTCATAAGGGATGTTCCGGAATTTGTGGACTTCATCATAGTGGTGGACGATGCCAGCACCGACGGCACATCCCGCCAGGCTGCTTCCGTGGGAGACCCAAGGGTTGTGATTCTGAGGAACGAGAAGAATCTGGGGGTGGGTGGGG
>JALXBI010000034.1 GCA_026991555.1 Candidatus Aminicenantota bacterium
CTTACAGAGGGGAAACCTTATATAGAAAAAGGGGCAGGTGAGCATCGAATAGGGACTGCTCCTTTGAGAGCGAGGATCTGATTATGCCCCTGCCCCTTCGCAACACATAATGGTTGTATGAAGGGAAAGGAAAGAGGTTAGAAATGGCAAAGGTGATGGCCCGAAAGTAGGAGGAAAAATGGTTTAATATCTCACCACCCCTTCCTTTCCTATAGGTGTCCCGAATTTTCCCAATCCTCCACCTCCTCTCCCTTTTAGGGTCTGTCCCTAAATTTCCAAATTTCTTGTCCCTTTTCAATGAAGCAATTCTAAAATTTGAACTTTCCCTGATTTTGAAATAAAATATGGTTTCTCAAATTACCGGTTCAAAGGAGGAAGTATGAACCCAAAGGGAGTTACCATATGGTTTACCGGTCTTCCGTGTTCCGGAAAGACAACCTTAGCCAAGGCAGTGCGGGAGGAGCTGGAGAGGAGGGGTTATTATGTGGAATCCTTAGATGGGGATGTAACCAGAAAATACCTATCCAAAGGTCTGGGATTTTCCAAGGAGGACAGGGACGAGAACATAAGGAGGGTGGGATTCGTATGCTCCCTACTTACCAAGGCCGGCGCCATAGTAACCGCCGCCTTCGTTTCCCCCTATGAAGCCATTCGCCAGGAAATAAGGGAGCAGATCAAGGACTTTGTCCTGGTATATGTTCGTTGTCCCGTGGAGGTTTGCATTGAAAGGGATGTTAAGGGCATGTATAAAAAGGCCTTAGCAGGGGAAATAAAGAATTTCACCGGAATCTCTGACCCCTACGAGGAGCCTGAAAACCCGGAAGTCATAGTGGATACCGACAAGGAAACCATAGAGGAGTCCGCTTCCAAGGTCATAAAAAAGCTGGAGGAAATGGGCTATATAGAAGAGAAAAAACCTACCTTCGTAGCCCTTCCCCATTACTTGGCCGAGAGATTGAGCAAGGTGGCAGAAAGCCAGGGTTTAACCCTGGACAAATTGGTTTTAAACGCCCTCGCGCCCTTAGCAGAGCAGTTTTCCAGCGACATTTCCCCTGAGGAGAAGGAAAAAATAAAGGAGAGGCTCCGCAGCCTCGGATATCTGGAGTAAGCCATGCTTATAGCGCCCCACGGTGGAGAATTAATAGAGAGAATAGCCACAGGGAAGGAAAGGGAGGAGCTCCTTTCCCGGGATTATCCTCAGCTGGAGATTTCCTACGAAAGGGCCAAGGATGTGGTGAACATAGCTAAGGGACTTTACTCCCCCCTTACAGGGTTTCTCAACAAAAGGGAGCTCCAGTCGGTATTGGACGAGGGAAGGCTTTCCAGCGGGCTGCCCTGGACCATACCCGTAGTCCTTGACATTGACGGCCAGGATAGGGAAAGGCTAATCTCCAGCGACGGCGTCTTCCTCACCTACCAGGGAAGGAAGGTTGCCTTTATGGAGATAGAAAGCATTTACTCCTGGGATAAGGAAGAATTTGCTTTAAAGGTTTACAGAACCAACGACAGGGCTCATCCCGGGGTGGCCAGAACATACGCCATGAAGGACTACTTAGTGGGAGGGGATATTTTGCTCCTGGACGGCATTGAGGAGCCCTTTCCTGAATTTAACCTTTCCCCCAAGGAAACCAGGGTTCTTTTTGAGAGCATGGGCTGGGAGAAGGTGGTGGGTTTTCAGACCAGGAACGTTCCCCACATAGGCCACGAATATGTTCAGAAGGCTGCCCTCACAGTGGTGGACGGGCTTTTTATAAACCCGGTGATAGGAAAGAAGAAAAAGGGGGACTTCAGGGACGAGGTGATTCTCCAGGCATATAAGGCACTGATAAAGAATTACTATCCAAAGGATAGGGTTGTGCTTTCCATACTTCCTATGGAGATGAGGTATGCAGGGCCCAGGGAAGCCATACACCACGCTATAATTCGCAAGAACTTCGGATGCACCCATTTTATAGTTGGAAGGGACCACGCAGGGGTGGGGAATTACTACGGTCCCTACGAAGCCCACGAAATCTTCAAGGATTTTCCTGACCTGGGAATCCAGCCGATTTTCTTCCGCAGTTTCTTTTACTGCAAGAAATGCAATTCCGTGGCTAACGATAAAACCTGTCCCCATCCCGAGGAGGACCATGTTAACTTTTCGGGAACTAAGATAAGGGGACTTCTCCAGAAGGGGGAAAAACCCCCGGAGCTTCTCATGAGGCCGGAGGTGGCCGAGGTCATCCTGTCCTACGAAAACCCCTTTGTGGAATAAAATTCTTTCCCAAATTCTACTTTACTCAGGCACTGGGATTATTTTATAGTTTTTCGTATAATCCTTTGAGACCCAGGTAGGAGGTTTTTATGAGAAGATTAGCATTTCTGCTCCTGTTTTTAATTCCATTAATGGCCTTCAAGGTTAAGGTGGAAAAGAGAACCCTTTCCAACGGCCTTGAAGTCCTCTTGGTTCCTAATCCCAACACCCCGGTTATGAGTTTCCAGGTATGGGTGAAAACAGGCTCCCGCAACGAGAGGCCCGGAATAACTGGCATATCCCACATGCTGGAACACATGATGTTCAAGGGTTCTAAGAATTATGGTCCTGAGGAGCACGCCAGGATAATCAAGGAAAACGGTGGGGAGGTAAATGCCTTCACCGCCGAGGACCAGACCATATATTTTGATAACATTTCCCCGTCCAAAATTGACCTGGTGGCAAAACTGGAGTCCGACCGCTTCATGTATGCAAAGATAGACCCCAAGGCCTTCTCTTCCGAGAGGAAGGTGGTCTACGAGGAAAGGCTCATGAGCGTGGACAATTCCCCCTTTGGGAAAGCCTTTGAACTCCTTCAGGCCCTTACCTTCATAGCCCATCCCTACCACTGGCCGGTGATAGGATGGCCCAGCGACATTCTTTCTTATACCGCCGAGAAGGTCCGCAAGTATTACCAGGAGAGATACAATCCATCCAATGTTTTTATAGTGGTAAGCGGTGGTATAGAACCGGAAAAGGTCATGCCGGTATTGGAGAAATACTTTTCTTCCTGGAAAAAGGGTCCCAAGGTTCCCCCTGTGGTCACCAAGGAGCCCGAACAAAAGGGGCCCCGCTATGCCAAGGTTTACATGAAGGTTCATGTTCCCTTCCTTTTCGCCGCCTACAGAATTCCACCCTACAGGAGCCAGGACATTCCCGCTCTGAAAGTGGCGGCCAGAATCCTTGGCCAGGGGAGGAGCAGCAGAATTTACAGGAAGCTTGTGGAGGAAAAGGCCGTGGCCATGCAGGCAGGGGGAGGGCTTAACTCCATGATGGACGGAGGATATTTCTTCACTTACCTCATGGTGAACCTCGGCCAGGATTTAAATAAGGCAGCGGATCAGCTGTTCTCCGAAATAGAAAACTTCAGCAAGGGGAAAATTGAGGACTGGGAAATAGAAAAGGCCAAGAACCAGATAATCGCTTCCACCACAAGACAATTGGAAAGGGCCTTTTATGTGGGCCTTCAGGTGGGATTCAGCTATCTATACACAGGGGATCCCACCTTCTTTCAGAAGAGGTTAGAGGCATACAGAAAAATAACCAAGGAGGATGTCAAAAGGGTGGCAGCCAAATATTTTACCTTTAGGAGGAGGAACGTGGTCTACATCCTCCCGGAAGGAGGTGAAAAATGAAGAAATTTCTCGTCTTCATTCTGCTTCTGGGTTTTGCTTTAGCAGGGCCCATTCAGTATTTCAAGGTTAAGGGAATAAGGGGAGCAGTGGTTCCCAGAAAGGACATAGATAGCGTGGTGGTTTACATTATGGTTCAGGGAGGAAGCGCCTATGACCCCGCCGGGAAGGAAGGGGTTTCGGACCTGCTAACGAATCTTCTGGTGAAGGGCACGGAAAAATACACCGCTGAAGAATTTTCTAAAAGAATAGAAACCATGGGCTCGGAAATAGACGCCTACACCGACGATGAGGCAATTTTCATATATGGTTGGAGCCTCAAGGAGCATTTCGGGAAGACCTTCTCCTTGGTGGCAGATGCCCTGCTTCATCCAGCCTTCAGGGAAAAGGAGATTACCAAGGAAAAGAAAAGGCTCATAACCTCCCTGGCCCAGAAATGGGACCAGCCTGCATACATAGCCTCGGAGTTCTTCAAGGCCAAACTCCTGGAAGGCAGTCCCTTTGGCAGGGAGGAGACCCCTGAGACCGTAAAGAAAATAACCAGGGAGGACCTTCTGGCCTACCACAGGAGATTTTTCAACAAAAAGAACATCTTCGTGGTCATAGCCGGCAACATTGAACCTTCGGAAGCCAAGGGGATGGTTGAAAAATATCTCTCCTCCCTTCCCAAAGGAAAGAAGGCTTCTCCCTTACCCTTAATGGTGAAGACGAAAACCAAAGTATACATAGTGGACAGGCCCCAGGCTCCCCAGACCCAGATAAGGATGGGCTATGTGTCCCTTCCCTTTCGTTCCCTTAAGGAAATGGCAGCCAGGAGGCTCGCCAATTACATACTGGGTGGGGGAGGATTTTCCTCCAGAATGATGAAGATAATAAGGGCCAAGGAGGGCCTTACCTACGGCATATATTCCTATTTCTCCGGTTTTGTCAAAGGGGATTATTTTGAGATAACCACCTTCACCAAGAACGAGACCGTGGGGAAGGCTGTGGATTTAACCCTTAAATTGGTGAGGGAATTCCACGAGAAGGGCGCTACCCAGGAGGAACTGGAAAAGGCCAAGGGCTATTATTTAGGAGGCTATCCCCTGAGGCTTGAGACACCTCTGGATTTCGCCTATAGAATCCTCATTGCAGAACTCTACGGCTACGGAAAGAAATACGTCTATTGGGAAAGGAACTTCATTCCTTCGGTGAAGCTTAAGGATGTTAACAGGGCAGCGAGAAAATATTTTTATGACAGGCCCATGCTCATAGTTTGTGTGGGTCCGGCGAACAAAATAAAAGCCCAGCTGGAAAAATTCGGTCCCGTGGAAGTGGTCCAGCCCCCTAAGTTCTGAGTTATTTTTTCTTCTTTTCCCGGTAAAGGAATTTATCTCCGGTTTCCCTTACAATTCTGCCATACCATTCCTTGGGATATCCCGGATGGGTTACTTTGCCGAACTCGTCCTTTACATTTCCGTCCAGATACTTCCAGATGAGGAATTCCCCAAGCTTTTTCCATCGCCGAAGAACATAGTCCGCCTTCTCATGGGAGTATTTGGTGAGGTAATCCTTGGCTAAGCCAGGGGCCTGTTTGTAAAGGGCTAAGGCGGTCTGCTCAACTTCCTTCTGGGAGGCAAAGAAGCTTCCTTCCAGTTCCTGCTGGACCTTCTGGATGTCCTTTATCATGTCACAATAGCGGGAATAGGCATAATTGGCCACGAAGTTAAAAACCCAGAAGGCGGAATCCCAGGAGAAGTGATTAAAATCCCCCCCTTCCACGGACCAGGCCTTGGGCACGGACCTTATCCCAACATAGAAGGGCACATATACATTACTGTAGGTATCGTCCACCCCGAACCAGAATACCCCTCCTATGGGATTGGGAAGCCAGGAGCGCATCTGGGCCACAAAGGAGAATCCTGTTTGCTGGGTGGAGATGGCCCTTTCGTTGAAGTATTTTTTCCCGTTGTATTTCCACACTAAGGGTCTCCACCGGTATGGGAGCTTGAAGGGACCTGCCCCTATGTCCTTGGTCATGTCCAGGTCCGTTCCCTCAAAATGGCTCCTTAAAAGCCCGATCACATCCCTTACTGTAAGTTTTTTGTCAGGTTTTATCCAGAGGGGAAGGGGCTTTGCCTTGGGATTTCCCTTTATGTAATCGGGGGGAAAATGTTTTGAGGGAGCCGCCCTTCTGAATATGTCCCATACCCTGGCCTCGCAGAACCTCAGGGAGCCGAAACTCGGTGGGGCATAGGCATCGGCAAAGCTGAAGTCTTCGTCCTTTCCCTTAAAGTAACCCATCTTCCTGGCAAAGGAGATAACATCCTTGGAATAGATGCATCTGTTGGGGTCATGAAGCGGAAATTTCCTTATCCTGGACTGGTTGGCGTGGGCGGATATGTAGCCATCAGGAACCCTGCAGGCTACCCATACAGCCCCTTTTTCTTTACCCTTTCCCACCATCTCAAGAATCCAGACCTCGTTGGGGTCTGCTATGGAAAAGCTCTCTCCTTCGCTGTAATAACCGTATTTCTCCGCCAAGGAGGTCATCACCTTTATGGCTTCCCTGGCTGTCTTTGCCCTCTGGAGGGCTAAAAACATCAGGCTCCCGTAATCTATGCCCACCTTGGAGCGGAGTTCTTCTCTTCCCCCGAAGGTGGTCTCGCCTATGGAAACCTGGTATTCGTTCATGAAGCCCACCACCTGATATGTGTGGGGAACCTGGGGAATGCTCATTAAATATTTTCCCGTATCCCATTCGTAAATGTCCACCATCTCGCCGGGAAGGTGATCCCGGGCAGGGGTGAAGTAAAGGGCACCATAGAGGGTGTGGGAGTCCGCCACATACGCTATCATGGCGCTTCCGTCGGCAGTGGCACCTTTGCTTACCAGGATGTTGGTGCAGGGATAAAGAAAAAGCCCCATAATCAGGACTGCTGTTATTGCTGTAATTTTCCTCATCTTCCCTCCTTTATAAAGAATTAGATTTTCCCAAAATCCCATCTGAAGGTCAAATGGGGGCTATCTGGTATAATATTCTCATGAAGTTCAGGACAGTAATTTTGCTTTCCCTCCTTACGGTTCTTTTTCTATGGATAGGCGAGGCCTTAGGTGGGAGAAGCGGGTTAATTATGGCCATCATTTTCGCTGGAGCCTTTAATTTTCTCTCCTACTGGTATTCGGACAAGATTGTTCTTTCCCTTTACAGGGCTAAGGAGCTTTCCCCTGAGGAGGCTCCGGAAATACACAGGATTGTGGAGGAACTGGCTGCCTCGGCAGGTATTCCCAAGCCTAAGGTTTATATAGTTCCCCAGCAGGCTCCCAATGCCTTTGCCACGGGAAGGTCCCCTTCCCATGCGGCGGTGGCCATGACCGAGGGTATTCTCCAGGCTTTGGACCTGAGGGAGCTCAGGGGGGTTCTCTCCCACGAGCTTTCCCATATAAAGAACAGAGACACCTTGGTTCAGACTATTGCAGCAACCTTAGGGGCTGCCATTACCTTCCTGGCCAGAATGGCGTATTTCTCCAGGTTTTTCGGGTTCGGAGGGGACGACGATGCCAACCCCTTAGAGCTTCTCGTGCTTCTGATCCTGGCTCCCATAGCTGCCCTTCTTATTCAGATGGCCATTTCCAGAAGCAGGGAATACTTGGCAGACGAGACAGGGGCCAAGATAAGCCGGGACCCCATGGCTTTAGCCTCGGCCTTGGAGAAACTCCATTATTTTTCCCAGCGAATTCCCATGAGGGGAACCCCAGCCACATCACACCTTTTCATAGTGGCTCCCCGTTTTTCCGCCTCTTCCCTTGCCAATCTCTTTGCCACCCATCCTCCGGTGGAGAAGAGGATTGAAAGGCTCCGCAGGCTGGCCGGGGAGATAACATGAGGAAAATAGCTCCGTTATTTTTGGCGCTGCTCCTTTTTGCCAGGGACTATGATCCGGCCCTGGTGAGGAAAGCGGAAGGCAAAATTCAAAAGATAAAACGGGAGAGCCATCGTTCCCTTCGCTGGCTTTTTTCCAAAAAAACCGCCTTCTCGGAGAGGGAAGTAAATTCCTATGTGAACTACAGCCTGGAGAAAAGGGAGGGGGATGTGATTTTCCGTGGCGCCAGGATCAAGCTGGAGGACGGATATGTTCTTTTGGGGGGAGCCCTTATACTTAAAAAACCAGCGCCGGGCTTTGAAATAACCTCTCAGGGAGCCCGGATTATTCTTCTCTCCCTTAAATTCCGCATTCTTCAGAAGAAGGGAAAATACAGGATATCTTTGCAGGAAGCCTTCCTGGGCAGAAAGAAGGCCCCCATAGGGCTTTTCCGGAAACTCCTTCCCATGCTGAAACAGGCCACCGGTTTTAATTTTGACGAGGAGCGCTGGGAAAGGTTTCCCTGGGGAATAAGAAAAATCGAGCTGAGAAAGGGGAAGGTGGTGGTCTATTATTAATGCTCACCCCACATTCTTCCATTTCGAAATTAAAGGGGATTGGGGAAAAGAGGGCAGTCCTTTTAAGGCAGAAGGGTTTAAGGACCGTTGAGGACCTTCTGCTTTACCTTCCCAGGAAATACGAGGAAAGGGGTAAGATAAAACCCCTGAACCAGGCAGAGGGGGAGGCAGAGGTTTTCGTTGAGGTTTTGAAAAGGAGATGGTGGAGGAGGGGGAAAAGGTGGTTTCTTGAGGCAGAGATAAGGGACAGCTCCGGTAAGGGGAAGGCCTTATGGTTTAACCAGAAAAGGCTTCTTAAGGTGATATATCCCGGCAAAAAATACTATCTTCGGGGAAGAGTAGAAATAAAGGGAGGAGAGAGAATTATCCTTTCCCCTGAGGTTAAAACCGGAGTTCCCTCAGGAATTTTTCCCATATACGAAAGGATTTACGGGATAAGTTCAGGGCTCATAAGAAGGCTTGTTCTTCAGGCCCTTTCCCAGACGGAAATAGAGGAAAACCTCCCTGAGGCCTTCAGGGAAAAATACTCCCTTCCAGGAAGAAGGGAAAGCCTCCTTTATCTTCATTCCCCTCCTCCTGATGCTCCCATCCATGAGCTTAATTCCGGCGAGACCCCCTACCACCATAGGTTGATTTACGAGGAGGCCTTTTTCTATCAGCTGAAGGTTAAATTCCTGAGGGAAAAAACTTCCAAGCCCAAGGGAAGAAGTTATCCCCTGGGCAAGGAAACGGTAAATTCCGCCTTCTCCCTTTTTCCCTTTACCTTCACCCCTTCCCAGAGAAGGGCCTTGGAGGAAATCCTGAGGGACCTTTCCTCTCCTACGCCCATGAGAAGGCTCCTCCACGGTGAGGTGGGAAGCGGAAAAACAGCGGTGGCAGTGGCCTCGGCTGCTTTAGTTTGCAAGGGAGGATACCAGGTGGCCTTTATGGCTCCCACGGAGCTCCTGGCCCACCAGCATTATCGCAGGCTTAAGGGACCTCTGGAAAAAATAGGAATTTCCTCTGCTCTTCTCATCTCAGGAATGGGCCAGAGGGAACGAAGGCAGGCCCTTGAGGATATATCCTCGAGCAGGGCAAAAATGGTATTCGGGACCCATGCCCTTTTTTACCAGGGTGTGGAATTCAGCAACTTGGCCTATGCCATAGTGGACGAGCAGCATAGGTTCGGCGTTGCCCAGAGGGCAAGGCTTTACTCCAAGGGTGAAAACCCCGATGTCCTCCTGCTTTCCGCAACCCCTATCCCAAGAACCCTTGCCTTAGTCCTATATTCTGACCTGGAAATTTCAACCCTAAGGGATATGCCCAAGCCCAGAAATGTGAAAACCGAGGTTATGAGAATGAGGGATTTTAAAAGAATAGTTCCCCTCCTGAAAGAGCTCATGAGAAAGGGGGAACAGGGATTCGCCATTTTTCCTGTTATAGAAAAGGGGAAATTGGAGGTGGTGGACGCAGAAAGGGGTTTTCGCCGCCTCCAGCAATACTTCCCCGAATTTCGCCTTGAACTCCTTCACGGAAGAATGCCTTCCCGCAACAGAGAGGAAATTATGGAGAAGTTTGAGAGGGGAGAGGTGGACCTTCTGGTTTCCACCTCGGTTGTGGAAGTTGGGATAGATGTGGAGAGGGCCAGTTTCATGGTGGTATTCAATGCTGAAAGGTTCGGCTTGGCACAGCTTCATCAGCTCAGGGGAAGGGTGGGCAGGGGAAGGAGGGAAGGGTATTTCTTCCTCCTTAGTCCAAATCCATCTTCCAGGCTTTATTTTCTGAGGGACCACCACGACGGCTTCCTCATCTCAGAATACGACCTGAAGCTCCGCGGTCCAGGAAACATAGCCGGAAAAGAACAATGGGGGATTCCCAGGTTTCGCCTTCTTCACCCCTTCCTGCATCAGGAAATCCTGAAAAAAGCCCAAAGGGACGCAGAAGAGTATTTTCCTTCCTTTAGGGATGAGGTTTCTAATATAATAAAAGAGGAGATAACCATAGGATAAAAATGCTGAGGATAATATCTGGAAAGATAAAGGGAAAAAAACTGGCAACCCCCAGGGGCAAGGAGATAAGACCCACCCCTGTAAGGTTGAGGAAGAGGCTATTTGACATTCTCGGCTGGGATGTTGCGGGAAGCCGTTTCTTGGACGGTTTTGCAGGGACCGGAGCCGTGGGCCTTGAAGCCTATTCCTTGGGTGCTGAGAAGGTTGTGTTTATAGAATCCGACCCCGAGGCCGTAAAAATCCTGAAAAAGAACATAGAAAGGGTGGGGACTCCCCCGAATATAAGGGTGATAGAGGAGGAATTTAATATGGGTGTAAGGAAGCTTTATGAGGAGGGGGAGAAGTTTGATTTTGTCTTCATTGACCCACCCTATGATTTTCTGGAAAAGGCCAATCCCCTAAAGATTCTCTACAAAAAGCCCATTTTAGAACCCCAGGGCCTTATCCTTTTCCAGAAGGGATGCGACCAGAGGATAAAGAAAATGTTCTTTGAGGTTGTAAGGGAAATAAAGGAGGGAAAGAACTGCATTTTGTTTCTAAGGAGGAAAGAATGATAGCTCACATAATAGCGGTTGGCTCCGAGCTTTTAACTCCCTTTCGCCAGGATACCAATTCCATAGAGCTCACAAAGAGGCTCATGGATATGGGAATCAAGGTGGGAAGCAGGACCGTAGTCCCTGACAACGACGAGGAAATAGCCAGGGCCATAAAATCCCTTATGGGAAGGGGTCAGCTTATAATAATAACCGGAGGCCTTGGTCCCACTGCCGACGATAGGACCAGGGAGGGGATAAGCAAAGCCCTGAAGAAAAACCTCATTTTTGACGAGGAAATACACCAGTGGATAAAGGAGAGGTTCAGGCAGATAACCAAAAGACAGCCTCCGGACAATCTTGCCAGGATGGCCTTTGTTCCTGAAGGGGCTGAGGTGATTTACAATACCGTGGGGGCTGCCCCGGGTTTCTGGATAGAGGTCCCGGAAAAGGACCTGAGGCTCCTGGTTCTTCCAGGTCCCCCTGCGGAGTGGAAGCCCATGTTTGAGGCGGTAAGGGAAAGGCTGGAGGCCTTGGGAAAGAAGAACCTTGAGAGAAGGGTTCTGAGGATAGCAGGGCTCAGGGAGGCGGAGGTGGAGGACAGGATTTCCCCTTTTATAACCGGAGTAAAGAACCCTTCAGTGACTATCTTGGCTTCCCCTGAGGATGTCCAGCTTCACATTGTGGCCACTTCCAAGGACCCGCAGGAGGCGAACCGGCTGGTTGAGGAAATGGTGGGGAAATTTAAGGAAGTTTTAGGGGATAACATTTATTCCTTTGAGGATGAACCCTTAGAAAAGGTGGTGGGGGAACTTCTAAGACAGAAGGGGAAGACCCTGGCGGTTGCGGAAAGTTGCACCGGCGGTCTTCTCTCCCACCGGATTACCAACATTCCAGGAAGTTCCGATTACTTTTTGCTGGGGGCCGTAACCTACAGCAACCAGGCAAAAATAAAGGTCCTGGGAGTTTCCGAAGAGAATATCAGGGAATTCGGCGCTGTGAGCGAGCCCGTGGCCAAGGAAATGGCAATAGGGGTAAGGAAACTGGCAGGGGCCGATTTCGGAATAGGAATTACCGGTATAGCAGGCCCCGGGGGAGGAACCCCTGAAAAACCCGTGGGCTTAGTTTACATAGGACTTAGCTGGGAGGGGGGGGGTGAAGTTCAAAGGAAAAGGTTTTCAGGAACCAGGCTTCAGATAAAAACCTATTCCACCTCCCATGCCCTTGATATGCTCCGCAGGAGGTTAATTTGAGGTTATTTATAGCCGTGGAGCTCAGCGATGAAATAAAGGACATGATAGAGGAGGATATTTCCAGGCTCAAGAGGATGGGGGGTAAAATCACCTGGGTAAAAAGAAATGCCCTTCACATTACCCTGAAGTTCTTGGGGGATGTTGTTCCTGAAAGGGTGGAAGCCATAGAGAAGGCCATGGACAGGACAGCCTCTAAGATAGAGGAATTTGACCTAGAAATAGAGGGTTACGGAAGTTTTCCTCCCTCGTCTCCCAGGCCCAGGGTTCTCTGGGTAGGGGTGAGGGAGCCTGAGGAAATAACCCATCTTCAGGAGGTCCTGGAGGATGAACTTTTGAAAGAGGGTTTTCAGAAGGAGACCAGGGCCTTCCATCCCCACATAACCATGGGGAGGGTCAAGGGAACCTCTGCCCTGAGGAAGATTACCGGGGAAATCAAGGCCATGGCAGGGAAAAAGTTTGGAAAGATAAGGGTGAACAGGATAGTTCTTTTCCGTTCCCGCCTCACCCCCCAGGGTCCCATCTATACCGAACTTTACGCAGCGGAGCTGAGATGAAGCTTGCTCTTATTTTCTTCTCCTTCCTTTCAGGTTCCATTCCCTTTGCCTTTATACTTTACAAAATTTTCCGGGGACAGGATATAAGAAAAAGGGGAAGCGGTAATGTTGGAGCTACCAATGCCTTAAGAAGCGGAGGCGTGGGATTGGGAATAGCGGTGGCAGTCCTGGACATATCCAAGGCAGGAGTTCCGGTTTATTTTGCCCTGCCCTACGGCAGGGAATTCGCCTTTGCCTGTGGACTGGCAGCGGTTCTGGGTCATTGTTTTACCCCCTGGCTTAAGTTCAATGGGGGAAAGGGGGTTGCTTCCTATGTGGGGGCTTCCTTGGTGGCATCCACCTATGCGGCATTGCTTTCCTTGGGAGTTTTTCTCTTAGGAGCTTTAATTTCAGGGGCCGTGTCCGTGGGCTCCCTTCTTTTAGTCCTTACCTTACCCCTTTTCAGCCTCGCCCTTTACGGTTCCTGGAAGCTTTTTCTGGTTCAGTTCTTAACCTCATTGGTGGTTATTTTCAGGCACAAGAGCAACATTAAAATGCTCCTTGAAGGCAGGGAGAGGAAACTATGGAAAGGATTTATGTGATAGGGGCAGGAAGCTGGGGAACTGCCTTTGCCCAGCATTTAGCAAGGAAAGGCCTCAAGGTCAACCTCTGGGTGAGGGAAGAGGAGGTTTTGAGGGAAATTGAGGAAAAAAGGGAAAACTCCATTTTTCTGCCAGGGGTAAAACTTTCCCCTAACATAAAACCCTTCTCTGACCTGTCCCTTCTTGAGCCTTCGGGCATTTACTTCGTGGCGGTGCCGTCGAAATTCGTAAGGGGGATTTTAAGGAAGTTTCCAGCAAGACCGGAATTTGCCGTAAGCCTTACCAAGGGAATTGAGGAGGAAACCTTAGCCCCCATGAGCCAGGTCTTTCGGGAAGAGCTGGGTAAACTGGATTATGCGGTTCTTTCAGGCCCCAGTTTCGCCTTAGAGGTAGCCCAGGGAAGCCCTACGGTGGTGGTAGTTGCGTCCCAAAACGGGGAGTTTGCCCGGAGGATTCAAGCCTTGGTCTCCGACGAATACCTCAGGGCTTACACCTCTGAGGATGTTCTGGGAGTTGAACTTTGTGCTGCGGTTAAAAATGTGCTTGCCATTGCTGCAGGGGCTGTTAGCGGTCTTGGATTCGGACATAATACCTTAGCGGCTCTTATAGTCAGGGGAATTGCAGAAATGAGGAGGTTCGTGGTGGCTATGGGAGGTGAGCCAGAGACCGTGGCAGGGATTGCCGGAGTGGGGGACCTGGTTCTTACCACCACAGGTGCCCTGAGCAGGAACCGCAGGGTGGGATACGAGCTGGGTAGGGGGAAGAGGCTTGAGGAAATACTGAAGGGCATGAAGATGGTAGCCGAGGGTATTACCACATCCAAAGCCGTTCTTTCCTTAGCTAAAAAATTAGCAGTGGAGATGCCCATAACAGAAAAAGTGGTGGAGGTACTGTGGGAGGGCAAACCGCCTTCGCAGGCAGTTAAAGAGCTGATGCTAAGGAGGCTAAAGAGTGAATTCTGGGGATAAAATTGTTCTTGAGGATGTAAAGGAGGGTAAGAAATACAATTTTTCCGGGCCTGAAATAATAATTGGGAGGTCCCCAAAAAATCACCTGATTTTGAGGGACTCCACGGTTTCAAGAAGGCATGCAAGGATATATAATCAGGCCGGAGAATGGTTTATCGAAGACCTGGGAAGCAAGAACGGAACCTTTCTGAACGGTCAGCCAATTAAGGTTCCGGCCAAGCTGGTCTCCGGGGATGAGCTCACCTTCGGCAACCGGTATGTGAGGGTTCTCGAAGCAAGTTCTCCCCTCAGGATGGAAGAAACTGTTCCAGATGCCGAATACCAGCAGGAAATTTCCGGTCCGGATACGGAAAAATGGAAAAGGATTATGAAGAGCATCGAGGAGCTGAGCAAGGAAATCTTACTTTCCCCCTCGGCAGAGAGGTTGCTAAATAAGGTGGCAGAGGTTGCCAGAACTGCCTTAGGAGCGGAGAGGGCAGTGGTAGTGGTAAGGGAAGGTGGCAAGGACAAAGTAGTGGCCAGTTCCTTGGAGGAGGGTTTTGAGGGGGACATAGGGCTCAGCCGTTCCATATTGAAAAGGGCCATTGAGGAGAAGGTGGGGGTTTTAACCAGCGATGCCCTTTCGGATTCGCGGTTTTACGGGGAAAAAAGCGTGGTGATGATGGGAATTCGGTCCGCTGCCTGCGTGCCTATCTGGAAAGGTGAGACAGTTCTTGGAGCCATATATGTGGACAGTTCCATGGCAAAGAAGGTCCAGACCAGAGATGATCTGGAGATACTCACAGTGCTGGGAAACTATGTGGGGATAATTCTGGAGCAGAGGAAGCTATTTTCCCAGCTCCAGACCCAGAGGAGATTGGTGGAGAGGCTTGAAAGATACCATTCTCCGGCAGTGGTGAGGAAAATACTTTCCGAAAGTTCCCAGCTCAGTCTGGTTCCAGGGAAATTTTTCCACGCCTCTGGCACGGTCCTTTTCGCCGACATAGTGGGATTTTCCTCCATGATGGAAACCGGCTCTGCCGAGGAGGTGGGAAAATTTCTGAACCGTTTCCTTTCCGCCATGACGGACATAATATTTGAATACGAAGGGACCTTAGACAAATACATAGGCGACGGATTGATGGCGGTTTTCGGGGTGCCCTTTCCCATGCAGGACCATGCCCGCAGAGCCCTTCTTGCAGCGCATAAAATGCAGAAAGAGGCGGGAAAATTCAGGTGGAAGGGAAAGCCCGTAAAAATAAGAATAGGGATAAACTCCGGTCCCATGATAGCGGGAGATTTCGGTTCGGAAAAGAGGCTTGAATTTACAGTCCTGGGCCATAGCGTTAACCTCGCTTCCCGCCTTCAGAGCGAGGTGGCGGCTCCCGGGGAAACCGCCGTGGGAAAGTCCGCCGTAGAGCTCGCCGGGGAAGGATTCGTTTTCGTGAGCAAGGGGAAATTTAAGGTAAAGGGAATAAAGGAGGAAGTGGAAGCCTTTCTCCTTAAGGAGGTGAAAAAATGAAAAGGATTATGATTTTCGCCCTCATCCTGCTCCTTTCGGGACAGGCCTTCGGTAAGAAGAAGAAAAAAACGGACCTTTATTATTACAACATGGGGGTCTCTTACCTTCAAAAGAAGGATCCCGAAAAGGCCATAGTTTTCCTCAATAAGGCCGCCAAATTGAATCCCAAGAACTTCCAGATATTCCATGCCCTGGGTATAGCATATTCCATGCTTGGGGAATTAAACCAGGCAGAGAGTTATTTTAAAATAGCCATTTCCCTTAATCCGGCTTACGGCCCTTCCCACAACCTTTTAGGGGTGGTTTACACCCAGAAGGGCCTATATAAAAAGGCTGAGGAGGAATTTAAAAAGGCCTTGGAGGACATAGCCTATCCCACCAAGGAAGCAGTTTACCTGAACATGGCGAAGCTCTATCTTAAAATGGGCATGAAGGAAAAAGCCCTCTCTGCCCTTGACCAGGCTATTATGCTCAACAGGGAATACAGCCCGGCCTATGCCCTCAAAGGTTATATTTACGCTCTGGAGGGGGATTACGAAAGGGCTAAGGAGCTTTACAGGGCGGCCTTGGAAAGGGATAAGGAAAACGGAAGATACTGGTTTGCCCTGGCCGAGGTTCTGGAAAAACTCGGGGATAAGGAAGGAGCCAAAACAGCCTACGGGAAAGTTCTGGTTTTACCGGTGGAGCCTGAGCTCAGGGTTAAAGCTGAGGAAAGGCTTAAAAAACTTGAAAAATGAGCAGCTCGTTCTATGATTGATAGAGAAGGGGGTAAAGATGAAGAAGTATTGTAGATTTTACGAACTAAAAAAAGTTGGCTCCAACGCTCTGGGCGGTGTTTTTTATTCCGTAACCAGAGACGAGGAGAAACAATTAAAGGATTACATGCTTGTGGAGGTTCGCGAGGAATACCGAAGGCCCAAAGTATGGGATGCGCTGAGCGAATTTTTCCAGTTTTCCAGGAAGTTAAATCATCCCAACATACTTACCTATGACTACTGGGGCAAGTGCAAAGATGGTTATTACATAGCAACCCGTTGCAGGGAGTTTTTCTCCCTGACCTCCATTCTTGCTCAGCTTAAGAAAAAATCCCTGCCCTTTTCCTTTGACATTCCCATACAGGCCATATTTCAGCTGGCCACGGGGTTGCAGTATCTTTCTAATATCCAATACAAGGGCTCTCCTATCCTTCATAACCTGATAACCCCTGACGATATTATGATAAGTCTTGATGGGGTGGTTTATATAGCCAACTTCGGTATTTATCAAATTGTTTATTCTACTAACCGGGAACTTGCCAATGACCTGGCTACTGAAAGGTCAGCCTTCCTTGCTCCGGAGCTGATAAGTAAGAAAAAACCATCTCCCCAGGCAGATGTGTATTCCGTAGCCGCCCTGCTTTATTTTCTTCTCACAGGAAAACTTGTGGCCCAGGATAAAGATCTTGATCAACAACTGGACGAGGCCAAAATGATACCCCAATGGGAGGGGGGGGACAGAATTCCTGATGGGGTAAAAGCCATTCTCAAGAAGGCCCTTTCCCCCGCCGAACAGCGTTATCGCAACATAGGTGAATTTACAGAAGCCTTAGAGAAGTTTGTTGATGAAGAAGACATAACCCCCACTACGTTTAACCTTGCCTATTACATGAACACCCTGTTTCAGGAGGAAAAAGAAGAAAGGGAAAGGCTTGTAAAGGAAAGCAGGGATAGGGTGCCTGTGGAGATCATTGAGGAACCCGAGGAGGAAAAGGTGGAGGTAACGGAAGAGGAGGAAAAGAAAAAGGGATTCCCCGTGGTTTTGGTTTCAGCCATAGTTGCCATCATAGCCCTGGTGATTGTGGGGATAGTTTTGCTTAGGAAACCGGCCCAAAAATCCATAAGCCAGGAGGAACTTGAAAAAAGGATAAACCAGCTGGTGGAGCAAAAGCTAAAGCAGAAGGAGGAGGAGCTGAGAAAGCAGTATGAGGAAAAATATGGGCAGCTTACAGCCCAGAAACAGGAAGAGCTCAAAAAGGCCTTAGAAGAGGAGAGGAAAAAACTCCTGGCCTCCATAAGAAGACAGCAGATGGCAAAAATTTCCAAATCTGCCCATGCTACCGCTCCTGCTCAAACCCCAGCTCCTGCCCCTGCCGTCTCACCCCAGGCTTCACAGGGGGAGGCTCCTGCTGCTCCTCAGGCTAAGGCTCAAAGCCAGAAGGCGGAGGTTCCCAAAAAGACCAGTGCAGAAGAACAAAAGGTTCCTGCTGAGACCAAGGCACCTCCTCAGGAGAAACCCCAGGAGGCCAAACCCACGGCGCCTTCACCTGCCCCTGAAAAACAGACCACAACCAAACCCGCAGTAATTCCGGGCTCGGTGGTTTCCCTGAGCGAGCTGGATCATCCGGTTAAATTAATAAAGAGAGTCGCTCCCAGAATGCCTGTAAAGGCCCTGAGATTAAGGGTCAGGGGAAGCGTTATGGCTTCTATTCTCATAGATGAAAACGGAAATGTGGCCAGAGTAAGGATAATAAGAGCCACCCCCAAGGGATTTTTCGAAGAAGAGGCCTATAGAACCCTTCTTAAGTGGAAGTTTACACCGCCAAGGAAGAAGGGGGTTCCCGTTAAGGTCTGGAAGGTGGTAACCATTCAGTTTAAATAGGGAGAAATTCCCAAAAATTAAGGAGAGAAAATGGGATGGAGGGATAGTATATTAAAAGTTCTGAAAAGGAACAAAAAAGGCCTGACCCTGCGTCAGCTTCGCGATCAGCTGGGAGTAAAGAAGGGCAAGGAGAAAACCCTGAGAAGGGAGATAAATTCCCTGGTAAAATGCGGGGTTGCGGTAAAGGTTGGGAAGAAATACATGCTTTCCTCCCAGGCGGATATAATCCAGGGAAAATTTGAGGATACCCATTTCGGCTACGGATTCCTGATAACCCCCAAAGGCGATTATTTTGTGCCCCGGAGGTTCAAAAGAGATGCCATGCACGGGGACCTGGTGGAAGCCCTGATTTTAAGAAGGGGAGCCCGCACCGAAGCCAGAATACTCAGGGTAGTAGAGAGGAAGAGAAAAAAGGTGGCAGGGTTTTTCGTGTGGGAGAGAAAAATGCCGGTGGTAGTTCCCGTGGAAAGGAAACTTCCTGAGATTGAGGTTAAGAAAATTCCCCAGGAACCCGTAATTCAGGGACAGCTGGTGGAAGCGGAGCTTTCCGGAAAGAAATGCGTGGTGAAGAGGGTTATTGGGGATCCCAATGAGCCAGGTAAGGACATAGAGGCCATTCTGGCCCACTACGACATAAACCCTGATTTTCCCGAGATTAAGCTGGAAGAGGAGAAGGACAAATTAAAACGCAAGGACCTGCGCGGGGAAGTGATATTCACCATAGATGGGGATACCGCCAAGGATTTTGACGATGCGGTAAGCATCAGGAAAACGAAAAACGGATATAAGTTGGGGGTGCACATAGCCGATGTTTCCCATTATGTAAGAAAAGGAACCCTCCTTGACGGCGAGGCAGAGCGCAGGGGAAATTCCATCTATTTCCCTGAAAGGGCTGTGCCTATGCTTCCACCGGTTCTCAGTGAGAACCTGGCCAGTCTTGTTCCGGGAAAGGACCGCCTAACCATGACCGTGGAGATGGATATAAGCAAAAAGGGGGAGGTGAGGAATTACAGGATATATCCCTCAATTATAAAAAGCGTTGAGCGTATGACCTACAACAAGGTGTGGGGAATTCTCCAGGGGGACAGGGAGCTTAGAAAAAGATACCAGCACATAGTCCCTTCCCTGGAGATTATGGCAGAGGCTGCAGAAGCCCTTTTATCAGCGAGAAGAGCCAGGGGAAGCATAGACTTTGACCTTCCTGAGCCTGAATTCCTCTACACCGAAGACGGAGTCCTCCTGGATATATTGCCCTTTGAAAGGAATTTCGCCCATCAGATAATAGAGGAATTTATGCTGGCTGCCAACGAAGCGGTGGCTCATTATCTTTCAAGAAAAGGCTACCCCACCATATTCAGGGTTCACGAACCGCCGGAGCCCAAGAAAATAGAATCCCTGAAGAGGGTTCTTTCCCTTTTTGGGTATAAACTTAAAGAAGGTTCCATAGAACCAGGGATGCTGCAGAGGATAGTTGAAGAGGCCGAGGGCAAGCCCGAGGAAAAACTCATAAACATAATGGTTCTTCGTTCCCTGAAATTGGCCAAATACTCGGCTCAGCCCTTAGGACATTTTGCCTTAGCCAAGGAGAATTATCTGCATTTTACCTCTCCCATAAGGAGGTATCCGGATCTGATTGTGCATCGCACGGTGAAGGGAGCCCTGGCGGGGGAGGCTCCCCCCTACGACGAGAAAACACTGGAAAAAATTGCCTCCCATTGCTCTACCACAGAAAGAATTGCCGACCAAATGGAAGCGGAGATAATTCACTGGAGGACGGTCAGGTTTCTTTCTGACAAAATAGGGGAAAGATTTTCCGGACTCATCGTGGGAGTGGGAAACGATGGCTTGCATGTGGAACTGGATAAATACATGATTCAGGGCTCGGTTCTTTTCTCGGACATGAAGGAGGATTATTTCGTGGTAAGTGACGGCTGGATTGCTCGGGGAAAAAGGAGCGGTAAAACATATAAAATCGGAGAAAGAATAGATGTTATCCTTGGCTCCATAGATCCCTACAGGCGAATCATCTACCTTCTCCCTGCAGACCAGCTTTCTGGGAAAAAAGGGAAAAAGAAAAAAAGAAAGTGATATCATATCCCCATGGAAAAATTAATTCTGGACTATACTTATGCGGACATTTCTCCAAAATGGGAGGACCTGAGGGAGGAATTTCTCCGGGAAAAGGACAACCTTCCCTTTGTTAAAACGCTGAAGGAGGATTGGCTCTCGCTAATCCGTTCCAGGCTTGAAGGTTTCTCGGCAAAACACTTAGTTGTGGTGGGGATAGGAGGCAGTTCCTTGGGGGCGGAAGCCCTGTTAAGGGCCCTGCTTCCTGTGAGCTTCAATTCCAGGGGAAGGAGAATTTTCTTCTTTGACAATGTGGACCCGGAAAGGACTGCGGAGCTGGCGGAACTGGTTGAACCTGAAAATACCGCCTTCATTATCATCTCCAAATCGGGAAACACTACAGAAACTTTGGCCAATTTTCTCATACTTTACAGGAAGTTCCCGTGGAAGGAGCGCTACATGGTCATAACAGGTGGAGGATTCCTCAAGGAATTCGCCCGGAAGGAGGGATTTTTAACCTTTCCTGTGCCGGATTATCTTCCTGGGAGATACTCGGTGCTTTCGCCGGTGGGACTGGTGCCCTTTTACTTGGAGGGAATTGAAATAGAGGAAATCATGCAGGGAGCGGAGGAGGGTTTATCCCTTTCTGGCCGACCCCTTTATCAAAACCCGGCCCTTCTTTCCGCCTCTGCCATTTTCCAGAATTACCAGGCGGGCAGAAACATCCTGGTGAACCTGGTCTACAGTGAACACCTTTACCCCTTGGGATTCTGGTACCGGCAGCTTTTCAGCGAAAGCTTAGGCAAAGACGGGAAGGGGCAGACCCCGGTTCTTGACCTTGGCTCCGTGGATCAGCATTCCAAGCTCCAGCTTTACCTGGACGGTCCCGACGACAAGGTTTACCTCTTCTGGAGGGTAAGAAATTTCAGGAAGGATGAGAATATAGATTGCCAAGAAGGCCTTGAGTTTTGCGGTAAGCCCCTCTCCCACATAATTTATTCCATGGCCCTTTCCACAGAAAGGGCCCTTCACGAAAGCGGAAGGCCCACTCTGGCCTTTGAGCTTCCCAAAATAAAACCTCGCTTCTTAGGACAGTTCATCACCGTGCTCCAGAGCCAGGTGTGGTTCATATCAAAAATGCAGGGGGTTTACCCCTTTGACCAGCCCGGGGTGGAAAGGATGAAGAGAATTGCAAGGGAGTATATAAAGGGAAAATTTCCCTCTGATAGAAGAACTACATGAAGGACGCCCTCATATTCGAAAAAGCTTCTAAATTGGGGGTAAGCCAGAGCATAGAAGGTGAATTGAGGATTGGAAGGCTCAGGGGGCCCATGAAGTGGTCCACCTTAGCGGTTTATTACCAGGGTGAGGATGAACTCCTTTCCTCATGCGGACTTATTCCCTGGAAGGGCGAGGTGGTGCCCTTCCGTTCTCCTGCCACCGCCTATTTGGTTCACCTGAAGGACGGATTTTTCGCTAAAAAATGGGGAAGAATAAGGAGGGGGATGGGCCTTTACCTTCCCCTGAAGAATAACTGGCTGAGAATAAAGAATATCTTTTTCCTTTCCCAACCCATCTCCAGCATCCTTTCTCCCCAGATACTCAGAATAGAATTTCACGAGGACGCCTTCCTTGGGAAGGGAGAGGTTCTGGTAGGTGAAGAAATTCCCCCTTCCCTTCAATACGAGGTTTCAACAGAGGCGCCCGATGGGACCTACAGAATTCTTGCCCACGGATTTTCCTGCGAGGGTTATCTTTCCGGGGGAATTCTTAAACTCTCCAATCCCTTTTTATTTTTCAGAGGGGACCCTATCTTGCTTAACGATGGAAAAAGAAACTGGTGCGGCAGGATAAAGAGAATAAGGCGAGGAGAGGGAAAGCCCCTTCCCGATGCCTCAGACGAGGAGGTCCTCGTTTTCCTGGCCCACCGGCCCATAAGCAGCAGAGAAATAATGCTGCAGACAGGCTGGAGGAGGACCTACATAGAGGAGCTTATGTTAAAACTGAGCAGTAGTGGGTCGCTCAGGGTGTTGAACTTTGCCGAGCTTTCCGCCCTGAGCCGGGAAGGGATTGAGGAGCTGGTGGGAAAAATGGAAGCCAAATTGAAACCCTTTCACAGGGCTAAACCACAGCTTCTGGGAATGGAGAGGGAGAAACTAAGGGAGAAGCTCGGAGTTTCCAAGGAGGTTTTCTCCATTGCCCTTTCGTCAGGGGTTGCCAGGGGAAGGCTCAAATTGAGGGGTGATGCGGTTAGCCTTGCTGATTTCGTCCCTGAAAGCGAAAAGAAAATACAACAAACCAAGGACTTAGTGGAGGGAATGGTCAGACCCTCCATGGTGGAGATGGAGAGAATCCTGCGGGGGCTTAAAAACCGGAGAATGGTGGAGCAAATAATAGCCGAACTTATAGAGGAAGGGAGACTTTATTTCACATCGGGTTTCCTGGTCCATAGGGATTATCTTGAGGACATAGTGAAAAAACTCCAGGGGAAGCGGGAGTTCACCGTTCAGGAATTTAAGGCCATTACAGGGCTTTCCAGAAAATACGCCATTCCCCTTCTGGAACTCCTGGATTCCTTAGGCATAACAGAAAGAATTGACACCAAGAGGAGAAAGGTAAAACCCGAAATTATGATACCTGACTGATTGCCTCAGACAGAATTTTGGGGACAGGTCCGAATTGCATAAAAAATGGAGACAAATTTTCGGGACAGGTCCGAAAAGAAAAAACACCATTGTCACAGACGAAAAAGGATTTTCGGGACAGGTCCGAAATGGAAAAATCAAAAAATCATTACCCAATCCATGGCGAAATTTCACAAAATTCCATCAATCCTCCGCCTCTCATTCCAA
>JALXBI010000035.1 GCA_026991555.1 Candidatus Aminicenantota bacterium
GGGTGAAGATGTGGTAGTGGGCGGAGGGGAATTTGATGTATGTGCGGGCGACTCTGGCCATGGGGGAATTATACCAGAAAGGGGTCTGTCCCTAAAATTTGGAAGGAATCTCAAGAAATCCGGTTCAAACTCTAACTTAATCTCAGGAGAATCCTTCAGACCAGCGTGATATTAACATTAAATTTCCCTGAAAAGGGCCGCTGAATTTCGTATAATTATAATGTAATGAAATCCTGGAGGTGCAAAATGAGGAAATGGCTGGTGGTATTGGTGGCAATATTGATGGTGGTGCCAATATTGGGAGCAAACTTCAAGAAGGGAAAACTCGTTGAGGTTTCCAATATCTCTGGTGACCTTTATGCTACTGGAGGGGAGTTGATTGCCAAGGAAGTGGACGGGGATGTTCTGTTTTTCGGCCGAAAGGCAAGGCTGTGGAACATTCAGGGCGGGGTCTTCTTTTTCGGTGAAAAGCTGGTCCTCAATGGGGCCATTTCAAGGAGCGTGAGGTTCTTCGGCAGGAGCCTTGAGGTAAACGGGAACATGGGAAGGGATGTGCTTTTCGCCGGTCAGGAACTGAGGATAGAAAAGGGAGCAGTGGTGGAAGGAGAGGTTTACGCCGCGGGAGAAGAAATTGACATTTACGGGCAGGTAAACGGAAAGGTAAGCCTGGCAGGCAACGAGGTGGTTTTAGGTGGGGTTCTGAACTCCGATGCCAGAATCAAGGCCAAAAACATAATTTTCCTTCCAGAGGCCAAAATCCAGGGAAAACTGGAATACTGGGCCCCGAAGCAGATTGAAATTCCCCAGGGGGTTGTGGCCGGGGAGGTGGTCTTCCACAAGTATTCCGGTAAGAAAGTCCAGAAAAAAGCAGAAAAGGTAAAGAAGGAAGTCAAAAAGGAAGCAAAAGCTCCGGCAAAAAAGAAGAGGGGCTTTCTCTTTTCCGGATTGTGGTTCAAGATTTCCTGGTTCATAAGCTCCTTAGTTCTCGGCTATATACTTTTCCTCCTGTTCCCGTCCTTGGTAAAAAGGCTTAAGGAGGAGATTCTCAGCAAACCGGTAAAGGCTTTTCTCCTGGGGGCTGCAGAGGCTGTTGCTTTCATAATTCTGATCCTCGCCTTCTTTGTGATAGTTTACACGTGGCTCATCGGGCTGATTGGAATCCCCATTTTCCTCATAGGTCTCTACTTCGCCAAACTTCTGGCAGCCTTTGCCCTGGGTGCTATAGTTCTCAAGTGGATATTCAAAAAGGAAATCACCCTCTGGATTTCTTATCCCGTGGGATTAATTCTCCTCATCCTCATAAGCCTTATCCCCTATGTGGGCTGGCTCTTCTGCCTGGTTCTCAGGCTCTGGGGATTTGGTGGTTTCCTTTACAGGGTTAAAATCTGAACTTACCGGGGAAGAAAGACCAAGGAGGTAAGGTTTTTGTCCCTGCAGAGGTGAATGAGCTTCTTAATCTTCCCTGCCTCTGCAGGGGCAATTTTTTCCTTTAGAAGTTCCATCCTGTAATTCAGCATCACATAGTCGCTGTTCTTTTTAACCTCTAAAATGAATCTTCCGTAATCGTTGCTGTATCTGGCCGGAGAGGGAAGGAATATTATGTCAGAAGGATTTTCCACCCTGAGATTTAGGGCAACGAAGAAGGGCTGGGGAAATTTTACCGGGGTTATCCGGTCCTCCCCGAATCCCTCCTCACTGGCAGGAAGAAGGCCCATGTCCGGGCGGAGGCTTATCAGGCCGTCTTCTGCCACGAGGTTACCCTCGAATTCCAGGATGTTTCCCGTTAATTTTGCCTGGTTTACAGTGATTTTTAATCCCAGGGAACCCGCGTATTTTTTCGCTTCCTTAGACGGGTCTCCGTAGAAAAGGAAATTGCCCAGACCCTCAATCCTTCCCTTTATTTTCCCCCCTGATATGCTCATCTCTGCCCTTATTCCGTTTTCCCCTGGTTTCACAGGGCCTGTTCTCAGAAGGTGGGGTATCTTGGAGAAAATCCAGAGCACCCTCTGGGGAGGCATTTTTTCAGGCACAAGCCTGGAATTTATATAAAGTCCAGGGCCCGGAAGATAAATCCCGGCTTCTGTGAACTGGGAAAGGGCAGGGGCTTCCTCGGAGAACCTGTCCGCCGGTGCTTCTAAGTAAAACTCGGGCTCGTATCCGGCACCTGCCAGAACCCATTTTAAAACCAGAGCCACCTCCACCGGGCTTGCGTATCCGCTTTTTAGAACTTCCTCAGGGGAACGAGCATATAGAAGGGACCATTTTATAGGAAGGCTTACCCTCCTTAATTTTCCCCTGAGAAATTCTAAGGCAGAGAAGATATCCGAAAACTTGAACTGGCCCTTGCCTACCTCTATGGAATCCTTAATGGAGTTGGCCAGGGAGGTCCAGCCGCTCCATGATGAAATCACCAGGGAGGGGGGTGGTGGTTGAAGCGGCTCAGGAGGATAGGGAGGGAGGTTGACAAACCGGATGGCCATGGCCTCCCCTCCCCTTTCGTCTGGCTGGAGAAACTCCTGGGGCACAAAGCCCGGAGCGTAGTATTTCACCGAATCAAACCCCGTGAAAATCCACCTCTTTTCTAAGGCTGGAAATGGCTCAAGCAGGGTAAAGGACCAGTCAAGGTTTTCCTCCTGGGTTTTTCCCGAAATTTCAATATATGATTCCGAGGGAAGATCGGGATTGCCAAAGTCTATGCGGTGCAATTTTAAAAAGGAAAAATAGGGGAAGAAAGCAAGTCCAGGGGCCGGGCCAGTGGAAATATCCTGAGGTGGGACATCTATTTTTTTGCCCATGGAATTTACGGTATAGGCCTTTTCAACTGTCAAACTGTATTCTCCAGGCAAGGCCATCTCAAACCTTCTCATGAAATCCTTGCCCTTCCAGCCCAATCTTTTGACTATTTTCACCAGCCTGAAATCGTATCCGGTTTTAGTTTTGCTGAATTTCCACTCTTCCCTTCTTATCAGGGCATCGCTGGCCATAAGTGAAAAGGCTATGAGAACAAAAATTATCCTTTTCATTCTTCCTCCAGAGACCTTAGATATTCCATTCTATCCACAAGGATTTCCCTTTTCTTGGTAACCGGGTCCATAGGGGAAAGAATGCCGTCCTGCTCCATCATGTCCAGAAGCCTTGAGGCCTTTGGAAAACCTATTCTCAATCTTCTTTGAAGGAAGGTGGCGGAGGTGTTGCCGGTAGAAAGAACCAGTTTTACCGCCTGGATATAAAGGTCATCCCCCTGAGAAAGGGCTGCTGAAACGCTCTCCTTATTTTTTACTTCCGAGAAAATGTCCCTGTACTGGACAGGTCCGGTATTTTTAAGGTATTCAATTATCTTCATGAGTTCCTCTTCGCTCACATAGGCCCCGTGAACCCTCCTTAGAATTGAGGAATTGGGAGATTTGAAAAGCATGTCCCCCTTGTTAAGAAGTTTTTCCGCTCCCTCCTGGTCAAGGATTGTTTTGGAGTCAAACCGGGAAGGGACCCCCAAGGCAATCCTTGCCGGGAAATTGTTCTTTATGGTGCCTGTTATTATGTCTGTGGAGGGCCTCTGGGTGGCCAGTATGAGGTGGATTCCAGGGGCCCTGGCTTCCTGGGCAAGGCGGGTAAGGAGCATTTCCATATCCTTCTGGGCAGAGAGCATAAGGGAGGCAAGCTCGTCAATGAATATCACTATGTAGGGCAGCATTTCCACATCCTCTCCCCTTTCCCGAAGCAGAGAGGCCTTTTCCCTGTATTGGGCTATGTTCCTTACCATGAGTTTTTCCAGAAGGCCCAGTCTTCTTTCCATTTCCTTTACGGCCCAGATAAGAGCCTGAATGGCCTTTGTAACATCGGTTATAACCGGTGAAAGAAGATAGGGAATTCCGTTGTAGATAGGAAATTCCACCTTCTTTGGGTCTATTAGTATGAAGCGGACCTCATCAGGCTTGCTCTTGTAAATCATGGAAACCAGCATGGCATTCAGGGCCACGCTTTTTCCCATTCCGGTGGCTCCTCCTATGAGCAGGTGGGGAAAGGTTCTCAGGTCCACCACAAAGGGGCTCCCATCCACATTTTTACCTATGGCTAATGTAAGGGGGGAAGTGGACTCCACGAAGGCTCTGGATTCAATTATCTCCCTGAGATAGATGGTTTTCCTGTGACGATTGGGAACCTCTATTCCTATGGTCTTTTTCCCGGGGATTCGGGCTATCCTCACATTTTCCGCCCCCAGGGCAAGGGCCACATCGGTGGATGCTCCTATGACCTGGGATACCCTCACCCCGGGCTGGGGTTTAAATTCGTAGACAGTCACCACAGGACCTGGATTAACCCTTTCCACAGATCCCCGAATACCAAATTCCGCCAGTTTTGCCTCTATTTCCCGGGCATTTTCCTCTATCTCCTCCTGGTTAACTTCAATCTCACCGTCCGGGGGCTTCAGAAAATCCAGGGGAGGCTCCTGGAACTCTATCACAGGAAATAGCTCAGGCTCCCTCTTTTCCGGTTTTTTTACCTCGGGCTTTTTCCGCTTTTTCTCCTTTTTTCGTGGGGAAGTGGTGGTTGGAAGGGTTTCCCTTAGGCTTATGGGAACTTTTACCTCCAGATTTACCCGGCTCAGGATAAAATTAAAGATTTTCTTTATGTAGGAGAAGGTCCTGCGGAGGGAAAAATTGGAAAAGCTGTAGAGGGAAAGGAGAAGTAGGAAAATACCTGCAAGAAGAACCCCCCATTTTCCCATAAGAGGAGAAAAAGCTCTGAATATGACCTCCCCCACCGTTCCCCCTGAGGCATAAATTCCCGAGGGGACGAAGGCTGAGAGGATGGCAGAAGCCGAGGCTGTGAAAAACAACATGGCCACCAGCCTCTGAATTAGCCATATCCTTTCTTCCTTCCAGCAGGATATGGCCCAAAGCAAAATAAAAAACAGAAGGGCAACGGTGCCGTATCCGAAGGCCTGGAGAAGATAATGGGATGTCCTTACCCCCCATATTCCGAAAAGCCCCTTTCCTCCGTAGAGCTGCTCAGGGGAAAAGGTAAGCAGGCTTCCTGCAACGAACACGAACAGGAAAAGAAGGAAAAGGGAAAAAATCTCCCGCCTCTTCATTCTTCTATTATAACCTGTATTGGATCATAAAAGGAAAGGGCCCCCGGATCTTTGTCCGGGAGCCCGGAGATTAAATACTAATTCTCAGAACTCAAATCTGAGACCCAGCCTGAGTATCCTTGGATTAAGTATCTGGAGGGTTTTTTCGTAGATCTTACTATTTACCTCGTAACCTTCCATAAGTGCCGTGCTGGAATTGAAAAGGTTAAACACATCAGCGGTGAGATAATACCTTACTCCCTTAAACTTGAACACCTTCTCAAGCCTCATATTAACCAGGAAGAATGTTGGAAGTCTGTATGTGCCATAGGGAGCTATGTAAACCACAGGATGGTCCCCTATTCCGTTTCTTTCTACGTCGTAATCTGTATAATGCTTGGGCAATATATATCCATCCCTGGCTATAATTACGCCACTTAAATTGAAGTCATAGGGAAACCTGTAGAGGAAACCCAGTTTCAACATCCACCTGGGGTTAATGGAGGCATTGGTGGCTCCGCTGCTGTATGAAATGTAGCCGGCATAATGATTGTTTAACAGGTCCACCGGTTCGTGATTGGTGGGGTCATTGTAGGAAGCCCTGGTAGGATAGAAGTTTCTCCAGTCCTGATAGGTGAACGAACCGTTGAGCATAAAGGGACTGGAAGGAGAAAACCTTTTGTTGAAGAAAATTTCTATGGCCAGGTATCTGGAGTAATAATCGGGTCTCTGGGTGCTCCAGGGAATGGTGGTCTCCTCTATCCCGGACCTGTATTCCCACCATGCATATCCGCCGTATTCGCCGGGAATATATCCTCCTATCACCCAATCGTCGGGCTGAGGGAGTCTTGTATTTCCGTTGTCGTTCACATAATAAAGGGTCCAGTAATCGTTGTAGTTTTTCCTGTAAATCAGATTAGTTCCGGCAGCTAAATTGCCAGTAATCTGCTTT
Source organism: Candidatus Aminicenantota bacterium (assembly GCA_026991555.1). Lineage (GTDB taxonomy): Bacteria > Acidobacteriota > Aminicenantia > S016-38 > S016-38 > JALSNJ01. The sequence continues at coordinate 6,024 of JALXBI010000035.1, forward strand.
TCAAGGCCCAGGGTTATTTCCATGGTCAGGGGAGATGAAAGTTTGGAGTCATATAGGTCCTCCGGCTCCTTAACGGTATAGTAATCCCTTACCAGGGGATCGCTGATTTCATTGGGTTGAACTGAGCCGTCGTGGTTAATATCATTCCAGTGCCAGCGCACATATCCATAAGTGGAGGCCAAATAATATGGAAAGCCCGATGAGATATGGGTTCCATAGATTCCGAAGTGGGCTTTAAGAAGGGTGGTTCCCCTTCCCGAAAGGTCGTAAATGATAGAAACCCTGGGGGAGAATGTATTCCAGGCGAAGTTAAGTTTTTTGGCAGGGACGGAAACCGCAGGAAGGTTATAGTCTCCAGCCCAATCCACATGGGTTCCATCGACGGAGATGGCCTTGGTTCCTCCGCTCTGGGTATCAAAGCGGAGACCAAGGTTCAGGGTAAGTTTTTTGTAACTTATGGTATCCTGGGCATAGGCGCCAAACCGGTAAAGATAAAACTTATAATCAGAATTTCTGTATATGTAAGCATACTTTGTTATTCCTGCTTCGTAGTCGGTGTAGTAGAGTTTCTGAGAATAATAAACCCTGTGCCTCTGTCCAATGGCATATTTGTATTCCAGACCGAATTTTAATTCGTGGTCCGCCCCGAGGAAATTCTCAGCGAAGTAATCCCCTGTTAGCTGGGCAAAATACTGAGGCCTCTTGTAATCGGACATTCTGTAGGTTCCCAGATATCTATCCTTGGCCCTGTCGTATATGGCTATTCCGCCAACAGGACCTATGGGAGAGAGCTTAAATCCCCCTGGGAGGTAGCTTGCTTTGAATGAAAGAAAGAGGTCGGTGGAGGGGGTAAATTCGTCCTGAAATTTTATAAAGGGATGGGGTGAGGTTTGATTGTATCTTGCTTCCCAGGCATCCAGGGGACCGTGACTCTGTCTTCCCTTTACCACCTTGTCAGACCAATTGTAGAGAAATTCAATTCTGTGTTTGGCAAGGGTGAAGTTTATCTTGGAATTGAAATTGTAGAGTTTCTGCTTCTGAACATCTCCAGTGACGAGGATCTTATTGATATCCTGATACCCTACTCCTGCCCAGAACCAGGCCTTATTCCTTTTAATGGGGCCTCCGATGTTGAACCCGTAATCGCCAATGTGGTCAACCTTGTTTCCCTGAAGTTCCTCTTCCTTCATCTCCGGTGGAGTATTGTCAGCCTCAAGAGATTTACTGGTGTAGTAAAGCCTTCCTCCTCCTGAGAACTGGTTCCCTCCCCTTTTGGTCACGAAGTTTACCTGAACACCTGCGGTAAAGGAAGTTATATCATTGGCCGCTGTCTGGATTTGCATCTCCTCGAAGGAATCAAAATCAAAATAAAAAGGGGTGGCACCCACGGAAATCTGGTCAGTTACATTCACACCGTCCATATTCCAGTTTGTTCCGCTCCTCCCCACGCCTCTGGATACAAAATTGGACTGCTGGCCGGACTCATTGCCTCCCACATTCTCCCTGTCCATTGCCACTCCAGGAGCAAGTTCCAGTATAACCCAGGGGTCCCTGGCAGTGGGAAGTTCCTGCAGAGCGTCCTTGGTAATGTTAGTGGCCACTGTGGCTTCCCTTACATCCACCAGGGGAGCAGCAGCGGTAACGGTGATTTCCTCATTCAGAGTTCCGGGTTCAAGCTTGAGGGTAAGATTGATGTTGCTTCCCACATACACCACAATGTTTTTTCTGACCAGGGTTTTAAATCCCTTCAGGGTGGCTTTTATCGTATAGGAACCCGGAGGAAGGGACAAAAACCTGAAATGTCCCTCTTTAGTTGTGACGGCGGTCATGGGGGCTATTTTCTTTCCCGTCAGTAGTACTTTAACGCCGGGCAAAGCCTGACCTGAAGTTGCATCAACCACTTTACCATAGATATTGCCTGTTCTTACCTGGCCTGCCAGGGGCAGCAGAGCCAGGGAAGAGAGCAAAATAAAAAAAGCCCATCGTTTCATATATACCTCCGTTTTTGGGTTTCCGTTAGAACAGCAAAATTTGTGCCTAAAGCTATGATAACTGACACTGCTGCGGAGGGCCTGTAATGTTCACATAATATCACACCAAATCAAAATTTTGAATCAAATTCTTGAAGACAGGTTATCTTATTGATCTCAGGACCTTGTAAACCCTCTCGGCCACCCTTCGCTGGAATTCCGCCAATTCTCCTGGGGAGTGCTCCCTTTTTGAAAATTCCGTGGTTTCCCTGAATATCTCCCTTTCAGTTTTCAAAATCAGGGGCAACCAACCGGAGCCCTGGTTGTTGTCCAGTTTCGTAATATCCGCATATTTTGGCCTGTCTCCCCCCTTCAGGGATCTCAGCAGAGATTTTTCCCTGGGAGGAGTACGAATCAATGGGTTATTATATAGGAGAGAAATGTAAAATTTGAGTATGAAGGGTTACAGGGTGAGTTTTTTATTAACCTATTTTTTGCTTTTCTCGGCAGGTCCGGAATTTCTCCCCTTCTTTAAGGCAATAGTTTATATACTTCCTCCTGCTGTAAGTTCGGATTTCTGGACCCGAAATTACGGGGACAGAATTTATTATTACGCAAAAAGGGACATCTCCCGGGACATCGCATTTATAGACCAGGATTTTGAAAGGATTTCTTCCATTTATCAAGTGGTTATACCGGTGGTGCCTGCCGACGATACGGAGGTTTATTTAGAAAACCTCCGCCTGTTAAACCAGGTGGCCGGTTCCCATGGGCTGAGGGTCATATATGCCATTTTTCCCGGAGAAAAATATGGGAAGGAACAGGATTATTTAACTCCGGACTCCCCCATGTATCGTTTGGTTCTTCGGGACATGGAATTCTTAGCAGCCCTTCCCTTTACTTACAAAATAGCTATATGGTTCGGCTGGAAGGAAAATGTTTCCCCTGGGAGGTTAGTTTTCTTTAGCAGGAGCCTTCCTGGCTTTCTGAAGCCTTATTATGCGATATGGCTGGATGAGGAATATGTGGGGGAAGCACGAAAAGCCATGGACAAAGGTCTTTCCCTTAACACTACAATTATAACGGAAATCTACAACTACGATGATATGGCCAGGGTCTCAGCCCTTTATCCAGACCAGATTGTAATCACTGGCTACAGCGGGGCCAGAAATTTAAAGGAATGGAGGAACGGCATAGAGCATCTTCTTTCTCTGTGCAGAACATGGAAGGTAGGGATATGGATTTACAGCGATCGCAACGATGGTAGCGGGGAAGAATTTTCGGCTTTTATCAACGGTGAACTCACCAATTTTTACCTTCCTTTGATTCCTCCCAGGGGATTTTAATCTGAAGGGAATGTTATAATTTTTCTATGTTCTTCTCCAGAGAGGCCAGAAAGAAGTTTAACGCTCCCCTTGAGACCGGAACCCGGTTCCGGGTCCCGGTTAATTTTCCCATTCATGAGGATTTTCCCAAGGGTGCACTTTTCGGCGAAGGAAGGCATGCCACCTTTTTTTCCTATCTGAAAAAGGAATTTTTAAGGTTCGGACTTAACAGACTCGGTTTTCTTCTGGTTATGAAACAGGAGGACTACGAGAGATGGGGGGAGGTTGAGGATTTTATAAGGGAGGAAATAAGCCTTCAGGCAGGGGAGATAGGGAAAAAATTGGGAAGCCAGGTTATAACCAACAAATATTCAGTGGAAGTGGTAAGTGATGCTACAATTTTGAGCCTTTTCTCCCTTCACGGGATTCCCATTGAGGAAACCTACGATTTTGAGCCCGGCCAGTTCATCCTTATCGTTGCCCCTTTCCTATACAGGGAGGGGAATGAGATTGTGGGGGAGGTAAAGGCGGAAGTGGACGGGGAGAGGATGGAAAGGGAGGTATTTCTTGGCCAGACCTCCTTTGTTGTGGGGGAGGAGTGGTTTTACAACCTCTGGATTCCGCAAATGGTTAAAAGAAAGATAAGGGCTCCCCTGCGATTTTCCCTGAAGGACAGCGGTTTCCGCCTTTCCAACATTCAGGAGAGGGGAAACCGTTTTAAGGCCATCATCCGGGGGATAACCATAGGTGTGGAAAGGCAGAACTTAGAGGGAGGGGTTTCCTATTCCATTTTCTACGAGAAGGGAAAGGAAAAACTAAATCTGGACATAGAGTTTTTCTCTCACAGGCCCTTAGCTGAGATTCCAGAGGAAGAGGTCCTTACCCAGGAGGAGGGCTCCATCTACGAGGACTTCTCCTCCAGGACCGAGGACCTGAGCCTGAAATACCTCCTCCTTCCCAAACCCATGGGCCCGGTAAAGGAATACCAGGCCTTTGTTGGCCCCCAGGGAGAGGTTTTTGACGAAAAGCTACTTACCTGCTTAGGTATAAAGGTAACCCCTTCCCATGTGGAAATAAGGGATTTCAAAATTCCCCATTACCAGAAGTTTGAGAGGGAATTCAGGGTGGGGGCCATTTCCTACAGGGTGGGAACCGGGAAGTTCACGGAAAAACTCTGGGCCTTGGGAAATCACTATTTCCTCTTTGAGATAGAACTTCCCCAGCCCAAGGCCTTTTACATTGAAGGAATACCTACCTTAGTGGGAAGGGACCCCTCGTGCCACATAAACCTTCCTTCCACCGGCAGCAGGGATTTCAGGACCATACACTCCTCAAGGTTTCACGGGGTGCTGGTAAAGGAGGAGGACAGTTTTTATGTGGTTAACATATCCGCCCACTTCAAAATTTATGTATTTCGTCAGGACGAAGTTCTTGTGGTTCCCCCCTTTGGCCGGGACATTTACAAAAAGGTCAAGAGACTGGCCCTCAGGGAAAATTCCTTAGCCCATGTTCTAAATGCCCTCTCTGCCGGGGGAAAGCCCCCTTCCTATATTCCCCTCCAGAGCGGTGATATGGTCCTCATAGGTAATTCCCTTTTCAGGGTTAGCGAGGAATGAACCCTTCCCCCTGGATTTTAGCTTTTTTCATTGCCTGGACAGGGCTTGTTATTCTGCTATGGCTCTCTTCCTTTACGCATAAAACAAGGTTTCTTACGGTAATTTTCTTCCTGGGGACGATTTTGCTCTTGCTGCTTTCCGTCCGGTATGGGTTTTCCAAGGCCTTTCCCCTTCAGGTAAAAAGATATGCCCTTCGGAGGGAAGGGGAGGTTATTATAGGGAACTCCCCTCCGGCTCACCTCATCATTTACAACCCCAGGAGCGACCGCCAGCACCTTAAAATTACCTTTGGCGAAGAGGGATTCTGGGCAGTGAATCTCAGCAATAAAAGGAGGGTGGAGTTTGATGGCGCGGACCTGGACATGATTCTGCTCAGGCCGGGAGAGAAGTTAAGGGCAGGGAATGATACCCTGCTTTTTCACAGCGTTAAAGCTCTGCCCTTTTCCTCTGAGGTTAAGATGACCCTGGGTGGGGAGAGGAGTCTTCGGTTTTTGGTCAATTCTAAGGTGAAAATAAAAAGGGGTGATTATACCTGGATATTTTCCTCCGTCCCCCCCTCTATTTTAGGGATAAACCTTCTTTTCTGGGAGCTTTTCATTGCCTTAGCCCTTACCTTCTCCGGGCTTTACCTGTTTTTTAAGGGTTTTTACCTGTCAGCAGGGGGAATTTTCCTGGCCCTTGCCGCAGCCCTCTTTCCCCTCCTTCTCATTCCCTCCTTCCTCCTTATCCTCGGCGGAGTCTTCAGGGAAAGAAGACCTGAGGGCGTCCTGGCCGTTATCCTATTCCTTTTGCCCATGATTTTTCCACCTGCTTTAGGCGTTAAGGTAAAAAACAACGGCTCCTTTTATCATTTTGAAAGAAAATTTTCCTACGGAAACCACAGAGTTATTTTAGGTAGAACCCTTTATTCCCTGAAAGTAAATCCCGGGAGGGCAGAGCTGTTACCTCTGGGGATGGAGGGTTTTGCGGGAAATTTTGATAAATTTCTTTATTCACCTTTAAAAATAAAAAGCAATAGGTTTCTTTACCTTCCCTTTCCTGTAGATTTTCCCCCAACTCCCTATAAGGGAAAGAGGACGGTCCTCAAGGGAACATCAGGGGAACTGGTGCTTTCAGGGGCTGGCATGGGGATTCTTAAGTTTTCCATACCTTTTATTTTGATTTTCTTGCTCTACCTGGCCAGTTTAGCTTTCGGGGGTAAGTTCGTCCCTACCACGGTTTTCTTCTTCCTTCTTACTACAGGAGGAATTTTTGTCAAAACAGCAGGGCTTTTTGACCCGGCCTTTTACTTCATTTCCCGCTCATATCTAAAATTAGGGCTTTTGCCCGCTGCCTTTCTTTACCTTATCCTTTTACCCGGTTTTTTAAAAAATCTGCTGTCCTTTTTCAATTATATTTTCAGGGGATTTTCCCCACGGCAGAGCTTAGAATTGGTTAAACTGGAGGGAAAGGGGGAATTTTCCCTTTTTGAAGCTCTGAACAGGCCCCTGGCAGGGCAGATTTTATGGGTGGATTTCCTTTTCCTCCTTTCCCTTATTCTCATTGCGGCCCAGTTCCTCATGGGAGGGGAGGCGGGCATAAGGGGAGGAGGTTTTTCCCTGCAGTTTTTTGAAGCCGGAAAAATTCTTCTGGCCATTTACTTAGCGGACTGGCTCTTCAGGGCAGAGGAGAACAGGTTTCGCTATCCCTTTGCCCTTCCCTATCTACTGATTTTTATCCCCTTCTTCCTCCTGATATTTACCTTGGGGGATTTTTCTCCCCTGGCGGTTTTCCTCCCCGCTATCCTCGCCCATTTTCTGCTGGTTTCAAGGCCTCTGAGGGTAAAGATTCCCCTGATTCTATTGGCCCTTGGAGTTTTGGGGTTGGGGGTTTTCCTCTCCCTGAAGTTTTTCTTCCCACCGGATGTGGCTTTAAGGCTTTACTCCTGGTTAAAACCCGGGATATTTTCCCGGGCCTCTGAGCAGTTCCTCAGGGCCTTCTGGCTTTTCAAAACCGGGGGACTTTCTGGGAATTTCCCCTGGGGCTTCGTGAATTCCCATTCGGTTCCCCTGCTTCTTTTTGACTTTCCACTGGCCCTTTTCGTTTCCAATTTTGGGCTTGCCGGGGCTTTTCTCTTAGTTTTCACCTTTCTTTCCCTTCTTCCGTGTCTCTTCAGGGGACCGGGGTATACCTATCAGGGAAGGTGGAATTTCTATGCTCTATCTTTTTCCCACTTAGTTTTCCTGTCCCAGGTTTCCCTTCCCTTCCTGATCCTGGTGGGACTTCTTCCTGTTATGGGCCAGCCCCTTCCCTTCCTTTCCAAGGCCAACTCTGACCTTCTTCTTTTCGTTCTCCCCTTTTTCCTCTTGATAAATTACCTTAAGGGGGAAAATCTTGATTAGAAGATTAATTTTCTTCCTCTCAGTTTTTTCCCTGAGCTTTTTCGGCGCCTTCTTTTTCAGGGGATATCTCCAGATGGGCTCCATGGAAAGGCCCCGCTATGTTTCGGGTATTTCTTCCCCTTTAGTGGTTCGCAGGAATGATAAGGTATATGTAAACGGGAAAAAGATACGCGAGGGCCAATGTGTTGAAGCCTCAGGCCAGTGCCTTTGCTTGAAAGGCATTCCTTCCCGCTGGAGAAAGGTCTTTCATCGTCCCCTTTTTTCCCTGCCTCCTGTAATTTCAGCCGGACCCGGGGAAGATTCCCTCATAAGAATCAGGGTAAAAGGCTGCGGTGAGGTTTTCCAGATAAGAAACGGAAAGGAGGTGAGAATAAGGGGCTGCAGGGAAGGGGTTATATTCAAGGGATGCCATCGCAGGGTCATGAGGCCGGGCAGGTTTTATTCCCTTGAAGAAGGGGAAGCCGCCCATTTCCCTTCCTTAGGGCTCCGGGTGAGGGTAATGGAAGTTAGCGGAAATGTCCCTGCTAAAAGGGGAGGAAAAGTAAGGGTTTTTCAAATAAGAAGGAAGGAACTGGTGGTGGAGGAGGAAGAGGAGGAACCGGTTTTCCAGGCATATCTTGAGGATGGGGTTCGGCTTCCCCTTAAAAGGGGAACTTCCATCTATCATCCCATTGGAGAAACCCTTCCCTTTCTTCCCCCCCTTTTCTATCCCTACCAGAGGGAGGCTTTTATCTCCATGTATCTCAGGGAAGGAGATTATCTTCTAAAAGATGGGAAATATGTTGCCAGAGGAAGGAGCTATGCGGTCAAGGCAGGGAAAATTACCGGGGACTGGGCTTATTTTAAAAGGGAAATTGAGGTTTTGAACCGAAGCTTGGGAGGCCAGGTCTATTCAAGGATGCCGTGCTGGAAGGCAGGCTCCTTAGGTAACCTGAACTGGTATTATTCCTTTAGCCCCCCTTCAGGCTGGAAAACCTCCCTTTCCCCCTGGGGCTGGGAAAGGGCCCACGTTAGGGATGGGTGGGTATGCGGCAGGCTCTGGAACCCCCATTTTTCAGGGGAAAGAACCGTTTATTTCAGGGCAAGGCTCCCAGGTCCCAGGGAAGTCCGCTTAGAGCCTCCCCCCAACGGAATTTTTTTCTTGGATGGGGAAATCTGGGGAAGGGAAAGTAAATTTCTTGAAAAGGGAAACCACATAATTTCCCTTATGCTCAGGGTAAGGGGGGCAGGAAAACTCCGGGGAGGGCTCAGGGTAAATCCTGACCTGAGCCTTTCTTTTAGAAGCTCAGGATTGAGGTCAGTTTATCCGCAAAAGCGGAAATTGACCATTGATTTTGCAAAAACCGGGGTTGGTTTTTTGAAATTCCTCCAGGGACCTTACAGGGGCCTGGTGATTGCCGTGCCTGAAAGGGTTTATATATTCTACGAGCCTTCCTCTGTTAGCCTTAATATAGGCGTCACGAATAAATTTATTCCCTTAAAAGAAGCGAAGACCAGAAGCTACAGCCTTGAGGAACTCCACTATCCCTTTGCCTTAGGGGATGCAGTGATTTTGAGAAACGGCAGGGTATGGGTTTTGAGAACTGATGAAAAAATATCGGGTCCCCGCAGTTTCCTACTTTCCTTTAAGGACGGGAAATACCGCTGGGAAGGGAGGGAAATGGAAGAAGGGGAGACCTTTTCCTTGGGGGATTCCTTGGTGCTTGCTGGAGGAGGAAACGCTGAGGATGAGGAGGCCTTCCTGCCGGTGGTTTCATACATAAAGCCTTCCTTCAGGAAGGGAAGGGTGAAGCTCACCATTTCCCCTGCCCTGCAGAGGCTTTCCTTCTCTGTTCTGAGCCAGGAAATTCGCAGGATTAAAGAAAGGGAGGGGAAAAGGGCAAAGGAGCAGGAGGGAAAAGTGAGGGAACTTGAGGAAAGGCTCAGGAAGGCCTGGGAGGAATACAGGAAAAAAAGGGACAGGGCCTCTGCCACGGCGGTTCTTGAGCTGGAGGATAAACTTCGTCGGGCAAAATACAGGCTCTGGAAGATAAAGAATCCCTTTTACGAGGGGGCCATAGTTCTTGTGGACAGCGAGGGAAGGCTCCTGGCCTCGGCCAGCTATCCTGCAGATAAGCTTAACCGGGGCTGGGGGGAGACCTACAATGTGGGCTCCACCTTCAAACTGGTGGATTCCGTGGCTATACTGTCCTCCTCATCTCCATACATTAAAAGATTGCTCAGAAGATTCCCCTTTGCCGGACCTGGCTCCGAAAACCTCAGGGGAAAGAGGCTCCTTACCGGTATCCCTATAAATTTTGATCTCAGGAATTTCAGGGGGGAGAGGATTCCCTATGGGGTGGATTTCCGCACCGCCTTTGCCCATTCCTTTAACGTTTACTTCGCCTATTTAGCCATGCACCTTTATCCCCCCCTTCTTCGGGGAAAGGAGCAGCTTATCCTTCCCCTTTCCCGCTTAAGGGAAGAATTTCCCCTTCTTAAATACGCAGAAGCTTTAGGATTTAACCACAGGTTTGAGCTTACCCCCATACCAGGGGCCCTGCTTACAGCCCGTTCGGTTTTCCCTGTGAATTCATACAGGCTCAGCGAAATTGCCCATTATTCCATAGGACAGGCTGGGCTAAGGGCTACTCCCCTTCAGATGGCCATGGTGGCTCTGGCGGTGGCAAGGGGCGGGGTTTTCGTTCCTCCAAGATTGGTGGATGAGGTAATCTCAGGGAATTTCAGGGCAAAGTTTAAGGTTGAGGAGAAAAGGGTTTTTTCCCGAAGGGTTGCCGCCAAAATAGAGGAGGCCATGGAAAAAGTTGTGTTAGAGGGAACTGCCAGGGGCGCCTTTTCCGGATGGAGGTGGCCCTGGAGGGTTTTCGCCAAGACCGGAACCGCAGAGACTGCTCTTTACAAGGATAATTCCCTCTTCGTGGGATACATGAAAAAAGGGAAAAGGGTTTTAGTTTTTTCGGTTATTATTCCCCGCTCAGGCCTGGGTGGAAGGGTGGCAGGGAGGGTTGCCCGCAGGCTCCTTGATTTATATATTAAATACCTGGGGATGGAAAAATGACCTGGGAAGAGTTCGCCCAAAGGAGCCAGAAGGAAAGAACCTGGATTGAAATTGGTGATGAGTATTATCAGGTGATAGAAGTCCTGGGCCTTAGAAAAACCAGCCTTGTGATGTTGATATTCAAGAAGGGGAAGGGTTTCTCTGTGGTTAAAATTTCAACCCTTTTGAAAAAGGAACCCCCTTCGGTCTTAGAAGAAGGGGATGAGCATTTCCTCAGTTTAATAGAATTCTGGGAAGTGGAGGGGGTTAAGGCCAAGGGAAATGGGTGGGAAGGGTATCTGGAGGCTAAGAACATAACCCGCTGGGAATACGCAGAGGGGGTTCTTGGGGATTGGATTGGGAAGGTGGACGAAAAGCAGGCGGAGGAATGGTTTCTTCAGGTAATGGAGGCCCTTTCCATAATCCATCGCAGGGGAAGGCTCCACCTGGATGTTAAACCCTCCAACATATTCCTGGTTGGCGGAAAGGCCAAGCTGGGGGATTTTGATTTTTACTCCTCCTTGGAGGAGATAAACCGCAGGAGGGAGAAGGGAAATTTTTTCGCAGGAACCTACGGATACATGGCCCCGGATTTTTTCGGAAAGGGTCCCATTTCAGAAAAGGTGGACATTTACTCCGCCGGAGTCAGCTTTGCCCAGCTGATTACAGGATTGGATTTTCCCGCGGTAAAAGGGGAGAGTCCCGAGGAATATACCCTCAGGGTCAGGGAGCTTCTCCTCAGAAGGCTTCAGGGAAGGAAGGGTAAACTTCCACCGCTTTTGATAAAAATGCTTTTTCTTTCCCCGGGGGAAAGGCCCTCGGCAGAGGAGGTTGTCAGAAGTTTGAAGGGAGGGGAGATTGAGAAGGTTAAAAGACCCGAGTCCAGGAAAAGGAAAAGGCTTCCCCTTTTTCTCTTTGGACTGCTTCTTTTGGCACTTATTTCCTCGGGGGTATATTTTGCTCTCAAAAATGGAAAAACTTCGGGAAAATCCGGTGAATCTTCCCATAGAAATTCAGGGAGCGCGCAGGCGAAGGGGCATCCCAAGCATACAAAGCCCAAGCCCCCAAAGCCCAGGATGGAGAGGGTTTTTCTCCAGGTAAAGAAAAGGGCCATAAGGTTGTTCAGGAACCGATTTGGAAAGTGGGAGGCGGAGCTTCCCTACGGTATAAAAATGGTGTTCGTGAAGGGAGGCCAGTTTACTGCAGGATGCGTGGAGGATTACTGCGTTGGGGAATACAACCCTCCCCACAGGGTTAGAATCCCTTCCTTCTGGATTAGCAAATACGAAATTACCTTTTCCCAGTTCGATACCTATTGCAAGAGGGCCTATTGCGGGACATGGCAGGTTCTTTTTTATGCCATGAACAAGCCCCCGGATTTTTTCTTAGGAAGGGGACAGAATCCCGTTTTTATGGTTAGCTGGGAGGATGCCATGAATTACGCCATGTGGCTTTCGGCCCAGCTTTCCCTTCCCTTCCGGCTTCCATACCAGGACGAGTGGGAATATGCGGCCAGGGAAAGGGGGAGGTGGGAGGTTTACCCTGGATTCAGGCCCGAAAATGCTGTTAATTATGCGTGGTTTCTTGATAACGGCATGATTTATCCCAGAAGGGTGGGCCTAAAAATTCCCAATTCCTTAGGAATTTACGACATGGCGGGAAATGTCCTGGAATGGTGCATGGATGACTACGGTTACGGGGAGAAGGTTCTAAAGGGAGGGAGCGTGAATTCACCCTTAGAAGGGCTAAAAACCTATCTGGTTTATCACTATCCTGCGAACCACAGGGACATTACCACTGGCTTCCGTTTAGTAATAGGAGGGGAGTGATGGTGGTTATGGAGGTGGGCTGGGATGCGGAGGGAATCTTCCGCCAGAGGCCCAACAGGTTTCTGGCAATAGTGGATATAAAGGAGCCCTTTGTTCAGGAAGGGGTTAAGGTTCATGTTCACGACCCTGGAAGGCTCCCGGAGATTCTCTATCCCGGAAATACCGTTTACCTTAAAAGGGCCAAGGGAAGAGGGAGAAAAACCTCCTGGGACCTTATAGCAGGTAGAGTTGGGGATTCCCTGGTTTTCACCAACTCCTCCTATCACCGCAAAATCTCCACCTGGTATATTCAAAAAATAAAGCCCTTCGGGGATTTCCTGGCCCTCAGGCCGGAATATCCTTTTGGCAGAAGTCGCCTTGATTTTTTGGTGGAGAAGGATAAGGAGAAAATTCTCGTGGAGGTCAAGGGTTGCACCTTAGCCCAGGGGGAGGTTGCTCTTTTCCCTGACGCCCCCACCACCAGGGGAAGAAGACACTTAGAGGAGCTCATCTATGCCAGGGAAAAGGGGCTTGGAGCAGCGGTAATTTTCCTGGTTTTCAGGGATGCCCGTTGCTTCGCCCCCAATCGCAAAACCGACCCGGATTTTTCCAGCACCCTTGAGAGAGCCGTTAAAAAGGGGGTTAAAATTCTTCTGCCTGTTTTTTCGTTAGAAGGAGGGAAGCTCCATTTTAAAGGTCACATAGAACCCTGCGAACCTTCCCTCAGAACCTGAAGGTATACTGTAGTTTTACCTCGGCCTTCCTGTAAAGCACGGACCACCTATCCAAGGGATTTCCCCAGCCCTGGTTGAAAACCAAGAACAGATCATTTCCCTCCTTTATAATCCAGCGGAAGCGGGAGTTTATTCCCCAGCTTTTGCTTATATCGTCATACTGAACATAGTTCTGAAGGTAAAGCTTCGGGGATATATAAAGGTCAAGTTTTATCTGGATGACCTGGGCATTGAAATTCCCTTCAGGGAGGCGGACATAATTGCCCTCCCTGACCAGCTGAAGCCTTATGTGTTTTGATGGTTTTATTTCAAATCCAGTCTCGAGGGTAAGGGCGTGACCGGTATAATATTCGCCGAACCTTGCAGAAAGGTCTAAAGCCCATGGCCTTTTCCTTGAAGTATTAACCTCAAATCTGAACCGATCCATGGTGTATTTTCCCGGGGGGATAACTATTCCCTCGTAAACTTCAAAGGGATAGTCCAGGTAATCGTAATGGGGCATGTAATTAAATTCTATGTGCTCGCCAGATTCTGTCCTCATATTTATGGGAGCGGTAAAAAGCCTCCACTCCACCAGATTCCCTTGAAGGTCTGTGGTGACCATTCCCCTGAGCTCAAAGAAGAACTGGCGAACCAGCCTGCTATTTACCCTGGGATTATAGGATAACCCCACATACAATCTTCTTATCCCGGTTCTCATAACAAATCCCAGGGCAGGATAGAAATTCTCCCCTATCTGGACGAAACTTATGTAATTGTCCACTATGTCGTTGGGATAATCTAAGAAAAATCCGAAAAGGGAATCGTCCCCCCTTTCGCTGGAGAAACTTCTAAGATAATAACCCACGGCTATAAAATTTTTGTTCTTCAGAAATTTTGAGGTGCTGTATTTGAAGTCAACTCCAAACAGGGAATTTTTCTCGTCCCCCGTAGGATTTCCGTTGGTAAAGATGAATCCTATCAGGGACTCATCCCATATGTTTTTGGAAATCCTCGTGACAAAGAAATTTCTTCCTTCTATGTCATCCCAGTCCTTGGTGGCTATGTCCAGAATACCTATGTTGTAATCCCCGGCCCTGCCCGTTATCTTTACACCCCCAAGAATGGGAACCTGCTTTCCTCTGAGCAGCCCTATCCTCCTGGAATAAAACGGGATAAAGGAAAAGGGATTAGCTCCGGAAAAGGAGAAAATATCGCTTCCCTCAAGGAAAAACCGCCTTTTTTCAGGATAAAAGAGGGGAAAACGGGTTAGATTAATCCTCCTTTCGTCTACCTCGGTTTCTGCAAAGTCGGTGTTATAGGTGAGGGAGGCCTTAAGAGCTGGGGTTATGTTGTAGAAAACATCCAGTCCGGCATTGTAGGTTAGTTTATTAGGAGCGGCTTCGTCTTCCTTTTCCTCTCCGAAAAGGCCGTAGGGCCTGATATCTATTCCCTTTCCCTGTTTTATTCCCTTTATCCCCACTAAATATCCTGCCTCTGCTACTTTGGTGAAATAAACCTGATAAAAGGGCGAAGCCCAGTAATCCACCTCCATTTTCCTCTTTATTCTCCGCATAACATTAAATCCCCATCGGTCTGTTTTGGGATTAAAACTGATGGTTTTAAAGGGTATGGCCAGCTCCGCATACCATCCGCTTTCATCCCTGCTGGCAGCCGCATACCATATTCCATCCCATTCCGGGCTTACCCTTTCCGAATTGTTCATGACCAGACCGTCGAATTTTGCCCCGTTGGGATTTACTGCAAAAACATATGCGTTTCTCCTGTCGTTGAAGGGGTCTATAAGCACTTCCACCATATCGTCGTCCCTGGTCCTAAAGTCCCGCTGCATTTGAAAGGCGATTATTTTATCCGGCTGGGAATCAAAGCATTTCATACCTATATAAAGGTAATTTTCGTCGTAGAAGACATATACCTCGGTTTTTTCTGTGGCGGGAGAATTTTCCTTGGGCTGTTGTTGAGTAAGGTGGGGAATTTTGGCTGCTTTTTTCCATGCTGCTTCAGTAAGTTTCCCGTCAATTTTTAACCTGGCCTTGAGTTTTGGAACCTTAAGCTCGGGAAGGCTGGCTCCGTGGAGAAAAAAGAAGTAACCGAGAAAAATAAGCAGAAAAATACGTTTCATTATAAGTTCCTCCGGTATAAATTCAGGAAAATATTATACGAAAATAAGGAAGAAAAAGTTATTTTCTGAGGCCCTTTACCTTGGAGATAGGGAGGGTAAAGGCAATGCCCATGTCCGGTTTTCCCAGGTCCCCCATTATTTTCTCTATTTCTTCCAGGGCTTTTTCCTCAAGTTCGTCGGGAATGACAGAAAAAATGGTTTTGGAAAAGGCGGTTTTTCCGTCAAAAAGAGCCCTGAAGCCTGCGAAAATGGGAACCTCTTCCTTGAGGTAATCTATGGCCCCTACGGAGTCCAGGATGGTGATTCCCGGAACCCCGATTTCTATAAGGGCCTCTAAAAGCTCCTCAAATTTGTCCTGCTTCACTATAACTGCTACCAGGAGTTTCACAGGCTTATCTCCTCCTGTTTGAAGGCTTCGTAGGCTTCTTCTGGGGTTTCCGCTTTCCTTATTCTTCCCACCAGGGAGGAGGATTTTACCAGTCTTGCTAGTCGGGCGAGCATTCTCAAGTGGAGATTGGGGTTGGGGGCGGCGGTGAAGAATACTACATCCACAGGTTTCCCGTCCACGGCATCAAATTCCACAGGGGTGGCCAAGGTTAAAAAACCCACCACCGGTTCCTCCAAGGGACACAAAAGGTGGGGAACCGCTATTCCTCCTCCTATTCCCGTGGACTGAATCTCCTCCCTTCTTTTTAACTCGGAGAAGGCCTTATCCTCTCCTTTAACATATCCTCCCTTGGTGAGGAGTTCGGCAATTCTTCTGAGGACTTCTTCCTTATCTTTGAGGTTTTCTTTAAGGCTTATAAGGTCCTTTTTGAGATAGAGAGAAAGGTTTATCATGGGAAAATGATACAGGAATTTTCCCTCACCTCAAAAACCTTATTAAAATATCCCCATGAAAAAAATTGTTCTCTTGCTCCTGGTTTTCTCCCTCAGGGCCGGAGGTTTTATCTGGCCTCTCAAACCTTTCACTGCCCTTACATCTACCTTCTACGAATACAGAACAACCCATTTCCACAGCGGGGTTGACCTTTCCACCTTCGGAAAGAGAGGGCTTCCTGTGAGGGCCTCTGCCTCCGGGGAGATCTTTCGCATTTTTTATCACTGGTATGGCTTCGGAAGGGCAATTTATATAAGACATCCCGGAGGATATGTTACCGTTTACGGTCATCTTTCCAGATTTGAAAATAAGAAACTTCACCTGGAGGACCTTATAAAGAGGGTATCCGCAAAACTGGGAAGGAAATACATAGGAAATTATTACTTAGAAAAACCCATTGCCGTGAAAGCAGGCCAGATTATTGGATACAGCGGTTCCATGGGAGCCGGGGGCCCTCACCTTCATTTTGAAATCAGAAAAGGGGAGCTCATGCCGGAGAATCCTCTGAATTTTCTCAGAGCCGAGGAAGGCAAGGTAATCTTTCCAGGATATTTTCTGGAGGTGGCCTCCGGTGGAAGTTTTGTGGGCCTAAAACCCACCCGGTTTTACGGAAGATTTCCTGAAAAAAGAACCCTTCCTGTAAACGGATGCTTCCGGGTTATGGTAGGGGCCTACGAAAAATGCCGGGGAAGATGCGGTCCATACAGCCTTGAGGCCCTTTTTGATGGGAAAAGGGTCTTTTATCTCAAGGCGGATTCCTTCGCCTTCAGCGAAAACTACAAGGCTGGATGGGTTTTCAACCTTTCCCTTTCCTCTCCTAAGAAGCCCTTCTATGTTATTCCGGATTTTTCCTCTCCTCCCCTATGCATAAAGGAGGGGCAGCATCAATTAGTGATTGTGGGGAAAAACCACAAGGGCCAGGCGACAGCAGTGAAACTAAAATTTCATTACCTTCCTCCTCCCACCTCGGAAGAATTTAAGGGCCGGTGCTGCGTTCAGGTTTTCAGAAAGGGA
>JALXBI010000036.1:0-11638 GCA_026991555.1 Candidatus Aminicenantota bacterium
TTTCCCTGCTCTCTGGCTATCAATTCGGCTACCTCCTCTGCCCTTCGGGAGAGAACTTCCCTGAGGCGGGAGAAGAGTTTCCTGGGAACCTCCTTTCCAACCCCTTCCCATGCGGCCTGAAGGGCCATCTCTATTTCCCCTTCCCCTGCTAAGGAAACCTCATCTATTATTTCCCCGGTGGAAGGGGATACGGTTTTTATGCTTTTTTCCGTTTTGTGAAAATTGCCCGCAAAATAGACTCCTTTCATTTTCCCTCCTAAAGCACGAATTCTATTTTCTTCCTGTTTTTGAGGAAAAATTCAACAAGCACAGGGGCGTATTCCTCAATGGGAGGGGGCTTTATTCCCCTCTTATGGAGAAACTCAGAGGCGTTTTCCGTGAGAAATTTCTGGGGGTGATAAAGGTAGGGCAATATCTGTTTGGGAATCTTAAGAAATTTTGCCACCAATGGAAGGGAAAGCCCTGCTTTTACTGTCCAGAGAGGAACGGTGAATCCCGGCTCTTTTCCCTTTATAAGACGGTGAAAAAGGCGATAGAGTTCCCTGCTTCCCTTAGGCGCTGGGTCAGTAAGGTGGAAGGTTTTCCCTATGGCCTCCTCCCTTTGCCAGAGATCTGCCACTGCATCCACCACAAAATCCCATGGAACAAGGTTTACCGGAGCATTTTCTTTGCCCAAATAGGGCAGGGGAATTTTCCCGGTGATGGAAAAAAGCCTCATCATGTAATAGGGACCGTCAAATTTGGGAATTTCACCGGTCCTGCTGTTTCCCACCACTATGCCTGGACGGATAATGATTGTGGGTATTTCCTCCATTCTTTCCCTTACCAGAACTTCCGCGTGGAATTTTGACCACTCATACCAGTTCTTGAACCCCTGGTCCTCAAGCTCCTCCTCCCCAATTTCCCCCTTCCTCCAGCCAGAAACATAGGCTGTGGAAAAATAAACAAAGCTCCTGAGGGAGCTTGCCCCCTCAAGAAAATCCAGAACATTTCTGGTTCCAAGGACATTCACCCGGTAAGCTAAGTCCCTCTTAACCGCCAGGTTGTAAACTGCAGCGAGGTGAAAGGCATGGGTTATCTCCTTTGCTATCCCCGCTTTTATCCCAAGCCCTTCCTTAGTTATATCCCCTGGCATAAGAGAAACATTCCAGCCCCTTTTCTTAACCTCCCCTTCCGCCCTTTCAAGGAACCTCTCCTCCACTAAAAGGTAGGCTCCCTCAAAGGAGGGAAGAATTCTTTCCAGAATCCTGGTGGCAAGGAAGCCGGGAAAGCCCGTCATGAAAAGAACCTTCATTTTTCCTCCAATAGGTTGTTTTCCATGCCGTCAAAAACAAGCAGCTTTGCCTTCCAGCCCTTTATTTGCTCGGCCTCAACTAAGCCATAAACTGCAACTATTATCCTGTCCCCAATGCTCCCTTTCCTGGCTGCAGCCCCGTTAAGGGAGACCTTCCGGGAACCCTTCTCCTCGGGTATTATGTAGGTTTCAAACCTTTCCCCGTTGGTTATGTTGTAGACCTGAACCTTTTCATAGGGAAAAATACCGGCCTTCTCAAGCCATGCCGAGTCAAGCCCAATGCTGCCCTGGTATTCAAGATTGGCTTGGGTTATCACCAAGTTGTGAAGTTTTGCCACGAGAACTTCCCTTAACATTTATTCCCCCAGAATTATGTTGTCTATAAGCCTTGCCTTTCCCACAAAGGCTGCTATGGCCACTAAGGTCTTTCCCTTTATTTCCTGAGCTGGCTGGAGGGTTTCCCCATCCACCACCTCCACATACTGGGGCTTAACTAATGGATATCTTCTCAGTTCCTCCTCCACCGCCTTTCTTATTTTCTCAGCGGACCTTTCCCCCTTCTCGTAAGCCTCCTTTGCCTTAAGGAGCGAGCGGTAAAGGGCAACCGCCTGGGCCCTCTCTTCCTGATTCAGGTATGTATTTCTGGAGCTCATGGCAAGACCATCCTTTTCCCTTACTATGGGAAGGGCTTTTATCTCAACCGGCATATTCAGATCAAGGACCATCCTTTTTATTATCAGGTATTGCTGATAATCCTTTTTTCCGAAATAGGCTACATGGGGTGTTACTGCATTAAATAACTTGGTAACCACCGTGGTCACTCCCCGGAAGTGACCCTTGCGGAACCTTCCGCAAAGGGGTCGGCTGAGCTCCACCACCTCTACATAGGTCTGGTATCCCTCAGGATACATTTCCTCCACTGTTGGTATAAATACTAAGTCCACCCCCTCCTTTTCCAGAAGGGAAAGGTCCCTTTCCTCGTCCCTGGGATAATCCCTGTAGTCCTCCCCTGGCCCGAACTGGGTGGGATTCACAAAAATGCTTACCACGCAGAAATCGGTCTCCTCCCTGCACTTTCTTACCAAGGAAAGATGCCCTTCATGGAGGAACCCCATGGTGGGAACAAAGCCCACCCTTTTCCCCTTTATCCTTTCATTCCATACCCTCTCCCTGGCCTGAGAAATTTTCCTTATAACTTCCATTTATCTCCTCCATAAATTTTCTGTATTCCTCCTCGTCCATGGAATAGGCCTCATGGTGGGAGGGATATTCTCCCTCTCTAACATCCCGGGAATAATGCCTGAGGGCCTTTACTATCTCCTCCCCCAAGCTGGCATATTCCCTTACGAAACTGGGCTTTTTCCCTGGATAAAGCCCAAGAAGGTCGTGGAAAACCAGAATCTGGCCATCGCAATAGGGACCTGCCCCTATTCCAATGGTGGGAATGGAAAGCTCCGAGGTGATTTTATGGGCCAGCTGAAAGGGGACGCTTTCCAGAACGATGGAAAAGGCCCCTGCCCTTTCTATTTCCTTGGCCTGCCGGTAAAGTTCCAGGGCTGAGGCGGCTTTCTTCCCCTGGGTGCGGAACCCTATTCTGAGAAAATGCTGGGGAGTAAGGCCAATATGGCCCATTGTAGGGATACCTTCCCTGACCAAGGCCCTTATAACCTCAATCCTGGGCCCCTCAATTTTAACCGCCTCTGCCCCTGCCCTTATAAGAACCCCGGCGTTTTTAACCGCCTCTTCCGGAGAGGTGAAACTAAGGAATGGCATATCCCCCACTATAAGTGCCCTCTTTGCACCCTTAGAAGCAGCCCTTATGTGATAGGCCATCTCCTCAATTCTTACTCCTAAGGTATTCTCCTCCCCCTTTATCACCATCCCCAAGGAATCCCCCACCAGGATAAAATCCATCCCTGCCTGGTCTGCAAAATAGGCGGAGGGATAATCGTAGGCGGTTACGGAAACTATTTTCCTTTTCCCCTTGAGGGAAACTATTTTAGAAGGTGTAATTTTTTCCAATTCAACCTCCTCCCCTCCCTTTCGGGTTAGGGGGCAGAGAAAATTATATACCAAAACCCCTTTTGATAAAATATCCCCATGGAAGTTAAGGTTATGAAAAAGCTCCTGGAGGCTTCGGAAAAAAAAGCAGAGGAAATAAGGAAAGAGCTCAAGGAAAGGGGAATCCTTTATCTGAACCTCATGAGCTCCCCGGGCTCTGGAAAAACCACCATAATTGAAAGGACGGTAAGGGAAATGAAGGGCCTGGGTTTTGCGGTTATAGAGGGCGATATTCAGACCACCTTAGACGCCCAGAAGATGGCCGCCTTGGGGGTAAAGACCTATCAGATCAACACAGGCCCCTTCGGGGGGGAATGTCATTTAGAGGCCCCCTGGATTGCCACAGCCCTTTCGGAAATGGACCTAAGCGGCGTGGATGTTCTTTTCGTTGAGAACATAGGAAACCTGGTCTGCCCTGCGGAGTTTGACATAGGCGCCCATTTTAATGTGGTGGTTCTCAGCGTAGCGGAAGGCGAGGACAAGCCCCTCAAGTACCCTTTAGCCTTCAGGGTATCCCAGCTTGCCCTTATTTCCAAGGTTGACCTCCTTCCTTATCTTGATGTTTCCTTGGAGAAAATTAAGGAAAACATAAGGGGGGTAAACCCTCAAATGAAGGTAATTCCCCTCTCGGCAAAGACCGGGGAGAACTTCGCTGAATGGCTGGAGTTTATCCGGGAGAATAGAAATTCCCTGGTCTCCTGACTATAATTTTAATTAGTGAAGATTAAAGCAAAGCCCGAGGATTTCATCGTCCGGGAAAAACTGAAGTTTCAACCTGCCAAAAAGGGAAAATATGTTCTTTACAGAATTGAAAAAAGGGGGTGGGGAACCTTAGAGCTCCTCTCCTATGTGAAATTAAAATACCGGGTTGAGATAAAACACGCAGGACTGAAGGATAAAAATGCCCTTACGGTCCAGTATGGGACCTCCCTGCAGGACTATCCGGTTATAAAGGGCGACGGTTTTCTAATTCAAAAGGTGGGATACTGGTGGGTGGAAATCGGACCCACAGACATAGAGGAGAACCTTTTCACCATTAAAATCCGGGATGTGGATTCCCCTTCCTTAGCAGAAGCTCTGAGAGAGGCGGCTAAGGGCTTCCCCAATTATTATGACGAACAGAGATTCGGTTCAAAAACCCCTGAAGGACTTATTGGGGAGATGCTCCTGAGGGGGGAGGCTGAAAGGGCCCTTTTCCTTTACATGACAGGAATAAGGGCCAACGATTCCCCCGGGATAAGGGAACTCAAGAAACTGGTAAAAACCCGCTGGAGGGAATGGGAAGTTCTGGAAAAGATCTCTCCCCCCATGTATAAACCGGTGTTCAAGGAATTGAAAAAGAGCGGCGATGCTATCCGGGCCTGGGGAAAAATGCCCCGGGGACTACTTTCCCTAATTCTTTCCGCTGTCCAGTCCTATTACTGGAACCTACTCCTGGGGAAGAAAATTCAGGGGGAGGGAAGTGAATTCTTCGTGAAAATTGCCGGGGAAAAACTTCCGTGCAAAATATCTAAGGAAAACTGCACCCTCCCCACCATGGGCAACGACGAAGCCTCCCTCAAACTTTATCGTGGGATTCTTACCGAAAGGGGAATTGAAAAACTGAGGATAAAGGAGCTGGATTTCAAGTTCCGCTCAAGGGAAAGGGCCTGTTTTGCTGAGGCCAAGGGTTTGAAAATAGCGGTTATGGAAGACGAACTTCACCCCCGGAAGAAGGCGCTCCTCCTTAACTTCTCCCTGCTCCCTGGAAACTATGCCACCACCTTCCTCAAAGTGGCGGAGGCATTGGATAAAAATAAAAAAGCAGGGCTACCGGGATTTGAACCCGGGTCTGATGGCTGAGAACCATCTGTCCTTGGCCCCTAGACGATAGCCCCGCATATGGCTGGGAAGCAGGGACTCGAACCCCGATTCGCGGATCCAGAGTCCGCTGTCCTGCCAATTGGACGACTTCCCAGTCAGTAATTTATTTTACCAATTTCCCTCCCAAAGTCAACCCTCCAGGAAAAAGTGTTCCACCCTTGATTTTTAAAAATTATTGTTCTAAAATTCTTATAGATTAATAAAAAATAAAAAGGAGGCCCAAAATGGCAAAAGTTGCAAGGGAAATGGTCGAGAGGTCAGGGGTTGATGTGGAAAAATTACTGGAGTTGCTTATCAAGAATGCAGCCGCTGAGCTTACCACTTATTACTACTACACCATTCTCAGAGCTAACCTCATAGGTCTGGAGGGAGAATCCCTCAAGGAAATCGCAGAGGTGGCCAGGATCGAGGACAGAAACCACTTTGAAGCCCTGGTTCCCAGGATATACGAATTGGGAGGAAAACTTCCCGATAATATGAAGGAATTTCACGACATGTCCGCATGCCCCCCTGCCAATCTTCCTGAAAATCTCACTGTTGAGGAAATTTTGAAGGTTTTGGTGGAGGCGGAAAGATGCGCGGTAAGGGGCTACACCCAGATATGCAACATGACCGCTGGCAAGGACCACAGAACATACGACCTGGCTCTGGCCATTCTCAACGAGGAAATCGAACACGAATCCTGGTTTTCCGAGTTCCTGGGAGAAGGACCCTCTGGCCATTTCATGAGAAGAGGGGAAACTTCCCCCTTCGTTTCCAAGTTCCTCAAATAATCCATGAGGAAATTCACCCGGGAAGAGCTTAAAGAGTTCAACGGGAAGAACGGAAAACCTGCTTACATAGCTTATAGGGGCAAGGTTTACGATGTGAGCCACAGCTTCCTATGGAAGGGCGGAAGGCACCAGGCCCTGCACGAAGCGGGAGAAGATTTAACCGAGGGATTAAAAGAGGCCCCTCACGGAGAAGAATTTATCCTAAAATTTCCTGTGGTAGGCATACTTGAATCCTCAACGGATCTTGAGGGAAGATAGGGCTATAAGAAAGAGTAGGAAGGAGATTATCCAGAAGCGGATAACAATTTTCGTCTCCCCCCAGCCCATATGCTGGAAGCTGTGGTGAAGGGGAGCCCTGTAAATTATTCTTCTCTTTAGCCTTTTTATTCCAATATAGTCCTGAACGAAGGCGGAAAGGAGTTCGGCAACGAAAACACCCCCCACTATGAAAAACAAAAGTTCCTGTTTTAGCAAAACGGCCTGGGTGGCCATTATCCCTCCAAGTAGGAGGGAACCTGTATCTCCCAGGAAAATCTGGGCCGGGTAAGAATTGAACCAGAGAAAACCTATCCCTGCCCCTACCACCGCTGCAGAAAATATTGCCACCTCGTGGGAACCGGGGATGAAGGGAAAAAGAAGATAGGCAGATATTTTTACATTTCCCAGAACATAGGCGAAGATTCCGAAAAGGCCTATAACCATAAGGGAAGGGACTATGGCCAGACCATCAAGTCCGTCGGTGAGATTCACGGCGTTGGTTACGAAGGCATAGTAAACTGTTATCCCGAGGGCATAAATTAGCGGAGGAAGGGTAAGGAGCGGGTTTTTCACAAAGGGGAGGTAAAACTTGAGAAGCATTTCCTTGGGAAGCGGAGAAAGTCCGGGACTCAGGATTACCAGGGAGGCAAGGATACCGAAGGCAAACTGGGAAAAAAGTTTCACCCACCTCCTTATTCCTCCCCCTATTCTTATCTTAACCACATCGTCTAAGGCGCCCAGGAAGGAAAACCATAGCATGGCTAAGAAAAGTATGTAAACAAATTTATTGGTAAGGTCACACCAGAGAAGGGCGGATATTCCAGAAGCAAAGAGAATGATAATGCCCCCCATGGTGGGGGTTCCTGCCTTGCTGTGGGTGTAATTCATGTAATCCCTGGGATTGTCCCTGACACCGTGCTTATAGAGAAATTTAATCACTGGCCAGCCCAGAAAAACCGCAAGAATAAGGGAAGTAAGCCCGGCAAAAATAGTTCTTGAGGAAACATATACCAGGAGCCTTGAGGCGGGAAATTTTCCTAAGAGAATTTTCCCGAGATAATAGAGCATCACTCCTCCATAAGGGCAGCAAGTTTTTCTTTAATGGGAAATTTCGGAGAAAACCCCTCACTTATGGCCATAATCTTCCTTCCCTCCTCCCTTGCTTCCTCTGGGCTTAAAATTCCCCTGCGCCTCAAAATTAAAAGGGCCTCAACCGCAGCCACCCTCAGCCGATAGTTGGAATCGTAATAGAATCTTCTAATCTCAGGAAGAACCTCCTTCCCACCCAATTTAGCTAAGGAAATCAGGGCCTTCTCCCTGACCTCAAACCAGCGGTCTCCAAGAAGCCTCAGGAGAATTTCCTTTCCTTCGGGATAGGAAGCTAAGGCCCGGGCCACGGCTGCTCTAACCTCGTAATAGGGATCTGTGGAGGCTTTTCCCAGAACCCTGAAGGTGGAAGGGGAAGGGGAAAACCTTCCCAAGGAATTTATGGCATTCCTTCTTACGAATCCGTTTCCCTCAAGGGCAAGCTCCTCCAGCCTCTCCCTGAACTCCTCAAGACCGTATTTCCCTGCCAGTTTAACCCCCTGGTTTACCCTTCTCCAGTCGCTGGAGAAAAGCATCACCTCTATTTCTTCCCGGGAATAATCCTTAGAGGTCTTTTGCCCAGGTCTTTGTCCATTTCCTCCCTTAGTGATGAAATAATAGGCCAGAAGAAAAGCCCCTGCAACCACCATTGATACCGTAAGGGCAAAAAGTTCCGATAGGAAGGGAGAGTAAAGGTTAATGTCTGAAAATAGACGGTAAAAAAGATATCCGCTTCCCACGCTGAAGGCTACCCCTACGCTCCAGCGAAGAAAAGATACACCTATCCTTCCCCAATCTATGCTCAAGCCGTCCCTTTTCATCCTTAAATGTAGTATAAAGTATCTGAGGAGCACAGCAAAATAAAGGGAAATGGAGGTAGCTAAGGCGAGTCCCTTGAACCCCATCTTCTTGACCAGCAAAATGCTCAACATTACGTTCAAAGAAACCGCTGCAGCGTTGGTCCACATGGAAAGGTGGGTTTCAAGCCTTGCAGCAAAGAGTTTGCCTGCCATGGCACTGAGCCCCCAGGCTATAATGGAGATAGAATAAAAGGTAAGGGCTGCGGAGGTCATTTCCAAGGACCTTAGCCCAAAGGCTCCTCTTTGAAAGAGCACGGATATTATTGGTTTAGAAAAAATCAGGGTAAAAAGGGTGGCAGGGAGAAGGAGCATAAAATGATAATTAAACCCCCGGTAAATTATAGGCAAACTCTCCTCTCTGTTGCCGTGATAAGCCCTGGAAAAATCCCTTAAAACCACATTGTTTATGGAATTTCCTATGACATTTACTGGAAGGCGGAAAACTATGGCCGCAAAATAAAGGGCTGCAACGGCTCCGTTCTGAAGGGGAGTGGCAAGGATTTTGTCCACTATGTCGGAAAGTTTTGAAAAGGAAACATCAAGAAGAATGGGAAGAGCGAGAAGAGCTACGGAGAACACCAGGGGGTCAAAAACCAGTTTTTTCTTGTGGCTCTGGCCGAAATACCTGTTTTCCAGATTCATTATGAGAAAAGCCACCTGTAAAATTCCCCCAAGAAGAACCCCTATGCCTAAGGAATAAAAGGATAACTTCCTGGCTAAAAACACCACGGCTATTATTATCCCGATGCTGTAAAAGGCAGAGGAACCCTCGGCGGTGGCGAATTTATTGTTGCCCTTAAGTATTGCCCCGGCCCATCCTATGATTGTCACTAAGAGAAGGTATGGGAGCATAATCCTTGTAAGGGCAATGCCCTGGGCAAGGACACCCTTTTTGGCAAAGCCAGGGGCAACTAAGTGGAACCAGGAAGGCAGGGTTATCTCGAGAAGAAGAACCACCGCAGCAGAGGCCAGAAGGAAAAATCCCAGCACCGAAAAGGCAAGTTCCCTGGCCCTTCCCCGGTTTTTCGCCTTGAGGAAAGAGGGGAGGAAGGCGTTATCCATGGCGTTTTCCCCCACCACCCTTCTGAAAAAACTGGCAATGGTGAGGGATACGGCAAAAATGTCAGTAGCCAGGGAAGTTCCGAAATATCCCCCTATGAATATTTCCCTCAGGAACCCGAAGAGCCTTGATATAGAAACTCCTAAGGCTGAGGAAAAAACCCGGCGGGCAAACCCTGCCTCTCCCTTTGAAATTTTCTCCACCAGTTCCCTGAATCCTATCTCTTGACGGAGTTCCTCCAGTTTTTCGTAGGAGGCCTCCATGGAGGGAGCCTGCCTATAAACCCCTTCTATGGCCCTGAGCAAATTTCCAGGGGGTATCTCCCCCTCCCTTTCCACCACCACTTCAGCGACCCCGTATCGTTTTAGAAAAAGGGCATTGTGAAGCTGATGCTCTCCGGGAAGTCCTATCTTGGGAACCAGAACCCCTGGCTTTCGCACCATCTTGAGCTCCTCTATGGTGCCCGCCCCGGCCCTGCAAACCACTAAGTCCGCCGCAGAATAGGCGTATTCCATCTCCTCAATGTATCGGCGAAGAACATATCTCCTGTTCCCCAAAACCCCCTTTTCCCTGAGAATCTCCTCGGTTTCCCCGTAGGCATCGTAATCGGGATAACCCACCCCTGAGGAATGAAACACCCAGAATCCCTTCTCAAGAAGCTCCCTGGAAAGGGAGGCTACAGCCTGATTTATGCTCCTTGCCCCTCTGCTTCCCCCGAAAACCAATATCAGGGGAACATCCCCGGGAAAGCCCAGCCTCCTTCTCGCCTCCCCCCTTTCAACCCTCTTTATTCTTTTCCTTACAGGATATCCCGTGTAAAAAGCCTTGCCCTTGAAAAATTTTTTGGTATCAGGAAAGCTCACAGCCACTGCCGAAGCGAATCTGGATAGGAGAAGATTTGCCCTTCCAGGAACAAGGTTCTGCTCGTGGAGAAGAACGGGAACCGAAAGGAGCCGGGCAGCCAGCACCGCCGGAACTGAAACATAACCTCCGCTGGAAATCACCAGGTCCGGCCTGAACCTTCTTAAAATCCACCACGACTTCGCAACCCCGGGAATCAACTTGAGAAAAAACTTTAAAAGCCCTGCAATATTCCTCAGGGAGGAAGGAAAAGGGGCAGCGGAAATTTTGAAAAACTTAATATTCTTTACGATTTCCCCCTCAATTCCCCTTTTACTTCCTATGTAAATGAATTCGCCTTCTCCTATCCTCTCCTTTATGGCTAAAAGGGGATAAACATGACCTGCGGTTCCTCCGCCGGTAAGTGCTATTTTCATCCTATTCTACGGAAACTTCCACGGGTTTCGGAAGCCCCTTCCAGAGTTTTCCAATCTCCTTTTCGTCAATTTTCTCCACCAAGGAAGGAAGCCTCCAAAGGTAATCAGGGGCAAAGCCAAGATATATGTAATATCCCATGTAATAGGCCCTGTTTATTTTCCTCTCCCCGTATCTCAGAATCCTTCCTGCTAAGGAACTCTTCAAAACCTCCATTTTTTCATCCGGGATTTTTCCAGGTTCAAATCCCTTAACCACCTTCCAGACCGCTTCCCTTACCTGGGGGAGTTTTTCCTTAGTGGTGGGAATGTTTATGCGAAGAATTCCTATCCCCCCGTGATAGGGAAGGAAGGAAACTCCCACAGAATAAGCAAGTCCCCTTTTCTCCCTTACCTCCTCCACCAGGGCATCCCTGAGGGCATGGGCCAAGAGGAGGAAGATTGGATAATTTTTCCTGTTCCACTTTACCCTCCAGCCTAAGGAAAAGGCTGCCCTGCGAAATTTCCCTGAGGCCAAGGAGATTTTCTGTGGTCTTTTCTTAATGGGAACACTTCCCTTAAGGGTTTTGAGGCACCGTGGAAGGGAGGAAAAGGAGGATGTATAAATTAGATTGCCGGGGGAAAGGAAGGAATTGCGAAATTCAGCCAGGTCTTTAAACTCAGCTCCCTTTATTAGAGCTGGACTGCCGTAAAGGGGAAGGGAAAGGGGATAAGGAAGAAGAAGGGCCCTGAGCCTTTCGGCAGCAATCCAGGGAGCCCTTGAGGAAAGATATGCCAGGTCCCTCAGGGCCTCCCTTCTGGCTCTCCCGAAGGCCTTGCGGTCAATTTTCGCAGTAAGGGCGAGGCAAACTGCCTTTTCCACCGCCTCCTTAGAAAACCCCTCAAACCTCATGTAAGCATAATCCTTGCTCAGGTAAAAATCGTCAAAAGGGAAAAAGGGATAATCGGTAAACTGGACGCTTACCCCTAAGTCATCAAATTTGTCCTGAAGCTCTATTTCCAAGGTCTTAAGAAGAAGTTTTGACTGACCCGGGAATTTTTCCAAGTATGCCCTGTTTTTTAGAAGAACATGGGCAGCGTAAACCGGGCCCGAAAGGGCCAATGTCTGC
>JALXBI010000036.1:11648-22751 GCA_026991555.1 Candidatus Aminicenantota bacterium
CAATGTGGCATAGACGAGTCCGTTTTTCATTTTGGAGGAGGAAATATTAGGAGGAGATACGGAAAACTTAGGTTTCTGGGAGAGGAGGGGGGACTGGAAAAGGGCAAAGTATTTCCCCCGGGCCTTTACCCATTTTCTCACCTCCTCTACCTGGGAAAGTTCAACCCTTTTCACCTGTTCAATGTATTGCTCCCAATCCCTCCCCGGACAGAGAATGCTCCAGCCCGCAACCTCCCTGGCCATATGAATTTTCTTTTCAAAGAGCATTATCCTTGAGGCGAAAAACTCCTTTTTTGCCCGGGAAACCTCGCCCTTTTTAATAGGTTGGGAAAGGGCCTTTTCAATGGCTGAATTTATCTTTTTCAATCCCCCTGAGGGCATAGAGGAAAAATGAAGGAAGGCAAAACCACGGTGTTTTTCGTATTCAGAGGAAAGGTATGGCAGGGAAAGGAGATCCTTTATTCTTGCCCCGAGAACCAGGGACAGAACCTCATAGGCTGGAGCCTTTCCGGAGCAGGGAGAAAGGGCGGGAAGGGCGATGTCCAAGCGGAAAACCCTGCTCTTTATTCTTTTTACCCCATCCCAGGGCGGGGAAACTTCAGCAGGGGCTGTTTTGGCTCCCCTTCTCGGAAAGGAAAATAGCCTTTCCAGCTGTTCTTTTACCTTCTGGAAATCAAAATCGCCTATAATTACCACCTTCATTCTGGACGGGGCATAATACCTCCTCCAGAAATCCATAACCCTTTTCCTTTCCAGGTTTTTTATTATCTCAGGATAGCCCAAAACCGGCTCAGAATAGGGACTTGAGGGAAGAAAATGCCTGTAAAAATCGTATTCTGAAGCGGTCATGGGATTAGCGTAGTCCTTCATTATCTCTTGGTAAACCACCCCCTTCTCCTTGGAAAATTCCTCAGGTGGGAAGGCGCTTAAAAAGAGCATTTCTGTTATAAGTTTCAGGGCCGGGATAAGCTGGGAGGGAGGGGATACGAATTCAAAAACAACGTAATCCTTCCTGGTAAAGGCATTGTAATATGTGCCTAAGCGGGCGAAGGAATTCTCAAGATTATCCCTGTCCCTGCGGTAGGTGCCATCAAAGAGCATGTGTTCTAAGAAATGGCTCAATCCCTTCTCCTGAGGTGCTTCGTAGGAGGAACCTGCCTCAATTCCTATGGCCACGGAAACCAAGGGGTATGAGTGGTCTTGCTTGTAAATGACCTCTGTTCCACTGGAAAGTCTTACCCTTTCAAAACCGAAAACCGTGAAAATGAGTGCCAACAGAGCTAAAGCTTTTCTCATAAATTCTATTTTAGTGAAATTTTCCCCAAAAATAAAAAAGCCTCCTCAAAAAAGGGACAGACCCTTTTTAGGCTTTTTGGGGAAATGAGGGCCATATCCGAATTTGTCTGTTAGAGCCTCACCTGTGGGAGAACTGGGGGGTATCTATGTGATGGATAATGTAACGGTATTCCCTGGGAGTTATGGAGTTTTCCCACCGGTGAAGGAGGCGAGCAGAAAGGGTGAAACCGAAGAAAATTAGTAATATGAGTGTCAGATAAAATCCAGGACTTACGGTCTTTCTTCCTGCCTTCAAATTCAGGGTATCCGGAACCGGGCAAACATCCACGCAGCGGAAGCAAGCGTTGCACTCGTCCGAGTGAACAGTTTTGGCTAAGTGAACCTTTATATAGGAGGGGCAGGCATAGGTGCAGAGTTTGCAATCGGTGCAGGTTTCCAGTCTCCTCTTTATTTTTAAGGGGCTGAGAAGGCTTAAGCCTCCCAGCAGGGCACCGTAGGGACAGAGATAGCGGCACCAGAAATTCTTTATAGGGATGGAGAGAAGGGCGAAGGAAATTATGACCAAGAGAGAGAAGGTAGAAATCCTTTCAAAGAACAGAAGCATTTTTATGTCCGCAGCCCTATTGTAGGGACCGTAAATGAACGAGGATAGAGCATTGAGGTCCATTTTGAAAAGAATATCCCAGAGAAAAAGGCCAAGGACTATGTATTTTATGCTTCGCAGGGGATAATCCAGAGCCCGGGGAAGGCGGATGTTTTCCCCGAAAATTTCTTCCCCCAGTTTCCAGAGGTATTCCGAGAGAAAGCCGATGGGGCAAACCCAGGAGCAGAATCCCCTTTTCAGCAAAAGGCCCATGGTGAGAAAGGCAAGAAGGAAGACGGTGGCAGCGGGATGGATAGAGTTAAGGATCCCTGTTATAGCCCAGGACTTTAGTCCCACCAGACCGCTCAGGGGCAGGAAAGCCTCCACCCCCGGAGGCCGGCTGATTCCCCCTTTGTCAATGTGGTGAACGAAGAGAACGAATTTCCATCCCGTATAAATGGATGCCAGGGCAAAGAAAACCTGGGAGGCCAGCCTTAATTTCTGTCCCTTTCCCTTGAATTTAAGTTTTATCCTCTTCATGAAGTAATTTCTTGGAGAAGGGGCAGAATCCTGTCGTGGTATATATTATCAATCTCGTATTCCCTCATTACCCTTCGGAACATCCGGGAGGAGGGGTGGGCCTTTAGGAAATCCACCATTTTCTTAGCAATAGCATTGGGAGGCTCCTCCAGGGAGAAGAAGAGAACATCCTCCTTTCCCACCTCCCTGAAGGGCCTTATGTCAGAGCAGATTATGGGGAGTTTCAGAAGGCCTGCCTCTAAGAGGGGAAGCCCGAATCCCTCCTGTTTGCTGGGGAGGAAGACCGCATCGCTTATCTGGTAAAGTTCCCTTAACATCCTCCGGTCAGGCACCACCATAGCCCCTCCGGATAATCTGAGGTCCGTGAGGATGACGAAATCCTTCTGCAGGGAAAGTTTTCTTATAAGGGAAAGAAGTTCCCGGTGGTATTCCCGGGAGTCCCTGTTGTGGGGGTCGTATTTTCCTGTCAATAGAAATTTTGCCCTGAGACCCTCTTTTTTGAGTTCTGCCAGAACCTTTATGGCCAGTTCAATGTTCTTCCTCCTCACCATCCTGAAGGGAATTATCACCACAAGGTCAGCCCTGAAGATGTCCAGTTCCCTTAGGACCCTTATGGTAGTAGGATGGAATTCAAAAAAGCTCACCGGGTCAACCCCGTTGGTTATAGGTATAACCCTTATTCCGTAAATTTCCTCAAACTGCTTGGCCCTGGACTCAGCTACCGCCACATAGGTTATTTTGGGGTGAGGTTTTTTAAGAAGGTTCCAGGGAGATCTGTCCAAGTGCTCCGGGTAATCCGGGGAAAAATAGGGGGAGTCGTGCCCCCAGGAAATTACTTTTATGTATTCCTCCTCCGCCATTTTTAAAACTGCTAAGGTCAGGGGAAGGTTGAAGGGCATGGAGAGAACATTGTGGGCTATGAGCACTTCGGTGTCGCTCAGAACCCTCCTGAGGAAGCGGTAAATCCTCTTTGAAAGGGAATAAATTCTGGAGTTTTCCCCCTTTTTTACGGAAAGCTGATGGGCATTTAGTATTGCCCTGTTTCTTGAGGAGAGAAGCGGATGGAAGAGTATCTCGTATTTTCTTGAGAATTCCCCTCCATCCCCGGCCAGAATAGAAACATGGTGGTGATGCCTGTGAAAAAGCTCGGCCTGCTGGCGTATTACCTCCTCCACCCCTCCTATTATCGGGGGCACAGAGTAATGGAGAAGGGCCACCGAAGGTTTCCTCATTCAAAACTCCTTACCAAGGGAATGAGCCTGGTCTCAAGGATTCTGTAAGAAAAATTCTCTAAGGCTAAACGATAATTTCTTTCCACAGCCCTTTTAAGAACTTCAGGATTTTCCAAGTAATATACTATTTTCCCTGCCACTGCTGGAGTGACGAAACCCTCAAAGGAAGCCACCTCAAAGCCAAGGGGTTCTATATCAGCTATGTATATGGAATAGCGGTTAAGGAAAATGAGTTTCTTGAAATAGACCGCTTCCAGAAAGGCATTGCCGAAGCCCTCGTATCCCGATGGATATGTGACTAAGTCCGCATTTTTGTATGCATCGTCCAGGGTGTATATCCCGTGGCTCTGGTCCCTTTCCTCCCCTATAATTTCCTGGATGAAAATGAGCTCAACACCGGTCTTTTCTCCGTACCACAGGATTCTTTCCAAGTATTCGTCCCCTTCGTCCCCGGTGGAATGGCTTATTACCAGTGCGGGCCTGCGAAGGGGGAGCATGGCAACCAAATCTATGGCCTTTTCAATATTCTTTCGCGGGACGACTCTTGTGGGCTGGAGGATAAATAGGTCCCCTGGTCCAAATCCCAGTCTGGAGCGCAATGTCCTTCCGTACTCATCAAGGGGAGCAGGTGGTTTTTCGTAGCGGTAAACATTGGGTATTAGAACAGCAGGCATTCCCTTTCTGAAGGTTAACTGCTGTAGGGCTATGGAATTTATCACCACATTCTTTATGTTATTCAGGAATGGAGGGAAGGCGGTGGAAAGGTAATCGGGACAGGCGGTAATCAAAAATCTGTCCCTTTCCCAGTAAAAATCGTGATGATGAGCAATGGTGGGGAAGAAGGTTTCGGCGGCGAATTCTGTAATAGCCAGGCCTAAGGGAATGTTCATGGGAATGGACAGGGCATTTTCCGCAATAATGAGGTCAATGCCACATTCCTCGACGAATTTTCTTATGACGCCCTTCATGTGGTTCTTGAGAACCTCCACCCGCCGGGAAACTTCCTCAGGACGGTGCTTTTTCCCGAAGCAGTGGCTCTGAATTTCCCTTATTTCCGGATGCTTGAAATGGAAAACCTCTTCCTTCATACACCCGTCAAAACTTCTATCAAGCTCACCGGCCAGGAAAAAGGTCTCATACCCATTTTCCCTTAGAACCTCGGCCCATTTTTTTGTCTCTAAGGTTACCCCGTCTGTTCCTGCAAATCTCGTGGAAATAAAACCAATTCTTTTAATTTTTCCCATTTTTCATAAGCTCCTTTTTAAGGGCAATTAGTTTTTTGCTATAGCGGACTGGATATTTTTCCGGATTCCTGAGTTTTTTCACCCCTTCAGGAAGTTTTGAAATTTCCTCCCTGACCCTCTGTCTGATTTTCTCAAGAGACTCCTGATAGAGGGGTTCGCCTTCGCGCATTTTAAGGGAAAGAAGGGGGATTAAGTTCCCATCCGTGGGACTTTCCGGTTCCTCTTCGGCCAGAGTTACATAATCGCCTGCGTACATGGGTGCCTTCACCGTCCTCCACAGGTTGCACCTTCCGGGCAGGGAGACCTTAGCCGGATCCGAGGAAAGTTTTATTCTGGGCTTCCAGGTATCCCCCTCCTTAATGGCTGCCAGTTTGTAAACTCCACTGAGATAGGGGCAGTCCGCCGAGGTAAGGAGTCTGGTTCCCACCCCCCAGGCATTTATTGAAGCTCCCTTTTTCTTCAGCCCCTCAATTTTATACTCGTCTAAGTCCCCTGAGGCTACAATTAGCGGGTTTTCAAAACCCTCGGCCCGGAGCATTTTCAGGGCCTTTAAGGAAAGTTCGTAAAGGTCCCCGGAATCCAGCCTTATCCCTGGCCTGAAATTTAAACCCCTCTCCCTCATTTCCTTAAATACCCTAAGGGCATTGGGAAGGCCGCTTTTCAAAGTGTCGTAGGTATCCACTAAAAGAATGGGGTTTTCCGGATAGACTTTCGCATAAGCCCTGAAGGCAGAGAGTTCATCGGCAAAGCCCATTACCCAGCTATGGGCCATGGTTCCTGAAACCGGGATGGAAAATTCCTTACCTGCCTGGACATTGGAAGTTGCCGCACACCCCCCGATGTAGGCTGAGCGGGAGGCGAAAAGTCCTCCGTTGGGCCCATGGGCCCTCCTCAAGCCGAAATCCAGGACCGGGTCCGGCCAGGCCGCAAGAACCACCCTTGCAGCCTTGGTGGCTATCAGGGATTGGAAATTTATGTAATTGAGGACCAGGGTCTCCACTAATTGAACCTGAAGCAGGGGGCCTTCAACCCTTATAATGGGCTCGTGGGGGAAGACCACCTTTCCTTCCTCAGGGGCGTAAATGTCCAGGTAGAAGCGAAGCTTACTAAGGTAGCCGAGAAATTCCTCACGGAATTTTCCCGTGCTTCTCAGGTAATCTATTTCCTCCTTCTGAAAGCCAAGGTCCTGCAAAGCTCCCAGCAAGGGCTGAAGCCCTGCGAATACCACAAAACCTGAACCGCAGGGAGAAGACCTGAAGAAGTATTCAAAGGCAGCCCTTTTCTCCCCCATGCCCTGGAGAAAATAGCCCTGGGCCATGGTGAGCTCGTAGAAATCTGTGAAAAGGGCAGAGGAGAATCTATCCATGAATTTCGTGGCTCCTTATAAATTTAACCCCGGCGGAGCGCATCTCCTGTATAGCCTTAGCAAGGTTTCCCGGAGGGGCATCCACCCCCCTTGAGGCATCCTCAATCACGAAAACCTCATAACCCAGTTTAACGCCATCTAATGCTGTGTTTTTTACGCAGTAATCCGTAGCAAGTCCACAGACGAAGAGCCTTTTAATTCCCCTTTTCTTGAGAATTTCGTCCAGCTCTGTTCCTTCAAATCCGCTGTAGGCCTCTTTGTCCCTTTCTGTTGCCTTGCTTATTATAATGGCCTGCTGCGGAACTTTAAGTTCTGGATGGAATTCTGCCCCTGGGCTCCCGGCCACGCAATGGGGAGGCCAGGAGCCGTCCTTGAACTGAGGAGCTTCGCTGAAGCTTATGTGATCCGGAGGATGCCAGTCCCTGGTGAATACCACAGTCTTAAAATAGGGCAGGAGCGAATTTATAACCGGAACCACCTTGTCCCCGTCCGGTACAGGCAATGCCCCCCCGGGACAGAAATCCCTCTGCACATCTACAACTATAATGGCATCCCTTTCTCCTATCTTCATAAGAAAATTAAATATCAGATTGTTCTTCAAAGGTCAACTTTACGATTTTTCAATTTTAGGGTCTGTCCCTTTTTTGGAAAATCCAGATAAAAACTTGAAAAATTGAACTCAGGCTAATATAATAAATTTAGAAAATAATTAAAGGGAGGATTTATGAGGTTATTTAAGATCAAAAGGGAAAACCTCATTCCCTTCCTCCGGGGCCTTGAGGGATTCGGCGAGCTCTGGGGCCCTGTGAAGAAGGGAGAGAGTTTCGTTTATGCCAGGGCCAAACCAGAGGATTTCGACATGACGGCTCTGAGGACGATAATTCCTGCGAAAAAATTCTTTCTTCCGTCCAAGTTTACTTCCCTAAAGTTTAAGGATAACCGTTGGGAAGACGATTACCGTCCCCGCAAACGGGTAATTTTCGGCCTGCATCCCTGTGAAATCCACGCCCTCAACATTTATCATAAGTTCTATACCAGGCTCTATCCTGATCCCTATTATCTCAGGGCCAAGGCAGCTACCCTGGTTGTAGGGCTTTCCTGCATCCCAGACGAGCACTGTTTCTGCTATGCCACAGGAACTTCCACGGTGAACGAGGGTTTTGATCTTTTCCTCACGGATCTTGGAGATAG
The DNA here is from genome assembly GCA_026991555.1 of Candidatus Aminicenantota bacterium. GTDB lineage: Bacteria > Acidobacteriota > Aminicenantia > S016-38 > S016-38 > JALSNJ01. The sequence goes on from JALXBI010000036.1 coordinate 19,101, forward strand.
GTTTCTGGTCTGGGTGGGTTCTCCCAGGGGAGAGGATTCCTTGAAATTGGTAGAAAAATTTCTGCAGGAGGCTTCCCAGGAGGACATTCACAAATATGTTTCCTGGAGAAAAAAGCGCGATGCCTCCTTCAGGCTGAAAATTGACCTGGACGGAATGCCCGAGATCGTTTCCTTCAGCTACGATTCTCCCATCTGGGAGAAGATGGGGAAAGCCTGTTTAAGCTGTGGAACCTGCACCATGGTTTGTCCTACATGCACCTGTTTTGACTTAGAGGATGAATACGACCTGAGAAGAGACGAAATGAAGAGGGAGAGGTTCTGGTATTCCTGTGTTTTCCGGGAATATTCCATGGTGGCCGGCGGACATAATTTCCGCGAGGCGAGAAGCGAAAGGCTTAAGCTCTGGTATACCCACAAACTGGTGGGATTCATGAGCGAATACGGATCCCCTGCGTGCACTGGCTGTGGAAGGTGCGTGGTTTCCTGTCCAGTGGGAATAAACGTCGTCTCCGTGGTTAAGGCATTGAAAAACGAGGAGACCGCCGCTCTCTGGGTAAAAATGGAGGTGGAAAATGCATGAAGTCTTATATAAACAGGAGAACCCTTATATGCCAGATAGGGCAAGAATTGTAAGGAAATACGATCTCACCGAGGATGTTCGTTTCTTCCAGGTGAGGATTTGCGACCAGGAAAAGGTTTTTCCCCTGACTTCCACCTATTCTCCCGGGCAGTTCATGATGATTTCCCTGCCCTACGTGGGTGAAGCTCCCTTCTCCATAACCTCCACTCCCTCAAGGCCGGGACTTTTCGAGTTCTGCATAAGGAAAGTGGGAAGACTAACTTCTAAGCTCTTTGAGCTTGAGGAAAACGATTTCATCTGGCTCAGGGGTCCCTTTGGAAACGGATTTCCTGTGGAAAAGATGATAGGAAAGGACCTGCTCTTTGTGGCAGGAGGGCTTGGGGCAGCTCCCCTTAGGTCCCTTCTCCTTTACGCCTTAGACAACAGGGACCTTTTCGGAAAGCTCTTTTACCTTCACGGTGCCAGAACTCCCAGGGACATGCTTTTCCGGGAAGAGTTCTTCCAGCTAAAGCAGAGGAAGGATTTTCAGTGCTACCTCACTGTGGATGAAGACCCTGAAGGCAACTGGCCCTTTGATAAGGGAGTTGTTACCAGTCTCTTCAAATACGTGAAGGTTAATCCCAAGAACACTGCTGCCGTGGTTTGCGGACCTCCGGTCATGTATAAATATGTGGTTGAGGAATTCATTAAACTCGGAATTCCCGACGCTAACATATACATGACCCTGGAGAGAAAAATGAAATGCGGTATGGGAAAATGCGGCCAGTGCGTTGTGGGACACAAATATGTATGCGTGGACGGTCCTGTTTTCACCCTCTGGGATGTTAAAAACATAAAGGGACTCATATAAGGAGGGAATAATGGCTAAGCCTAAAATAGGAATTTACGGTCTTACAGGATGCGCCGGGGACCAATTAAACATACTCAATTGCGAGGATGAACTTTTAAAGATATTTGATATCTTTGAGATAAAATCCTTCGTCATGGCCTCCAGCGCAGCCGATGAGGAATCTTCCCTGGATGTTGCCTTTGTGGAAGGCTCGGTCTCCACGGAAAAGGACCTGGAACACCTGAAGGAGATAAGGAAGAAGGCAAAAATCCTCGTAGCCATAGGGCACTGCGCAGTATACGGTGGGGTTCAAGCTATGTTCATGGGCCAGGAATGGGAAAAAATGTACAGGAGGGTTTACGGGAAGAAGAACGCTGTTACCCTGACTAAGCCCCTTCCCCCTAAACCCCTTGCAGCATATGTAAAGGTGGATGCAGTGCTTCCAGGCTGTCCCATTGAGAAGGAGCCTTTTCTTAAACTGGCAGGGCTCCTGGCTAAGGGGGTAATTCCCCGCCATCCTGATTTTCCCGTCTGCGCAGAGTGCAAGTGGAAGGAGAACGAGTGCCTTCTCCTTAAAGGGGAGATTTGCTTAGGGCCCCTTACCAATTCAGGATGCGGGGCCATCTGTCCCTCCCTTAATATTCCCTGCATTGGTTGCTGGGGTCCTATAGAAAAGGAAAACTGGGAGGCTGAAGCCTTCCTTCTTAAAGAAAAGGGATTCAGCACCGGGGACATAGTTAAGAGGTTCTCCATTTTCGGTGGGCAGGAGAGAGCAGAGAAATTGAAGAAATTCTTAGAATCCAAGGAGGGATGAAATGGAAAGGAAAGTATTTATAGAACCTGTGGCCAGGGTTGAGGGGCACGGGGGAATCGAGGTTTTCGTGGAAGGTAACAAGGTGAAGGAGGTCAAGATTGACATATTTGAAGGGCCAAGGCTCATGGAGGAGCTGGTCCGGGGAAAACTTCCTGAAGAGGCAGTTTCCATAACTTCAAGAATCTGCGCTATATGCTTCCTTTCCCACCGGCTTTCTGACATAAGGGCCCACGAGAGAGCCCTTTGGGTTGAACCGTCAGAAAAGACAAAACTCCTGAGAAAACTTGCCCATTACGGAGAAATGATAGAAAGCCATTCCCTCCATTATTACCTTCTGGCCCTTCCAGATTATTTAGGCTATCCCGATGCTATATCTATGATGAAGGCTTTTCCCAAGGAAGTTAAGGGAGCCTTGGAGCTAAAGAAGTATGGGAACCGGGTTATGGAGATAGTAGCTGGAAGAAGGGTTCACGGAGAAAACATGAGGATAGGGGGATTCGGCGCTCTTCCTTCAGATGAGGATTTGGACTGGATAGCAACCATGGCCCACAGTCTGATACCAGAAATAGAAAGGGGGCTTGCCCTCTGGGCTAAAATAGAGATTCCTGACTACATGGAAGAAAAAACCACCTTTGCATCGGTCTGGCCAGAAGACGGCTCTTATGGTTTTGCAGCGGATACCATAAAAATTTCCGATGGCACGGAACTTCCTGCTGACGAATACAAAACCCTCACCAACGAGTATGTGGCTCCCCATTCCTTTGCCAAAAGGTGCCGCTATAAGGGAAAACCCTACACCGTAGGAGCCCTGGCCAGGATGCTCCTCATGAGCGAGAGACTGGACGGTGAGGCTAAAAAATGGTTTAAGAAGTATTACAACGAAAGGTGGTGGAAGAATCCCCATTACAATAACATAGCCCAGGCCATAGAGCTTCTTTTCTGCTTGGAGAAAATCCCGGCCTTAGTGGAAGCCATAAAGAAGGCGGATTACTACGAAGCTGGCCCTTCCAGACAGTCGGGCTCAGGAACCGGTCTCGTGGAAGCGCCCAGGGGACTTCTCATTCACCATTACGAGATAGAAGAGGGCAGGGTCAAGGATTCCGACTTCGTAATTCCTACCACCCAGAACCTTGACGACATGGAGAAGTACATAAGGATAGCGGCTCAGAATCTCATAGATCAGGGGGCAGAGGAGCTGGAACTTCCCTTAGAAATGATAATGAGGGCCTATGACCCATGCATAAGCTGTAGCGTTCACCTGGTCCGGGTAAGGAGGTGAGCTAATTAGAGAAGAAAAAGGGGGTAAGGTTTTAACCAATTTTAGGGACAGACCCTTTTCTGGTATAATTCCCCCATGGCCAGAGTCGCCCGCACATACATCAAATTCCCCTCCGCCCACTACCACATCTTCACCCACCTCGCCGACGA
>JALXBI010000037.1 GCA_026991555.1 Candidatus Aminicenantota bacterium
GAGGAAAAATGGTTTAATATTCCTCCACCCCTTCCTTTCCTATAGGTGTCCCTAAAATGGGAATTGAAAAGGGAAAAGGATTGTGGTAAGATTAAAACGAAGTGGGCCAGTGGCGCAGCTGGGAGCGCACTTGACTGGCAGTCAAGGGGTCGGGGGTTCGAATCCCCTCTGGTCCACTTTATTTTTATTTCTGCCGGAGTGGCGGAACTGGAAGACGCAGGAGACTCAAAATCTCCCGGGAGCAATCCCGTGTGGGTTCGAATCCCACCTCCGGCATGGTTTATTAGATGAAAAAAAGCCTCCTCGTTTTTTTAATAGTAGCGGTTTCCCTCTTTTTCTTTACCATCTTTATCTTTCTGTTACAGAAACAGGGAAAGGTTTTAACCTCTGATTCTTATTTATACCTCAGACTCATGGGAGAGATTCCGGAAACCCCTCCCCAGGGTTTTCCTCCCTTTTCAGGGATAACAGTAAGGGAAATCTATCGGGCCCTGGAAAGGGCAAAATCCGATCCCAAGGTTAGAGCCCTTTACCTGAAAATTTCATTCCCGCTTATGGGATGGGGTAAGGCCGAGGAACTAAGGAGGATGGTGGAAAGTTTCAGGAAAACCGGAAAAAAGGTTATTTCCTTCGTTGAAGGAACCAACGACCTGGGTTATTACATAGCCACCGCAGGGGATAAAATTTACACCTTTCCCGGCTCCTTCGTTGAGATAAACGGCATTGCGGCCCAGAGGCTTTACTACAAGAGGCTTTTTGAAAAATGGGGGATTTCCGCCCAGATTTTCCACATAGGGAACTGGAAAACCGCTTATAATTCCTATACCGAGGATAGGATGACCCGGTGGGAAAGGGAGCAGCTCCTCAGGCTGGGAAAAGGGATTATGGACGAGCTTAAGGCCGCAATCTCAAAGAGCAGAAAAATTCCCCCGGATAAAATTCAGGAATTTATGGACAATGAGGGGGGCGGTATGGGGCTTGAATTTAAAAAATCCCCCTTTTTTGATGGGGTTTTGGAGGAGCCAGGGGTCATAAAAAGGGAATTCCCCTCCCTCAGCAGGGTCAGGGTCAAAAGATATGCTTACATGAGGAGCATATCCCTTTCCCCCAATCGTATAGCGGTGGTGTTCGCCGAAGGAGTCATAAACATGGGAAGGAGCGGAAACCTTCCACTTACCGGAAGGGTTATTGGTTCGGATACTATAAGGAGCCTGCTTAAAAAACTGGAAAGGGACCGTGATGTAAAGGCGGTGGTTTTGAGGATAAACAGCCCGGGTGGTTCTGCCCTTGCTTCTGAGGAAATTGAAAATTCCGTAAGGAGATTGGCAAAGAAAAAACCTGTCGTAGTTTCCATGTCTTCCTACGCCGCCTCCGGAGGATATTACATATCCGCCCCGGCAAATAAAATAATCGCCGAGGACCTTACCCTAACCGGTTCCATAGGAATAATCGGAGGAAAAATTTCCGTAGGAAAGGCATTATCAAAACTGGGTATAGACGAGGACCATGTTTCCTTCAGTAAAACAGCCCTCTGGAACAGCCCTTATACCGAATACGACGAGCATCAGTTCTCGCTTATCAAGAGAAGATTAAGGGCCTTTTACAGGTTATTTCTTATGAGAGTGGCAAAGGGAAGGGGAAAGAGCTTGGAGGAAGTGGACAGGCTCGGGCAGGGGAAGGTTTACTTGGGCAAAGAAGCCCTTAATCTCGGGCTGGTGGATGGCTTGGGTGGTATTGAGAAGGCCATAAAGGAAGCTTCCCATTTAGCCGGGATTTCCTTTTACTCGGTGGAATTCTATCCTAAGAGAAAAACCCTCTGGGAACGCATAGTTGAAACCCTCAATCGGTGGAATGCCATAACCCGCCTTAAAATTCTGCTTTCCCAGGGATACTACTTCCTTCCGCCGGCCTTTTACACTTTTAAATAATCTGTTCAAGAACTTTAAGGTCCGAAGGATATGTGATTTTTATATTTGTCTCCTCCCCCTCCACTGCCCTTACCTTTCCCACACCTGATGCAATAAAAAGGCTGGAGTCATCGGGAAAATTCCCCTCTTTAATCCTCAGATGCGCCTCCTTTATCAAGGAAATCCTGAATCCCTGGGGAGTCTGAACCCTAAAAACCCCTTCCCGAGGAAGAAATTGCTTGAGAAACCCTTCCCCTACTCTGGCAATGGTATCGGTAACTGGAATAATCGGAACCGCAGCACCCCATTTTTTTGCCCCCTCTACTACCCTATCAATTAAATCCTTAGAGATGTTGGGCCTTGCAGCATCGTGGATTAGAACTATTCCCTCCCCTTCCAAGGCAAGAACCCCTGCCCTGGAGCTTTCCTGGCGGTTCCTTCCTCCTTCCACAATTTTTTTTATCTTCCTGTGCCTTTCCCTAAGCTTCTCAGCCCAGGAAAAGATCTCACCGGCCACAACCAGGACAATGCCCTGAACCTCAGGATGGGATTCAAAGTTGCCGAGGGAATATTCCAGAACGGGTTTTCCCTTAAGCTTCACCATCTGTTTTAAGGTGCCAAATCTTGTTCCCTTCCCCCCGGCAAGAATTACAGCCCAGAGGCTATTTTTCATCCCTTTTTCTCGCCGCTTCAAGGACAAGAAAAGCTATGGAGTTTTTAATGGTTCTTTCCCTGTGGTGGGGCACATATTCAATTCTCAATTGGACATTGTCCCAGGTCAGAATTTCAATGGCAGCATCCAGCCCGGTCTTCGTCCCGGTCACGGCATCAACCAGGGTGCCCCTGGTGAAAAATAAAGCACCGTGTTTCCCCCCGGATTTCACCCTCAAAACCCCTGTTTTCGCCTCTAACTCCATCATCTGAAGCACTGTGGGAAGGGATATTCCTGTAATGGTATCCGCCTGGTCTATCTTAGCCAGGGTTTCTCTGATTATTTTTCGCAGGCTGCTGGGAAGGTAGGGCTTAAATATGTAATTGAGGACCCCGAATCTCTGCATCTGTCTCATTTTATCCATACTCATCATTCTCATGGTGGTTTCTCCGGAGGCCACCAGGACATGGGTCCATTTTCCGCAGTTTAGAATTTCCGTTATGAGCTGAACGCCGTCCATGGCAGGCATTTTTATATCCGTTATAACCAGGTCGTAATCCTCTTTCTTGAGTTTTTTCAGGGCCTCGGCTCCGTCATGGGCGAATTCCACCCTGTAAAGGTTTCTGTCCTTGGACAGTTCGGCCTTAAGGTCTTCAAGAAGTTCTTTATCGTCATCAACAATTAGAACCTTTCTCATTTTGAGAATTTTATCATTCTTTTGTAAGTTTTTCAATATCATAGATCAAATTCTCCCTTTCGTATTCCGCCAGCTCAGGTATGTGGACATCCATCCTGAGGGCATCCTCAGGGCAGGCCTCCACACAAAAACCGCAATAGGCGCATTTGCCCAGGTCTATTAAAAATTGCTTAGGCCTTTTTTCCAAGGGATGCTCCGGATCCTCCTCTGCTTCTATGTAAATACACTGGGACGGGCAGGCGGTGGCGCACATGAAACAGGCCACGCAGCGGACTCTTCCGTCTTCCCTCCGCAAAAGCCTGTGGCGGAGCCTTACCCTGGGAAAAGTTTCCCTCCTCTCTTCCGGATATTCAATGGTAACCACCCCCTTGTCCCTGCTGAGCCCCACATAGTAAAGGGAAAACTTCCAGAGATTGACTATCAGGTGTTTACCAGTTATTCCCAATCCCTTTATTGCTTCCCAGAACAGCCTCATTTTATCACCGCCATAACCCCAGAAGTTATTATTATGTTGAATATGGAAAGGGGGATGAGGCTCTTCCATCCAAGGTCCATGAGCTGGTCAAACCTGTATCTTGGATATGTCCATCTTATAAGAAGCAGGAACCAGACCATAATCCAGAGTTTTATGTTGAAGGTTATAAACTGGATGAGTCTTATCCAGACTGGAGAAAGAAGCCAGGTGCCTCCCCAGGGGAAATGGAATCCGTCCTGGAAAAGATAGGGTGGGTTGTATCCCCCAAGAAAAAATGTGGTAAAGAGGCCAGCCAGCAGGAGAACCTCCACGAAGTCCGCAACGAAGAACATCCCGAACTTCATTCCGCTGTATTCTAAGAAATATCCGATTATCTCCGACTCCCCCTCAGGAAGGTCAAAGGGAACCCTTTTGTTTTCCGCCATCCCTGCGATGAGAAATAGTGCGGCTGCTAAGGGCTGAAGGATTATGCCCCAGAGGGGAACCCAGCCCCCAAGGACATAGCGGTTCTGCATGTGGACAATTTCATTAAGGTTAAGGGAGGGAAAAACCAAAAGAACCCCCACTAAGGAAAGGCCAAGGGCCACCTCATAGGATATAACCTGGGCCGTTGCCCTCATTCCCCCAACAAGACCGTATTTGTTCTTGGAGCCGTATCCCCCAAGAATCACCCCGTATATTCCTAAGGAAAGCAGGGAAAGGACCAGGACCACCCCCACATTGGAACCTATGACCGAAAGGGAAAATTCCTTACCTCCAAGATTTAAACTGTCTGCCACTGGAATTGCCCCTACAGGAACCAAGGCAAAGATTAACGCCAAGAGCGGGGCCGCAAGATAAAAGGGCCTATCAACAAAGGGCGGGGTGTAATCCTCCTTGAAAAACATTTTAAGGGCATCGGCAAAGGGCTGGAAAAGGCCGTTGAGCCTGAGACCCAGGACCTCTGCCCTGTTGGCACCTATTCTATCCTGAATAAGGGCGGATTCCTTCCTTTCAAGAAGGGTTATGTAAAGCACGGTAACAAGAGCCCAGGTAAATATAACCACCACCTTTATTACGACCCAGACCATTTTTTATACTCCTTCAAAAATTCCCTTTCCATTTCCTGCCTTTCCCAGGGAAGTTCTATCCCAAAGGCTCCAGCGAAAAATTCCCCTATTTTTCCCTCCTCCCTGGCTTCTCCTAAGGGCTCTAAAGCCTTCTGGAATTTCTGGAGCTTCCCCTGGAAATTGGTCCAGTGCCCTTCCTTCTCAGCAAAAACCGCAGCAGGAAGGATAAGTTCCCATCTCTCCATATCAGGAAACTCGTTGGTGAAAATCCCAATCTTTATCCTGTGTTCAGGGGCAAATTCCGGAAAATGGAAAACAACGGAAACTTCCTCGTTCCCCCTTTCTTCTTTTATCCCAAGGATTTTAGACCCGGTGGTATTTGGGTTCTTATCCTTCACCCTCAGCAATTTGTCCTCATCACCGTCCGGCCTCTTAACCAAGGAAACCTTCCACTGGAGGAGCTCTGCCAGCCTTTTCCAGTAAATAAGTTCCTCGTTGCTCATCCAGGCGGAAAGGTAAACCCTGACCTCCTTCCCGATGATTTCCCTCAATTTTTTCCCGGCTGCCTCCCAGGTTATTTTCCTTCCATTGGACAGGGGATGAAGAATTCTCCCCTCATCAATGAATTTATAAGAATATCGGCCCTCGTCGCAAATCCACCATCCGTTCACATCCGGCCTCTTCCTGGGTTTTATCCTGAAAACCCTCTGGGAGGAAAAGCGATTCCTGAGCCTGTCGGTATTGGTGTGAATTTCAATATTACAACCCCGGCCGCAGAAGGGACAGATGGACGGAGTCCTATCTAAGAACCAGACCCTCATTTTAAACCGGAAGTCCAGGTCGGTTATGGCACCCACAGGGCATATGTCCACCAGGTTTCCGGAGTAGTTGTTTTCTATTTTTCTTCCGTCAAAAAGACCGATGTAGGAATGTATCCCCCTTTCAAAAACCCCCAGCTCTCTGGTTTTGGTAACATCCTCCAGAAAACGAACGCAGCGACGGCAGAGGATACACCTTTCCGCATCGTAAATAAGGTTCTTACCCCAATGCACCCTCTTGGGTTTCCTTTCCCTATCCTCCAAATACCGCCGGTCCTCTAAGTCGTAGGTAAAATAATAATCCTGAAGAACGCACTCTCCGGCCTGGTCGCATATGGGACAATCCATGGGATGGGAAGTGAGGATAAACTCAAGGACCTTCTTTCTGTGCTCCTGAAGGGCAGGGGTATTGGTCCTGACAACCATTCCTTCTCTTACCGGGGTCATACAGGAAGGAACCGGTTTGCGAAGGCCTTCTATTTCCACCAAGCACATGCGGCAGTTTCCGTCGGGGCGGAGTCCCTCGTGATAACAGAGTCTCGGTATGTAAATTCCTGCATCCTCAGCGGCTTTTATAAGGAGGGTTCCCGCCTCGGTCTCCACTTCCCTGCCATCAATGATTATTTTTATTCTCTTTCCACCGGGCATCTTTTCTCCCTTATGTGTTCTTCAAGTTCATCCCTGTATTTTTCACATATGGCAATAACCGGCATGGCAGCAGCGTCCGCCAAGGGACATATGGTCTTTCCCATCATGGACCTGGCTATATCAACGAGAAGGTCCAGGTCCCCATCCCTTCCCCTTCCCGCTACAATCCTTTCTGCAATCTTGGCCATCCACGGCGTTCCCTGTCTGCAGGGAGTGCATTGGCCGCAGCTTTCGTGGGCGTAAAAACGGGTAATTACCTGAAGAACCTTGGCCATGCATGTGGTCTCATCTAAGACAATAACCGCTCCTGAACCCAGCATGGAACCTGCCTTCATCAGGGAATCGTAGTCTAAAGGAATATCTATCTCCTCGGGTTTCAAAATGGGGGAGGAGCTTCCTCCGGGAATAACCCCTTTCAGCCTCCTGTTTTCCCTTATTCCTCCGGCATACTCGTAAATAAGGGTCTTGAGGGAGGTGCCCATGGGAAGTTCGTAAATTCCCGGTTTTTTAACATGCCCGCTTACCGCAAAGAGTTTGGTTCCACCGCTTTTTTCGACCCCTAAGGAGGCAAACCATTCCCCTCCCTTGGTTATAATAGCAGGAAGGTTTGCTAAGGTCTCCACATTGTTTACCACCGTGGGGCAATTGTAAAGCCCCATGGTAGCGGGAAAAGGAGGCCTTATTCTGGGGTTTCCTCTCTTTCCCTCTAAGGATTCTATAAGGGCTGTCTCCTCACCGCATACATAGGCACCGGCTCCCCGGTGAACGAAAAGGTCCAAGGAAAAATCCTTTCCGAAAATATTTTTGCCAAGAAATCCCTTTTCATACGCTTCCTCTATGGCCCTTTCCAGGAGCAGGGCGAATTTTCCGTATTCCCCTCTTATGTAAACGAAGGCGGTGTTTATTCCCACTGCCCAGGAGGCAATTATTACCCCTTCAATGAGAAGGTGAGGAGCCTCCTTTATTATGTATTTATCCTTAAAAGTGCCGGGTTCACCCTCGTCTGCGTTTACGCAGAGGTATTTGGGCTTCGTGCTCTCCTTGGGAACGAAGGACCACTTGAGGCCCGTGGGAAAGCCAGCCCCACCCCTTCCCCTGAGGTTGGATTTTTTAACCTCCTCTATAACTTCCTCTGGGCTCATGGAAAGGGCCTTCCTGGCGCCCTGGTATCCACCGGCTTTTATGTAATCATCAATGCTTACCTTTCCGAACCAGGGAGTGATGACCAGGCTCACTTCATCTCCTCCAGTATCCTGTCAATCTTCTCCGGGGTAAGGTTCCCGTAAAACTCCCCGTCTACCTGCATTACCGGGGCAATTTCGCAGGCTCCCAAGCATTCCACGGTCTGCAAGGTAAACCTTCCGTCCGATGTTGTTCCCCCCTCGTCCACCTTGAGTTTCCTTTTGAGGTAGGAAATCAGGCTCTCTGCTCCCATGAGGGTGCATGTGAGGTTCCTGCAAACCCTTATTATGTGCTTACCAACAGGTTTTCTCTCATACATGGTGTAGAAACTCACCACCTCGTGAACCCTCACAGGCTCCAAATCCAGGATTTCCGCCACAGTCTCTTCCCCTTCCTGGTCAATGTAGCCCCACTCCTGCTGGACTATGTGGAGAACCTCAAGAAGAGCAGAACGCTTCACAGGATATCTTTTAATAAGGGCTTCTATCTTCTCCATTGCCTTGGGACTTATCTCCTTCATCTATCCAGCTCCCCTCCTATCATGTTTATGGAGGCAAAGGTGGGAATAACATCTGCTATGTAATGGCCTTCTATCATTTTTGCCAAAGCGGACATTATGGAGAAAACAGGGGCCCTGAGGTGGAGCCTGTAGGGGCGGTCTCCCCCATCGCTTACTATGTAAAATCCCAGCTCCCCGTTTCCTCCCTCCACAGGAACATAAACTTCCCCGGCAGGAGGCTGCAGCCCGTGCCCGCTCATTATGAGTTTAAAATGCCTGATCATACCCTCCATGGTCCTGTAAAGGTCTTCCTTGGGTGGGAGAATGTATTGAGGGACCTTGGCCATTATCTGATAATAAACCTCCTTTTCCATTCCCTCCAAATTGGGACCCAATTTAAGTTTTCCGTCTAAATATTTGCCTTCGTGGGAGGCTTTTATGGCCTCGTAGGCCTCCACCACCTCATCCTCGCTCCTTACCGGCCCCTTTTCCATTTTCTCCAAGGACTGCTCAATTATTCTTATGCTCTGGTCTATTTCCTTCATCCTGACCATGTATCTGTCGTAATTGTCGCCCCTCTCTCCTAAGGGGACTTCAAAATCCACCTGGTCGTAATAGAGGTAAGGAAAGGCCTTTCTAACATCGTAGTAATAACCGGTGGAGCGAAGCACAGGGCCTGTAAAACCGTAACTTAAAGCTTCCTCCTGGCTTACCACCGCCACATCCCTTGTCCTTTTCAGGAAAATGGGGTTTTTGGAAAGGAGGCCGTGGACATCCTTTACCGCCTTTCTCGTCTCCTGCAGGGCCTTTTTTAAAAGGTCCTGGAAGTTTTCAGGAACATCCGCCTTAACCCCCCCTATCCTTATGTAGGAGGTGGTGAGCCTGGCGCCTGTGGTGGCATCAAGGACATTCCAGAGAAATTCCCTGGCCTTTATCATGTAAAGGAAAACCGTGAAGGCCCCCAGCTCCATTCCTACCGGAGCAATACAGGTAAGGTGGTCGGTTATCCTGGAAATCTCTCCGAAAATCATCCTGAGCCATTTGGCCCTGGGAGGGACATCTATCCCCAGTAGTTTTTCCACGGCCATGGCGTAGGCCAGGTTGTTTAGAAGAGGGGAAACATAATTAAGCCTGTCGGTGTAGGGGAGAACCTGCATATAAGTCCTGTGCTCCGCAGTTTTTTCAAATCCCCTGTGAAGATAACCGATTTCCACATCCGCCTTTATTATTCTTTCTCCATCCAGCTCCACCTTTATCTGGATGGTGCCGTGCATGGCGGGATGGGAAGGTCCTATATTCAGGAGCATCTTCTCCATTATTCCCTCTCAGGTCTTAAAAGCTCTATACGGGGCTGGGATTTTTTCAGGGGATAATCCTTCCTCAATGGATGACCCTTAAACTCGGGATACAGAAGAATTCTCCTTAGGTCAGGGTGTCCCTCAAATTCAATCCCGAACATGTCGTAAACTTCCCTCTCCAGCCAGTTGGCGTTTTTCCACAGGAAGGAAAGGGTGGAAACCTTCTCCCCTTGGTCCAGTTTTACCTTTATCCTGAGCCTGAGCTTCTTAGTTAGGGAAAGAAGAAGATAAACCACCTCAAACCTTTTCTCCCTTTTCCCCAAATAATCCACAGCGGTTATGTCCAGGAGAATTTCAAAATCCTTCTTCAATTTTTCCATAAGGGGAAGAAGTTCCTCCTTTTCGCAATAATAGGTGGGGATGTCGTCTGCGGTCTCTATTCTTTCTAAGGAAAACTCCTTCTCTATTTCCTGGTCAAGGCCCATTTCTGTTTTTCCTTCTGGATTTTTTCCTGAAGCTTCATCAGAGCATCAAGAACCGTCTCCGGTCTCGGAGGACAGCCTGGAATGTATATGTCCACCGGTATTATGGCATCTATACCCTGAACCGCTGCGTAATTATCGTATAATCCGCCGGTTATGGTGCAGGTTCCGAAGGCCACCACCCACTTGGGTTCTGTCATCTGCTCATAGACCCTTCTGAGGACAGGGGCCAGCTTGTGGGAAATAGTTCCCACCACGAAAAGGACATCGGCCTGGCGGGGGGTGAACCTGGTAAGCCCTGCCCCGAAACGGTCAATGTCAAAATGGGAGGCTGCAGTGGCCATATATTCCATACCGCAACAGGCGGTAACGAAGGGATACTGGAAAATGGAATATTTCCTGGCCCATCCCACCAGGCTTTCCACGGTGGTGGTTATAAAATTTCCCTCCCTTATCTTTCCCATTGGAGGTCACCCTTCTTCCATGCGTAAACTAAGGCAAGAACTATGAAGGCCTGGAATATTATCATAATGAGGAAATAAAAGCCTGGATTTTCCCTGAAAACCAGTGCCCAGGGAATGAGAAAGGCCAGCTCCAGGTCAAATATGAGAAATAAAAGGGCAATCCTGAAGTAATGAACCGAGAAGTTTTTTGGGACTCCCTTCTGCAGGGGCTCAACTCCGCACTCAAAGGGCTCCTTTTTGTCAGGGGCCTCCCCCTTAGGTCCGAAAATCTTTCCCGCAAAGAACATGGACAGGGAAATGGCCAGCACAAAGACAAACGAAATTACTATCTCCATTTTAATTAACAAAAGGGAGGGGGGTAGCATCCCCCCTCCGATTTATTTTTATCTTAGAACCTGACTCCTATACCGAAGAGAAGCCTTACTTCACCGGATTTCTTGCTCTCCACGAAGGGAAGTCTGCCCTCGAAGAACAGGGAGGCTTCAGTGGTCTTTGTGGAATAGAATCCGTAACCCACCTTACCGATTATGTCACCCTTGTTGTCTCCGCTGACGATCCAGGCACCCACACCGATTCCGAAGTAATAATTGGTGGGATGATAGGAGAAGAGGAGGTCTGCGGTGATGGGGTTTCCGTAGTCTTCCTGATCATACATCTTCTTAACCTTGAAGTTATAACCAACGATACCGGTTACCCTGTAGTTGTAGTTTATCCTGTATTCGTAGCCTGCCCTGAAGGGTATGAAAAGCCTTGGATCGGACTGGGAGAGGAGACCTGTCTCCACCACGAAGAATCCCCTCTTGAGAACCTCATAGGCCTTCTGGCAGGAGGCAGAGGTTACATGGTGGTCATCCTCGGCTATAACCTCAGCCACGAAGGAACCGGCCTTGGTGGGCTTAATCTTGTATACATAGGGAGGTTCGGTGACGGTCTTCTCAGAAACCACATTCCCTTTCTCGTCCTTGAGGATGAACTTCACCCCGATGAGCTTTCCCTCGGGGTCCGAGGAGCCGGAAGCATCTAAGGTTATCTCCTCACCGGAAAGAACAGTGGTGGGAGAAACCTTAAGGTCGCAGACCGGAGGCTGATTCTTCCAGTATTCCACTGCAGCGGAGCAACCGTTGGAGGAAGCAAAGCCGTGCTCGTCGTAAACGGTGGCGGAGAAGGTGTAATTACCGGGCTGGGTGGCGGTGTAGGAAACCTTACAATTGGAAGCGGTAGCTTCAACCTTCGCCACCTCTGCTCCATCCTTCATAACCTTGACCACGCCCTTCACCCAGTTCTGGGAACCGCAAAGGTCAAGGGTCACAGGATTGTTGATCTCAACCCTGGATGGGGATACATTGAGGGCACAAACCGGCGCTGGAAGCTCCTCCACGGACTGAAGGGAAATGTTTCCGCAGATGAGAGGAACTATAAAGTGATAGGCCTTCAGGTCGTGATAGATGGTTACCTTGTAAACCTTAATGGGCTTTTTTCCTGCCCAGACCGCATCTTTAATAACCTGCACCTTCCTGTGCTTGCGGAAAAGCATCCACTCAATGTGGGTTCCGGGCTGAATTTCCCCTTCCTCAACCTTGGCGGTCTTTAACTGGTCCAGGAATGGAAGATAGAGATCACCGTAACCCGCCTGTTCAAACCCTATCTTCACATCTCCGGCGAAGTCAATGGCTATCTTGTAAAGGTCCTGAGGAGTAAGGTGTTTGCTCCTGTAAAATGGGTGAGGACCCAATCTCATAATCTTCGTGGTTGCCATCGCAGGAAAGACGATGGCAAAAACCAGAAGCAATACCCAGAATCTTTTCATGATCACCTCCGATATAAATTTAATAGAAAAGATTTTCTTTTGTCAATTATAATTATAGCAGGAAGAGTTTTTTTTTCTACATGGGAAATACGGAGGGCAATTGAAGATAATAGTTCTCGGGAATACCCCTTGGGCCTTATTCACCGCTTACAAACTTAGAGCCCGGCTAATCCTTCATCCGATTCCTGAAAAGCCCGATCCCTTTTCCCTATATTCGTGTTTTTCCGGAATTCCCCGGGTTTCTGAGCTTGCACCCGAAGGGCAGATGGCTGCCATCTCCATAGGCAAGGAACTAATACCCTATCCCTTCCAGCTTTTCTTCTATCCCCTGCCCCAGAGGGCCAAGATGGAGTTGCTTCGGGACTACATAAACGCTTACCATTCCAGCTACTCCGGGGCAAGAAATCTTGAGGAATGGTTCCTCTATCGTTTTGGAAAGGCCATGTCAGAGCTTTTTTTCCTTCCTTACAATACTAAATTATGGGGCATTCCCCTGGGGAAACTTTCCCACAGCTGGGCAGATGCTCTAAATCCCAGACCCAATCCCGAGGAGATATATTTCGGCTCCCAGGGAAAACTGGAAAATTTAAACTATAAGCCTCCTGAGATAATTCCCCGCCAGAGCATCAAAATGCTTGTGGAAAATCTTCCTGTAGAGACCATAGAGGCCAGAGCGGTTGAGATAAATTACCGGGAGAAAAGCTTAAGGACGAGCGTGGGAGAGGAAACCTATGACCTCCTCATTTCCTTTATTCCCTTAAAGGAACTTCTTGGCCTGCTAATCCCCCGGGAAAACATATTCTCCTTAGGAAGGGAACTTCTAAGGGAATCCCCCAGAAAGGTGGTGAAATTCACCGCTTCCCTTTCCCTTACCTATCACAAACTTTATTTCCCTCTGTCTCCCTTTCCCTTTATAAAAATATTTTCTATAGACCAAAGCGTTATACTTGAAATTCCAGGCAAAGAAGCCGATATCAAGAGTATAGCCAGCCTTCTGGTGGAAGCCGGGCTTATTTCAAACCGGCCCACTGGAGCAACGGTTTCGGAAACCTATCTTCCCCTTCCGACCCTGGAGGTTTACATGTTCAGGGATGGGATTCTGGAAAGGCTGAGAAAAGAGGGAATAATATCAACAGGGATGTGGGGAAGATGGGAATACATGGGAGAATGCCGGGAGTTTTCTTTTATAACAGATGAAATAGACTCACTGATAGGCGTGGAGAGCTGAGGCCGCTGAAGGAAGATAATTAACCCCCATGTAGGTCATTGCCACTACCAGAAAACCGAGGATGGCCAGCCAGGCAGCCCTCTTGCCCTTCCAGCCCTTAACATATCTCATGTGAAGATAAACCAGATAAACCATCCATGTTATAAGGGCCCAGTTTTCCTTGGGATCCCAGCTCCAGAAGGCCCCCCATGCCCCCTTGGCCCATATTGCCCCCACGGAAAGTCCTAAGGTAAGGAAAACGAAACCGTAAAGAATGGCTTTGTAAGAAAAAAGGTCGTAATCCTTCCATCTCTGGCCGCTCCAGTGCTTCTCCCCAAGGTATTTCCTTGAAGGGA
The DNA here is from genome assembly GCA_026991555.1 of Candidatus Aminicenantota bacterium. Classification (GTDB taxonomy): domain Bacteria; phylum Acidobacteriota; class Aminicenantia; order S016-38; family S016-38; genus JALSNJ01. The sequence goes on from JALXBI010000037.1 coordinate 13,542, forward strand.
AAAACAGGAAAAGCACGCTCATAAGAAAACCTATGAACAGGAAAGAATATCCCACGAAATAAAGCACAACATGGGGAACGAACCAGGCGGAGCGGAGGGCCGGGGGAAGGTTCACTTTAATAAGGTCGGCGAAAATCACCGAAAAGACCAGAACCAGGCTGTTAAACAAGGAGGTGGGGCCTCCCAGAAAATACAGGTTTTCACTTTTTTCCAGCACGAAGTAAATGAGGGTTACATTCCAGATAAGGAAAACCAGGGATTGAAACATGGTTTTAAAGGGGGGCTGTCCCGAACCGACCCAGGCAAGGATTATGTAGAGGGTGAGCAATAAAAAGCCTAAGAGGAAAGTTACGTTGGCCAGGGCTTTGTATTTTCTCCTCCCCACTGAGGAAAGATAGAACACCGCTGAGGCCAGGAAGGAGATTATGCTGCCCCAGAAAAGGGGGCCCTCACTTATAATCCTGTAATAAATCAGCTCCACTGCTTCCTCCGATAAACCAGGGTAAGTATTGCCCCCAGAGCCATTAGGATGAAACCCAGATACAGGAAAGGAGAACCCGGCTCCCCAACGGCCATTATTCCGGAAAAATCCGGGTCAGAAGGATTGTAATCGCTCTGATAAAAAAGAAAACCTCTGTAATTTTCCGGATGGTTAACCCTGAGCTTCATCTTCCTGCCCGGCACCTGAACTATAGAAATGTATTCCCGTTCCTGTGATGGAGCCCTGAAAAGGCGAAAAGCGAATTTCCCGGCCACATAGGGCTCTTCAAAGGGAAGGAGCTCCACGGGTTCTCCCTGGTAAAGAAATTCAGCCCGGTAAAATTTTACAGTTTTTTCCTGCACGAAAACTTCAGCCGGGGACAAAATCTGCGGCATTTCCTGGGACAGGGAATAGAAGAGATGCGCAGAACCCAAGGAAATTCCCTTAGGACCCTCGGGCAGAAAGGCTCTCCCCTGGCCACTGGCCGAGTAAACCCTTAGAGCTAAGGTGGGGAGCTCCATATTGTGTCCGGGGATTTCCCGATAAAAATCCTCTATTATCACCACAGCGTCGGGAAGAACGATGGCCTGCCCCTTCTCCGGTAAATAAAACCTCCTTTCCTTTCCGTCCACGATGGCAATCATCCCTGGAAAGGCCTGGCGGGAATAGACCCACCCCCGGGGGGAAATTCTCCCTAAGGGGGCCCTTCCCTTTTCCCCTTCCCCCCAGAATTCCTTAACCCTTATCTCGCTTTCTTCAAAACCCTGAAACTTAAGACCGAAATACTCCCTCCCCTTCTTTAGCTCAAAGGTCCTGATAATTTTGAATTTATCCCCCTGTCTCAGAAAAACCCCGAGAACTAAGGGCCTGGAGTAATAATCCACCCTGAAATCCAGAAGTTTTAAAGGAAAGGGAAATTTCTCCTTGGCTTCAAGAACCCTGTTGTGTTCAATGGGATGACAGTAATTTACCTCTATTCCCCTGTGAAGGGGAAGATAACACCGCCTGGCCCAGAAGGAATTTATAAGCAGGCCGGCGGCCACAATAAAAATTGAGCCGTGTAGGGTAAGAAATGCTAAATATCTGAGGCTGAGGGCAGGTTTAAGGGTAAGAATACAGGATAAAACCGAGGCAAGGAGAAGGCCCAGCAGGGAATTAAACCAGAAGCTGTAATATATACTGGTTGTCGACAGAAAGGTGGAATAGGCCACCGCCAGGGAAAAAATGCCGAAAAGAATTGAGGCAGTCTGATACTGGGAGAGAATCTGCCTTCCCATGAAAAAGAAGACCAGAAGGAATACAGCTCCTGCTGCGAACTTCAAAAAGGAAGTTTGTCCTCTCAGCACGAAATCCAGAAGGAAGTCGGAAAGGAGAAAGATTATCACATAGGAAAGCCTTTTACCCATAAGGGGTAATTCTAAGAGGGCCCGCTGGGGTTGTCAATCTCTGGGTTTAATCCCCAGTCTCTTCATTTTGTTTATAAGCCCCTGGCGGGAAATCCCCAGTATTTTTGCGGCCCTGGTCTTATTCCAGTTGGTCCTTTCCAGAACCTTCAATATGGTCTCCCTTTCGTTCCTCTCAAGCTCTCCGTGGGGTTGACGATGGGATGGCAGGGAAAGGCAGCTTCTCGTAATTATTCCATCATCCCCCATGTTCAACACAGCAGTTTTTATATGGTTCTTAAGTTCCCGTATGTTCCCTGGCCAGGGGTAGGAAAGGAGAGCTTCCCGGGCCTTTTCGCTTATTCCCACAAAGGTTTTACCCATTATTTTGGAAAACTGGCGGGCATAGGCTTCTGCCAGCGGGATTATATCCTGTCTCCTCTCCCTCAGAGGTGGAACCTTTATTTTGAATTCCGCCAGGCGAAAGTAAAGGTCGTCCCTGAACCTTCCCTCCCTAACCATTTTCTCAAGATCCCTGTTGGTGGCGGAAATGACCCTGACATCCACCTTTACAGGCATGTTCTCGCCTATTTTAGCAACCTCTCCGGTTTCCACAGCCCTCAGGAGTTTAACCTGAAGGAAATTGGGTATTTCCCCTATTTCGTCCAGGAAAAGGGTGCCCCCGTCGGCTTCCTCAAACTTGCCTTTCCTTCCCACCACCCCGGTTACCGAACCTGCTTTTACCCCGAAAAGCTCGCTCTCCGCTAAGCTCTCAGGTATGGCTGGAACGGAAACCGCTACGAATTTTCCCGAATGGCGGGGGCTCCATATATGGATGAGCCGGGCAATTATTTCCTTTCCGACCCCGCTCTCCCCTTCTATAAGCACATTACCTTCTAAGGAGGCAATCTTCTTTACCTGTTCAATAACCCTCTTAATCTCAGGGGATTCAAAAACAATGGGGGTGTTGGGAAAGGGGCTATCCCCATTTATTAATTCATCCTTTTCCCCCATATCTATATGGGAGAACTTTCTCATCAGGGCCAAGTATCTTACCACCAGTTTTAAAATAGAAAGCAGCCATGGAGGGGGTGGAGAAGAGGTTATTAAAAAGAATGAAGCTCCTGAAAGCGGGACATTGGTAAGAATTTTTCCCTTGAATTCCTTCTGGAAATACTTCTCCGGGTTTTCACCGGAATAGATGGAAAGAAGCCCGGGTGAATTACAGGAGAGCAATTCAGCCACCTCACCCCTTGAGATAAGGGTAGCACCGAAACCTTCAACTCCCACCATGGTGAGTATGTCCCACAGTTGATTCTCAAGCTCAAAGGATGGAAGCGAGTCCATGTTCTCCATGAGCCGCAGGAGGTTTTCCTTTACCGTTTTTTCTATAATTCCGGAGGAAGAAAGGGAAACCGTATCTTCCCACAGATTAACCCTTACCGGGAGCTGTGTGAGGCCCTCTTCAAGGTAATCCCTGGGAGAATATAGCCTCACCTCCGCAGGAATAGAGCCAATGTGAATTTTAACGCCGTTTTTAAGCTCTTCCTTTCCTTTTATTCTTTTACCCTGGACATAAACACCGTTTTTGCTCTTGAGGTCCTTTATCCACCAGGTTCCCTTTTTGAAGAAAAGAAGGCAATGCTTTCTGGATACGGTAAATTCCGTAAGAATTATGTCGTTTTCCTCCTCATCCCTTCCCACTTTATATTCCCCTGGTTTTAAAGCAATGGATTTGGGACGGGAGGCGACCAGAAAGTTCAGAACCAGGAACATGTTTTAATGGTAACAAAAACCCTAAAATAAGGTCAATCCTTGCTTTGAACTCATTTTGTTTTTATAATCTCCAGGAAAAGGAGGAAAAAATGGAGGAGAAACTGGTAAAGGAAGTTCCCAAGAAATCGGAAAACCTCTCCCAGTGGTATCTTGAAGTGATAAGAAAGGCGGAGCTGGCGGATTATGCCCCAATGAAGGGCATGATGGTTATAAGACCCGCCGGATACGCCATATGGGAAAACATACAGAGGCTGCTGGACAGAAGGTTTAAGGAAACAGGCCATGTAAACGCCTATTTCCCCCTTTTCATCCCCGAAAGCTTCCTTAAAAAGGAGGCAGAGCATGTGGAGGGTTTTGCCCCTGAGGTGGCATGGGTAACCAAGGGCGGAAGCGAGGAACTTCAGGAACCTCTGGCAGTAAGACCCACCTCCGAAGCCATAATTTGTGCCATGTATTCCAAGTGGGTAAGGTCCTGGAGGGATCTCCCCCTACTGATAAACCAGTGGGCCAATGTGGTTCGGTGGGAAAAGGTGACCAGGCCCTTCCTGAGAACCACGGAGTTCCTCTGGCAGGAGGGCCATACCGTCCACGCAACCTTTGAGGAGGCTCAGGAGGAAGTTCTAAGGATTTTAAACATATACAAGGATTTCATAGAAAACGACCTGGCTATAAAGGTTTATGCAGGAAGAAAATCCGACAGGGAAAAATTCGCAGGGGCCCTCTACACCTACACCGTGGAAGCCCTTATGCCCGACGGGAAAGCCCTGCAGGCAGGAACATCCCATAATTTAGGTCAGAATTTCTCCAGGGCCTTTGAAATAAGATTTGAGGACAAGGACCAGCAATTGAAATACGCCTGGCAGACATCCTGGGGGGTCTCCACCAGGCTTATAGGAGCCACGGTTATGGTTCACGGGGATGACGACGGCCTTATAATCCCGCCTAAGGTGGCCCCCCACCAGATAGTCATAGTCCCCATTTACAAGGCTAAAGACAAGAATGAGGTTCTCAGTAAGGGAGAAAACATATTCGCCTCTTTAAGGGAAAAATTCCGCGTGGTTTACGACAGCAGGGAGGAGTATACCCCTGGATGGAAATTCGCCGAATGGGAGCTCCGGGGAGTCCCCCTGAGGATTGAACTGGGTCCTAAGGACATTCAGAAGAACCAGGTTGTATTCGTTCGCCGGGATACCAGGGAAAAAATCCCCGTCCCCATGAATTCCATTATGGACCGTGCAGAGGAAGTCCTGGGGCGGATACAGAAAGACCTGTTCTTAAGAAGCGAAGCCTTTACCCTTGAAAACACCAGGGAAGCAAAGGATTACCAGGAGATGAAGGAAATCCTTGAGGAGAAAAGGGGATTCGTGGTGGCTCCCTGGTGCGGGAATGAGGAGTGTGAACTTAAGGTAAAGGAAGAAACAAAGGCCACCATAAGGCTGATACCCCCAGAGGGTGAAAATGTGGAAGGGAAAAAATGCGTTGTCTGTGGCCGCCCTGCTAAGCACATTGTTTATTTTGCCAGGTCCTATTAAAGGCATGGACCCCTACAAGGAACTGCGAAGGGAAATGGTGGAGGAGCAGATAAAGGCCAGGGGGATAAAGGACCCTCTGGTCCTCAGGGCCATGCTGAAGGTTCCCCGGGAAGAGTTCGTTCCCAAGGACCTTCGGCCCGAGGCCTACGATGATCATCCCCTTCCCATAGGGGAGGGCCAGACCATATCCCAGCCTTATATAGTAGCTTACATGACCGAGAAACTCCAGCCAAAACCCGGGGACAAAATCTTAGAGATAGGAACTGGTTCCGGCTATCAAACTGCTATACTGGCGGAAATAGGCTGCGAGGTTTTTACCGTGGAGATAAGGCCGGAATTAAGCCTAAGGGCTCAGAAAATATTGAAAAAACTCGGCTACAGAAATGTCCACTTCAAAATAGGTGACGGTTACAGGGGTTGGCAGGAAGAAGCCCCCTTTGACGGAATTATAGTAACCGCTGCCCCCCCAAGCATTCCAGAAGAACTGAAAAAACAGCTCAAAATCGGAGGAAGAATGGTTCTTCCCGCTGGCTCCCCCTTCCAGTATTTATACTTAGTGACAAGGACCTCCGAGAAGGACTGGAAAGTGAAAAGGCTTATCCCGGTGAGTTTCGTTCCCATGGTGAGGGGAAATTGAGCCTAATTTTGGCTGCTCTCCTCTGGGCCACGGTTATATTCCCCTCGGGAAACATATACACTGTGGAACTTGCCACCGCCCCTGCCCAGTGGGAAAAGGGCCTTTCAGGAAAGCCCTCCCTTGCCCAAAACCAGGGAATGCTCTTCGTCTTTCCTCAACCCCAGGTTCAATACTTCTGGATGAAGGACATGAAATTCCCCATTGACATAATCTGGCTGGACGAGAACTACACGGTTTTAGGAACGGTTGAGAACGCCCCCCCATGCAAAAATAATTGTCCCACCTATAATTCCAGGGTGCCGGCAAAATATGTTCTTGAGGTCCCAGCTGGCACCGTAAAAAGAGAGGGATTAAAGCCAGGGGACCGTTTAATAGTCCAATACACCAACCAGGGGGTAAATTGAAGAAATACAGCTTCCCCAGGGAATTCTGGTTAGCCAATTTGATGGAGCTCTTTGAAAGGGGGGCCTATTACGGTATGAATTCCGTTCTGGCGGTTTACCTGGTCAAACACCTGAGATTTGATGTGGAGGCGGTGGGATTTCTCCAGGGAATCTTTTACTCCCTCACCTACATAATGCCCATAATTGGTGGAGCCCTGGCGGAAAAATTCGGTTACAGGAAAATGCTCATGGTGGCCTTTTCCCTCCTCTCCATAGGCTATTTCGCCACCTCCCAGGTTACTTCCTACGGTCTTATTTTCCTTTTTCTCCTTTTAGTGGGAACAGGAAGCGGGCTCTTCAAACCCATAATATCAGGAACCATAGCCAGGACCACCACTGAGGAAAATTCCGGTTTTGGCTTCGGGCTTTACTACTGGAGCATAAACATAGGGGCATTTCTGGCACCTCTTTTCATAAGTTGGGTAAAGGGTTTTTCCTGGAAATATGTGTTTCTTTCTGCCTCCTCCTGGACTTTTCTCATGCTGCTTCCCACTGTTTTCCTTTTCAGGGAAATAAGCTCTAAGGAGGACAATGTTTCTCTAAAGGAGAGGTTATCCCAGGCGGCGGATGTTCTGAGGGATTCACGGTTCATGCTCATGCTACTTATATACTCCTGTTTCTGGGTGGTCTATTTCCAGAGTTACGGAACCCTTCTCCTTTACCTCAGGGATTTCGTAAACAGGACTCCCATAAACGAATTTATGGCCTCCTTAGGAATACACCTGAAATTCGATGCCGAACATGTTACCGTATTAAACGCCGCCACCGTTATCCTCTTCGTGGTGCCGGTAAGCAGGGCGCTAAAAAAACTGAAACCCCTTCCGGTTATGGCCTCGGGCATATTGATAGGGAGCTTAGGATTCCTCCTATTTGCCCTCAGCACCAATCCCTGGCTCTTTGTTTTAGGGGTGGTTATTTTTTCCATAGGGGAAATCACCGCCCATCCCAAGTATTACAGTTATGTGGGCTTGGTAGCTCCAAAGGATAGGGTGGCCATTTACATGGGCTATGCCTTCCTCTACGGAGTTATAGGGAGCCTGGTGGGGAGCAATTTGGGCGCTTTCCTTTATAAAAGGCTTTTAGAACCCGTTGCCCCGGGGGACATCTCTCTGCCCTTAAACCCCTCCGCGGCCTTTAAAATAAGAATTTTCTGGGGAATATTCGTAGCCTTAGCCATAGCCTCCATGCTGGGCTTAGTGTGGTTCCACAGGAATTTCTCAGCCCCAGAGAGCGAGGAAAGGGCCAAAAGAATAATGCGGGGAGTTTATTTCTTCCTTCTTGCTTTAGGCCTGGTCTTCCTGGCCTTTTCAATAATGGGCGGGATAAAATGGAAGAACCTGGCTCAGGCCTCCATTCTCGTTCTCATGGGAGGAGGGGGACTTTTATCCCTTAAGAGACAAAGCAATCACTAAACTTCTTGATTATTTAAAATTTCCGCATAAAATATAAATAGAAGAATTACTGGGAATAAACGGGAGGTGAATCGTGAAAAGATTCTTCCTTTTTGTTTTGGGTTTTAGCCTGATTTTCGGCATTGCCCTGGCCCAGGGTAATGTTCAGGTGAAAAAATACGCTGTGGCCATTAAAACGGCCAATGTCCGCTCAATGCCTTCAACCCAGGGAGAAATCCTCTTCGTGGCCCAGACTGGAGAAAAAATGGAAGTTCTTGAAGACCTGGGCACATGGCTAAAGGTAAGAAGGGCCGACGGCACCGTGGGATTTATCTGGGCAAAGCTGGTGAGGGTTGAAGTAGAAAAGGTAATCCTTCCTCCAAAACCACATCCCCGTCCTCAGCCCAAACCAACTGCCCCTGTCAAACCTGCTCAAGCCCTGGCCCCCTCGGTCTCAAGATTTCAACTGAGCCTGAATTTTTCATATTCCCTTGTTAATCCTGAGGAATACTATGCTTTTTCCCAGCTGGTGAACGACTATTATGAGGTTTTTGCTGCCCTTTTCTCTTCGCTGGGATACAGCACAAAAATTGAGGGAGAGCTGGAAGGGGTGAAAAAAACGCTGGGAGGTATGCTTGAGGCCAGGTATTTATTCAGCAAAAACATCGGGCTTGGCCTTGGATTTATGATGGTTTCAGGAAGAAAAGGCGGGGACATTACCTTCAAATATTCCTCCAGCACCATTTCCGCGAGTATAAAAACTGATCAAACCCTCAGTGCCGATATCTACGCTCCTTATCTTGCCCTGCATTTTGTTTATCCCTTTGAAATAGGTCATATCGATACCTTCCTGGGAGGAGGTTATTTCATAGGAAAGTTTTCAATGGATTATGACTACAGCGATGGGGGATACGACCACTTTAGAATAAGCAAATCCTCTCCAGGATTTCTGGGAGGACTAAGAATAGGTTTAAACATAAGCCCGGGAATGGGGGTTTTCATTGAAGGAAAGTATACAATGGTCAAGTTTAAAAACATGGAGGGGGACCATATTACATCTTCCGATACAACCCATGGAACTGTATACTATTTCCAATACTCAGGAGACCCCTCAACCCCAGGACTCATGGTTTCCCCCACAGAACCTTCCCCATCTCCGCCCATAAAATTCATCAGGCCAGCGGAATTCAACTTTTCTGGACCGAGTTTCGGGATAGGATTCTTCTATAAATTCTGACGAAATCCAGCTCGTCCGGCCTTAAAAAGATAAAACACGCCCAAAGGTATATTTAGGGACAGACCCTTTTCTGGTATAATTTCCCCATGGCCAGAGTCGCCCGCACATACATCAAATTCCCCTCCGCCCACTACCACATCTTCACCCACCTCGCCGACGAACTGCCCTACCT
>JALXBI010000038.1 GCA_026991555.1 Candidatus Aminicenantota bacterium
CACTGTAGGGATCGGTGATGCCGTTTTTTGCCAAAAGGGCATGAATCTTGTTGGCAAGGGCTGTCCTTAACCTCACCAGATATACCCTTGAGTTTGGTTCATAAAAAGGGTCTGTCCCCAATTTAGTCCCCTAAATGAAAAAATTTTCTTCTTTGGGTTCATAAAAAGGGTCTGTCCCCAATTTAGTCCCCTAAATGAAAAAATTTTCTTCTTTGGGGAAGGGCAGAAAGAGGGATACAATATGAAATGTGAGAATCTTCACGGGACAATTAAGATTCTTTTTAACTTATCGCCGAATCCTGATCTTAGGTCCTGTGAACAGCGGGAAATCCTATCTTTTCGGGAAAATCACGGAGAGCTGGAGGCGGAGGGGATACAGGTTTTCTGCCCTTGACTTAGATGTGGGCCAATCCACCTTAGGAGTCCCCACCACCATGAACTGCCTCTGCGGAAAGGTTCACCATTTTTTCTTTTACGGTTTCACTTCCCCCAGGGCGTATCCCATGAGATTTTTAGCCGGGGTTAGCAGGTTGGCCCGGCGAGGAAGGCTGGTGGTTGACACCACGGGTTACGTGGAGGTGCCCCATGGCCTTGAACTAAAGGCCAACATAATGGAAATTATAAGGCCGGATTTGGTAATAGCCTTTCCTCTGAATGATCCGGTCTGGGATTCCTATCTTCGGGGGCTTCCTTGCAGGGTCGTCTTTATGGAAAAATCCCCTGAGGTTAAAAAAAGAGGTCCCCTTCAAAGGGAACGCTACAGGGAGGGAAAATTTCAGGAATATTTCAGAGAAACGGAGCAGGTTTGGGCTCCCTTAGAAAGGCTCCTGCCAATCAGACCCGGGTATTCCCCTTCTCCCGGAAATTTGGTGAGCTTCCGAAGGGCAGGGGAGGACCAATTTCTCGGATGGATAGAGGAGGTGAAGGAGAACGGAGTCGTCGTAAAATATCCAGCCGGAAGAACCCCCACTGAGGAAGTTGTGTTCTCATATTACAATATGAAAAGGAAAAGACAACTAAACCTTTTTGAAGAAGGAGGTAAGGATGAAGGACTGGATTAGACTGGCCAGACTCCCATTTCTTTCAGTAACCGTAGGGGCCATTCTCAGCGGTTCCCTTTATGCCCTATGGCACGATGGGGTTTTCAGTCTATGGAAGTTCTTAGCAGCCCTTCTGGCTGGCTCCTTTTTGCACATAGCAGAGAACATAGCCAACGATTATTTTGATTGGAGGGCAGGAACTGACCAGGCAAACACCAAGGCCATTCCTCCCTTTTCCGGGGGAAGCAGAGTCCTTCTGGAGGGAAAAATAAGTCCATCCTCTGCTCTGGCGGCTTCTATCCTTTTAGTAATAGCAGGAGGGGCCATAGGGCTTTATCTCAATTACATTCTCCCTGGAAATACCCTGCTTTATATGGGCATCATAGGGGTGGTCTTGATATTCTCCTACAATTCCGGGATAAAGCTTGTGAACTTTTACTTAGGAGAGCTGGCAATAATTTTGGCCTGGTCTCTTATGACCGCTGGAGCCTATTTTGTCCAGACCGGGAGCCTTTCCTTGGACATACTTCCCTTGTCCCTTTTCGTGGGAATTCTTACCATGCTCATACTTTTTATAAACGAATTTGCCGACGAGGAGGCAGACAGGAAGGCCGGACGCAGGATGTGGATTCACCTTTTCGGAAGAGGCTCTTCTCCCTTGGTTTATCTTTTCCTGACTATCCTTGCCTATGGAATTTTAATCTACGGGGTAGTGTCGGGTAAACTCCCCTGGTACAGCCTTTTCGTCTTGGTGGGAGCAGTTCCCCTTATTTCGGCTTCCTTCCACGCTAAGGCCCATCTGAACGAGCCCCAGGAGAAATTCCTCCCTGCGGTGCTTAAAACCATAAACGGATACAACCTTAATCTTCTGGTTCTGAGCCTTGCCCTTATAGCTGGGAAATTTCTATGAAAAATCTTAGGGAGAAGGTGGAAGGGGCTCCACTTTCCCCCGGGGTTTACATATTCAAAGACAGGAATTCCAGGCCCATATACATAGGGAAAGCCGCAAGGCTCAGGGACCGTCTCAGGAACTACCTCACCACTAAGGACCCCAGAATTCTCAGAATGCTTTCGGAAGCCGAGGAACTGGAATGGAAAACCACATCCACGGAAAAGGACGCCTTTTTCCTTGAAAACGAACTTATAAGGAGATACCAGCCAAGATATAACATAAGGCTGAAGGACGACAAGTCCTATCCTTACTTAGAAATAACCTACGGGGAGGATTTTCCCGGCATTTACATAGCCCGCAGGGCCAGGAGGAAGGGAAGCCTTTATTTCGGGCCCTTTGTCCCTGCCTCGTGGGCAAGGAGGGTTAAGGGGCTGGTTTCCATTCTTTTCGGCATAAGACAGTGCAGGGAGAAAATAGAAAAGGGAAGAGAAAGACCCTGTCTTGATTATTACATTGGAAGATGTGCTGCCCCCTGTGTGGGGCAAATAAGCAGAGAGGAATACAGAAAAAAGGTGGATGGGGCAGTTAAATTCCTGAGGGGAGAGGTGGAAGAGGCCAGGGAAAAACTCAAGGAGGAAATGTGGAAGGCATCTCAGGAGATGAATTTTGAGAGGGCCGCCTATTTCAGGGATCTTCTGCTTACAGTGGAGGAATTTTCCAGGGCTCCTAAGCATTCCCTGAGCGGTTCCGTGGACATTTTCGGTTTTGCCTACCATGGAGGGAAATGGGCTTTGAGGGTTGAGAGGATTAGGGGAAGAAGGAGGGAGTCCTTTTCCTACGAGGGAGAGGGCATAGGGCCAGAGCCGGCCACCGCCATGGCCCAGTTTTACCAGCAGCACCCTGAGATTCCCGAAAGGATAATCACGGGATTTACCTTCGTGGGCTGGGAAAGGCTAAGGGAATTTCTCATGGAAAAATACTCTTCCATCCCTGCCATAGAAACCCCTAAAGGGGAAGAGGAAAATTTTCTGGCCACCTCAGTGCAGAGGGAGGCCGAGGCCATGGTGGAGAAGGAGAGGGGGGAGGAGGTCCTGCAGAAGGTCCTGGGACTCTCCTCGGTTCCCTACAGGATTGAGGCCATGGACATTTCCCATTTTTCTGGAAAGGATGTGGTGGGTTCCGTGGTGGTCTTTGAAGGAGGAAAGCCAGCTAAGGGCCTTTACAGGCATTACAAACTGGATGAGAGGAACGACGATTTTTCCAACATAAAACAGGTGGTGAAGAGGAGATACGAAAAGCACCCCCTCCCTGACCTTCTCCTTATAGATGGGGGAAGGGGACAACTTTCTGCGGCTTTAGAGGCCCTTAGGGACCTGGGTCTCAGCTGCCAGGTAATATCCTTAGCCAAGGGGGAGGAGAGGATATTCACCCCGGAAAGGGACTTAGTTCTTCCCGAGGGGGACCCTGCCAGAGCCCTTCTTCAGAGGATAAGGGACGAAGCCCACCGCTTTGCCATAACCTATCACCGTAGACTCAGGAAGAAGGCGGAATTTAAGACAGTTTTGGAGGAGGTTCCGGGCATAGGTAAAAAAAGGCTGCTTTCCCTTTTGAGAAATTACAAAACCCTGGATGAGATAAGGAAAGCCCCGCTTCAGGAATTATCCTCCCTCGTAGGGAAAAAGGCAGCCTTGGCCCTAAAGGAGAAGCTTAATGAAAATAGGGATTGACATAGTGGAGATAGAAAGGTTCAGGGAGAAACTGGAAGCAAACCCTAAACTCAGGGATAGGCTGTTCACCAGGGGCGAGGTGGAATACTGCGGTAAATTTTCCGACCCTGTGCCCCACCTTGCAGGAACCTTTGCCGCCAAGGAGGCGGTTATTAAAACCCTGGGGAAAAATCCCGGTTGGAGAAAAATAGAGATAAGGCGAAGGGAAAACGGCCTCCCTGAAGTTTACCTTGAAGGGGAGCTCCTTAAAGGAAGCCTCTCCATTTCCCACACCCGCCATACTGTCGTAGCGGTATTCCTTCTCTTTCTTTGATTTTTGATTATTAACCATTTCCCTTCCCTGTGCTTTTTTTAGGGTCTGTCCCCAATTTTGCTTTTTCGGGCCTGTCCCGTTTTTGGAACCGAGCCCTGAGCTAATGGCTAAGGGCTAAAAGCTAAAAATCAAACCTTTCCCTAATTTAGCAAGACCAAAGGGCCAGGAAATCCTGCAAGGGGCCGGCTTCCCCTCCTGTGGGGTTTGTGTTATTATTCTCCCATGAGGAAGCTTAAGAATTTGCCCATTGGGGTTAGCGATTTTGAGGCCCTGAGAAGGGAGGGCTATCTCTACATTGACAAGACAGAGAGCATCTACAATCTGATAACAACTGGGAAATACTACTTCCTCTCCAGGCCCAGGAGGTTTGGAAAGTCCCTTCTTCTTTCAACGCTTTACAACATTTTCCGTGGGAATAAGGAGCTCTTTAAGGGGCTTTACATCAGCAAAAGCGACTACCCCTGGGAAGAATACCCAGTTGTAAGGCTTGATTTTAACACAATTTCCAACACCAATAAGGATGTTCTGAAAGAAGCTTTGATGAAGAAGATAGACCTGTGGGCAGAGGCTGAGGGATTGCAGATAAAAGAGGGTGAACTTCTTCCTGAGAAATTTGAGGAATTCCTGTTTAAGCTTTACAAGAAGGGAAAGAAGGGGGTTGTGTTTCTTGTGGACGAGTATGACAAGCCAATAATAGACCACATAGGAATGGGGAAGGAGGAGCTCATGATAGCGGAGGAGAACAGGCTGGTGTTGAAGTCCTTTTACGGGGTTTTAAAGGGCGCTGATGCTAATGGATGGCTGAGATTTGTATTCATAACAGGGGTTACGAAGTTCTCCAAGGTTTCCATATTCTCTGAGCTTAACAACCTGATGGACATCACCATGGAGGAGGACTACAGCGAGATACTGGGAATAACAGAGGAGGAGGTGGACAGCTATCTTAGCCCTTACACTGAGGAGTTTTCTAAGGAGAAGGGAATAAGTCATAAGGAGCTCAGGGAAGAGCTCAGGAACTATTACAACGGCTATAGGTTCTCCCCAAAGGATGTGAGGGTTTACAACCCCTTTTCCCTCTTCTCAGCCCTAAGGAACAGGAGCATAAAGAACTACTGGTTTGAGACAGGAACACCGACATTCCTGATAAATCTCATAAAGGAGCAGAATATTTACATCCCGGAATACGAAAAACTCCAGGTAAGCGAGGCTCTCTTTTCCACATACCAGCTTTCAAACCTAAGTCCCCTCCCACTGATGTTTCAGACAGGGTATCTCACAATAAAGGACTACGAAGCAGATGTGAGGCTTTTCCATCTTGGCTTTCCAAACAAGGAGGTAAAAACCTCCTTCACTGAGAACCTGTTTTATGACTACTCCGGGATAAGGGAAAGCTCCAAGTTCAGGTTAGTGGAGAGGGCACTGAGGAGGGGGGATATTGCAGGGGCCATAGAGATAATAAAGAGCATATACTCTGAGATACCCTATAGCCTGATGGGGCGGGTTGATGAGGCGTATTTTCACACCATATTTTACCTTATAATCTCTGCCTCAGGGGTTGGCGTAAGGACTGAGGTTTTGACCTCCAGGGGAAGGATAGACATGCTGGTTGAGACAGCCGACAGGTATTACATAATAGAGTTCAAGTGCGACCAATCCTCGGCCTTAGCCATAGAACAGATAAAACGCAAGGGTTATTATGAGCCTTACAAGGGTAGGGGCAAAGAAATAGTGCTCTTGGGTATAAACTTCTCCACAGAGCATCGGACCATCGCGGACTACAAGGTGGAGCATCTTTAACCCGCCCCACGTTCTACGCTTCACGCTGGCGAGACTCCAGAATAGCTCTGAGCTGAGGGCTGGGGGTGGGTTGCGGCCTCAGCGGGCGCCGTGGGCTTTGAGAAGAGAGAGGATTTCCTTATTCCCTATAGACTAAAATCGGACCTGTCCCGTTTTTAATTAAACTGCTTAGCCGCTTCTTCTGGCTTCTCAATCCATAATCTCGCATCAATATTGAATTTATTGCTTAAATCAAAAAACCGAGCCAAATCCGGGTGGGCCTTGCGGAATCCTGGTGGTATGCGGAATTTCCATTTCTCCTGCTCCATTGCCTTTCCTTCCTCTCCTTTACTTAGATAAATCCAAACCCTTTCACCATCTAGTTTGAATGAGAATCTTTGTTCTATAAATTTTCTCAATTCTCCCAATTTATCTATAGGTTTTTTTATTTCTACGGTCTTTATACTCTTCTTTCCATCATCTTCCTTAGTAACTAAAGAAAGTTTAAATTGTTCGTTTTTAGTTCTGGTAATTGTTAATGTAATATTTCCTTGAGTGAATTTCTTTGTTTCTCCTATTTTTAGATCTTCTGTTTTTAGAAAGAGCAAATAAAATAACCATGGATGTGTTTTTATGAGGTTTATAATAGTAGGATCAGCTATTCCAAGCTCATCTAATTTTTTAGTTAGTTCTTCTTCAAGTTTAGAGAGTTGGGTTTTTGTTTGGTCTACATTTTTTTTACTATTTTTCCCAACCACCAATACATCAAAATTGGGACCATTGCTCATGGTTTATTCCTCCTTCTACCTATATGCTTGCCAATGCAAAGTTGACATTCAAACCGTACTTATGCTCTCCGATTCCTGAATACACTATTACTCTTTCATCAGTCCCCTTTTTCTTTAATGCCAAATATATACTCCTCACATATACATTTACAACCTCTCCATCCTTAGCTTTTATCTTGAGCTTTGATATACTAGGCATCAAACCAACAACTTCATAACCTTTCGGCACTTCAAACCATACATGGAGAGAACCATCAAAAGCCCTCATCCATAAATCATATCTCTCTTGAGAACCGGTAAAACCGTATTTGTAAGCATCTCTGAGTCTTAGAACTGCGAATTGTAGGTTAATCTCCTTATTG
>JALXBI010000039.1 GCA_026991555.1 Candidatus Aminicenantota bacterium
AAAAGTCCGCGACAACCACTTTTCGGTCACCAGTTCCTCGCCATCCCGGTGCACGCCGATCTCGATCTCAAACCCGCTTCCTTTTTCCCGCTCCTGCCGACAATGCGACTTATCCGGGAGGACGAATCTCGAATTCAAACCCGCTTCTTCCTTCCTGCTGCTTTTTTATAAGTTATTAGTGGATTTTTTTTCTTTTTCTGAAGAAGGGGGGGATTTTTTTATTTTCCTTTCCTGAGCCGTATTCGTAGGCTCCCATGTCATACCCCTTTCCATAGGGCCTTGAATTCCCTTCAAGGTCCTCCTTGGGGGCATCCTTAGCCGTGCCTGAATCTATGCAGGGACTTTGCTTTTTCAGGTGAAAATCCCCCTCCTTTCCCCAGGCAGGGGATATAAATTTCGGGTCCTTAGATATATTCCCTTGTCCTAATCTTCCAATTTCCCCTGCTCTGAACCCCCTTCTCCCCACTATTATTTGAACCCCAGAGCCAGGTATATAAATATCGCTGTGGTTCATGGAGAACTGAACCCTGGGTCCTATGTAGACGGGTCTATCGCCACCGTAAATAATCATGTTCCTGAAAAGAACTTTTATCCCAACAGCCTGGTCATAGCCTACATAGACCGGTGAGGTTCCTGGAACATCCCTGTCGTATATGCTTACATTTATTATCTTAAACTCGGCCCCTTCCTCCTCAACCTGGTCTATGACTAAGGAGGCCCATGGGGTTGGGGTTGGGTCCCCATCGCCCCTCCCGTAAATCAGGACATTTTCCACCCGGCTCCCTCCTCCCCATACCTTGACCCCGTCGCAGGAGTTGTTGGCAACTATGGTTCTGTGGATATAAGTTCTTCGGGCCTTGGAGTCTATTCCATCTCCCCGGTTGTGCTCCACCAAGCAGTCCACTATTTCCACTGGTCCCTGGGAGGGCTCTATCCCGAAGCCGTCAGGCCGGTCATAGGGGGAAGGACCAGGCCCTCCCTGGTAGTAATGGCCACTGTAGGCAAGGTAACATCCCTGGATGAGAACATCCCTCCATCCTCCCTGGGCAGGGGTGGGTCCCCCTATGGCACCGAATCCGCAATGGTGAATTTTTGTATCTATTATTTTCCAGTGGGAGGGATCCCTCAGGTCAATTCCCATTTCGTCTAAGTGATGTATGTGAAGGTTTCTAATTTCCACATGGCTCGTGGGTTCCCAAGCGGTTATTCCTTCCCTGAAGGGCTGCCCGTTGTAATTTGTTATTTCAAGGTTTTCTATTTTTATGTGGCTTTTCCCACCCAGGTCTATGGCTGCCAAAAGGTTCCCCCTTCCCTTAAGCACAACTTTTCCCTCCCCCCTTATTGTGGTCCACTTCCCGGGGCTTCCCGAAGGAGGGGTGAGCATGTCATCCCAGTATTTTTCAAGGATGTATTCCCCTTCAAGGATTATCAGAGTATCTCCTGGGTTCATTTTCTTTGTGGCATATCCAGGGCTTGCCCAGGGCTTTTCCTTGGTCCCGGGGTTTGAATTTTTCCCCTTGGGGGAAACGTAATAGGTGGTTGCCCAAAGGAGAAGGGGGAGGAAAAATACAAGTTTTGGGTATTTTATCCCATTATTTGACCAGGCCTTTGGTCCCGAATTTTTTGCTCCAGAGGTCAAGATAGGCGCAGGACTGGTAGATGGAGGAATAGGTTCCCACAATAACCCCGATGAACATGGTAAGGGCAAAGCCGTGGATTACCTCCCCTCCGAAGAGCACTAAGGCGAGAAGGGCCAGAAGGGTGGTGCCGGAGGTAAGGATGGTTCTGGAAAGGGTCTGGTTTATGCTGAGATTAAGCAGGTCCGCGAAGCTCATATCCTTTCTCTTTCGGAATATCGGGAAGTTCTCCCTTACCCTGTCGTAGACCACAATGGTATCGTTTATGGAATAACCCACTATGGTAAGGAGGGCCGCCACTATTTTCAGGTCAAATTCAATTTTAAGAAAGTATATGAAGGCTAAGGTTACCAGGACATCGTGAGCTAAGGTGAGGACTGCGGAAAGTCCGTAGAGGAACCTGAAGCGGAAGGCTATATATATGAGCATCCCCAGCAGGGCCCATACGGTGGCAAGGACCGCCTTGTGCTTCAGTATTTTTCCCACCTGAGGGCCCACATATTCCACTCTCATTATGGAAACAGAGCCCAAGAAGGTTTTTTCTTTCAGGTAATTCAGAGGGGCGGTGGGTATTCCTGCCTCCTTAAGTTCTTCAAAACTCTTTATTATCTTCCTTTCCTTTTTTAGCTCTGCTATTTTTTTTGCCCACTCGCTCGCTTTTTCTTCAGGAAAGGCCTTTGCCAGCAGATCCTTTATGTCAGCGGTGGAAAGAAGGTTAAGATTGAGTTTGTTTTTAGATAATTCCTTCTCCTGTGGCGACATGAAGAGATTTACCAATTTTTGCGCTATCTTCAAATGTTCTTCCTCCTCCCCGGTACCCATTTTTTCCACTCTTATAATGTATTCGTCCTGAGAGTTTTCCACCGATTGGATTACGGCGTTCTTGAACCCGGCCTTTTTAAGAAGATTTCTGAGTTTGTCTATTTTTACAGGATGGGAGAATTTTACCTGAAGCAATGTGCCCCCGGCGAAATCTATGCCGTAATTGAGCCCGTTTTTCTGTATGAAAACCAGGCCTACTACTATTATGGTCAAGGATATTGCGAAGGCGATGAACTTGGCCTTCATGAAGTTTATGTTGGTTTTTTTAAAGAAACGCATTCCCATCCTCCTTAAATGCTGATTTTTTCCACTTTCCTCTTCCCGAAGTAAAGGAGTTCAAAAATGGCCTTGGAAACGAAGACCGCCGTGTATATGGATGCTATTATTCCCAGAATCAGGGTTACTGCGAATCCTTTTATGGGGCCGGTTCCGAAGCTGAAGAGGAAAATAGCAGCAATTACCGTGGTTATGTTGGCGTCAAGGATTGTGACGAAGGCCCTGGAGAATCCGGCATCTATGGCAGCTAAAGGGCTTTTTCCCATATCAAGCTCCTCCCTTATTCTTTCAAATATGAGAACATTGGCGTCCACTGACATTCCTATGGTGAGGACGATTCCTGCAATTCCCGGAAGGGTAAGGGCTGCCCTGAAAAGGGCCAGGGACCCTAAAATTATAATCATGTTCATTAAAAGGGCTATGGTAGCATTTACTCCGGCCATGCGGTAATACATAATCATAAACCCCATAACAAGAAGAAGGGCCAGAACTGAGGCCCTTAATCCCTTCCTTATTGAGTCAGCTCCTAAGGATGGTCCTATGGTTCTTTCTTCCACTATTTTTATCCCCGCGGGAAGAGAACCGGTTCTGAGCACTAAAGCGAGGTCGTGGGCTGCCTCCTGGGTGAACTGTCCCTCTATTATCCCTTCGTAGGAAATTCTGGCGTTTATGGTAGGAGCTGATTGAATCACATTGTCCAGGACGATGGCCAACCTCCTTCCTATGTTTTCGCTGGTCACCTTTTCAAACTTCTTTGCTCCCTCCGCATTGAGGGAAAAGCAGACCGCAGGCATGTTGTAGCGGTCAACGCAGCTGTGGGCGGTTTTTAAGTCCCTTCCCGTTACCGCTGCCATTTTCTCCACGATGAAGTATCCCTGACCCTTGCTGGGAAGGATTTGAAGGTCAGAGGGGAGCGTTCCTCCATATTTCTTCAGGGCGTCTTCCTTGGTGGGGAAGGGTCCGTCCTTTACAAGTTTAAGCTCAAGAAGAGCGGTGTTCTTGAGAAGGGCCCTCACTCTTTTGGGATCGTCCACCCCGGGAAGTTCCACCACTATTTTATCCCCGTGAACCCCCTGTCTCTGTATTACCGGTTCTGAAATACCGAACTCGTCCACCCTTCTCCTTATGGTCTCTAAGGCCTCTTCCACCGCGTTTTCCCGGAGCATGGCTTCATATTTTTTCTTCATGGTGAGGGTGGCTTTCCCTTCCACTATGCCCGAGTAATCCCAGTTATTGGAGAAGTTGCTGGCTATAACGGCGTCAAAATCCCTTTCCCTATCCCCGGGAATCCCTTCAACTACTATGGTGTCAATACCTTTTCCGTATATCTTTCCTACTTTTATGCCCTCGTCCTGAAGCAGGGATTTTAGCCTGAGGATTTCCTGGTCCCTTTCCATTTTTACGGCATCGTCGGTTATTACCTGCAAAACCAGATGCATACCCCCCTTGAGGTCCAGACCCAGCTTTATCTTTTGTGAAGGGGGTATCATAAAGTAAATAAAAAGGGCTAAGGAGCCCAGGATTACAGCGAACTTCCAGCCCACCCTTCTTCTCATTTCATCACCTCTTTTTGGTTACTGCGGTAATGTAATTTTTCACTACCTCTAATTTTGTTCCTAAGGAGTCTATCTCAAGCCTGTCCTCGTATACTGCGGTTACCTTTCCCACTATCCCTCCAGCGGTTACTACGCCGTCACCCACTTCTATGGACTCGATCATCTGCTGATGTTTTTTCTGCCTTTTCTTGGCAGGAACTATAAGCAGAAGGTAGAAGATTATGAAGATAATGGCGATCATAATCAGGGAGCCTATAAATCCTCCCTGCTGTCCTGCTTGGGCTGAAGATTGAGCGTAAAGCATGTTAATCATTTTTCCCTCCAGTTTTTTTCTAAATCCCTCAGATACTCCCGAAGGGAATTAGCTTTTATATATTTACGAATTTTCTCCATTATGTCAAGGAAGAAGCGGAGGTTGATGAGGGTATTATAAAGGGCAGAATTCAAATGGGAAGAGACGTAGAGGTGGCGGAGAAGGGCCTTGGAAAAGGGATAATCAGGATGTGGAAGGGTGAAATCCTCTGCGAATTCCCTTCTTTTAATCCTCAGAATTCCTTCCCGGGAAAAAACCTGACCCCTTCTCCCGTTTCTCGTGGGAATCACGCAGTCAAAAAGGTCCACCCCTAAGGAAATGGCCTTAGCCATCTGAAGTGGATGTCCTATTCCCATGAGGTAGCGGGGTTTGTCCTGCGGAAGTTCTGAAACGGTCTCTTCCACGCTGCGGAGCATCGCCTCCTGACTTTCCCCAACCCCCAGCCCCCCTATACCGTAGCCGTCAAAATCCATGGAGGCGAGCTCCTTAGCAGAGGCCTTTCTTAAGTCCTTATAAATCCCTCCCTGGACTATGGCGAAAAAAGAGGTTCTTCCCCTTATTTCATCAATCTTTCTCCTGGCACGCTCCGCCCATTTAAGGGTTCTTATAGTGGCCTCCTCCACCTTCTTCCGGGGGGAGAGATTGGATACGAAGTGGTCTAAAATCATGGAAATGTCCGGTCCCATCCTCTCTGCGATTTCCACCACATCCTCTGGGGAGAGAAAATGGCGGGAGCCATCTATGTGGGAGGCAAAATGTATTCCCTCATCCTCTACCTTTACCTTACTGGAAAGGCTGAAGATCTGGAAGCCACCGGAATCGGTAAGGACTGCTGCTTCCCAGCCCATAAACTTTGAAATTCCACCGGCCTTTTCGATGACTTCTACCCCTGGCCTGAGATACAGGTGGTAAAGATTGGAAAGGATTAGCCTGTATCCCATTTCCCTGAGCTGGAAAGGGAAGATCCCCTTAACTGCCCCTTCGGTCCCTACAGGCATAAAGGCAGGGGTAAGGACAGGGCCGGAACTGGTATAGATAACTCCCACCCTGGCTGAGGTGTGTTTATCCTTCCAGAGTATGCGGAATTTCATTTATTGAATCTGATGTTCAGGACATCCCCATCTTTTACTTTATATTCCTTGCCCTCCATGCGGATTTTCCCTGCCCGGTGGAGTCCCGACCATCCTCCGGCCTGAACGAATTCCTCCCAGGAGGCTACCTCCGCCCTTACGAATCCTTTAGCTATGTCGGTGTGAATCTTTCCGGCAGCCTCCAGGGCCGTGCCTCCTTTTTTCAGTGTCCATGCCCGCGCCTCCTTCTTTCCCACGGTGAAAAACACCAGAAGGTCAAGGGCTTCATATATGGTCTGCACGAATTTCTCAGCCTTCAGCTCCTTAATTCCGAATTCCTCCATAAGGAGTTTTCTCTCTTCCTCGCCGCTCTGCAGAAGCTCCTTTTCCGTCAGCAGGTCCATTACCACCACTGCCCTTCCCTTTGCGGTCTGCTCAAGGGTTTTAAGCGAGGGAATTTCTTCAAATTTCGAATTTACAACGTGAATTATTGGCTTCAGGGAAAGGAGACCGAGACCGGAAAATTCCACATCGTCCCGGGAAAAGGTCTCCCTTAGGGGCTTTCCCTCAGATAAAATCTCCAGGGCCCTTTCTATGGCCTTTATTTTCCTCTCCAGCCCCTTATCCTTCCTTTTGGAAAATTCCTTTTTTGCCCTCTCAAGGGTTCCCTCAAGGGTTTCCCTGTCCCTTTGCAGGAATTCCTTTTCCACCTGATCTATCCTGTTTAAAGGGTTATCGTCCCTTACCACATGGAGCAGTCCGTCCCCTGCCCTCATTTCGTTTAAAGTTTCCCTTGAGGAAGGGTCGACGAAGGATATGTGAATATAAGTTATTCTCCCGGAGCCCTCCACCTTAGCAGCTTCCTCCAGTCTCGGGTCCTTGGCTTTTACCACCGCCAAGTGTTTTTCCCTTCCCCCAAGGCCGGTAAGAATTTCAAAGAGGGTGGTTTTTCCTGCCTGGGGCTGGCCGAAAATTACCAGCTTCATCTAACCTGGGAACCCGGGGGAACTTCGTCGGGAACTATGAGAAGATAGGGCTTTCCGTCCACATCCGCCGCAAGGAGCATTCCTTGAGATTCGTGTCCCCTTATCTTAGCGGGTTTCAGGTTGGTGACCACCACTATTTTCTTCCCCAGAAGTTCCTCCGGTGAATAATACTTCCTCAGCCCTGCCACCAGATTTCTTTGATGGTCCCCCATGTCCACCTTCAGCAGATAGAGTTTGTCCGCATTGGGGGCTGGTTTGACATCCACGATTTTCCCCACCTTTAGCCCCATCTTGAAGAATTCTTCAATGGTTACATAATTTTTCTCTTCCTTTGGTTTCTCCTCCATAATTTCCTCCTTGAAAAACTCCTTTTTGTCCACTCTCGGGAAAAGGAGTTCGGGTATTTCTATTTTTCTTTTCTCGTCGTAGGCCTCCCATGTGTATTCCCCGGGGCTTGAGAGGGCCCTTTTTATTTTTTCCCCGGCCTCGGGCATTACCGGGATTATGAACTTAAGGGAGGCGTTCAGGGCCTTGAAACAGGTAAGAAGAATCCTTGAAGTCCTGGCAGGCTCCTTGGCCCCAGTTCTCCAGGGTTCAGTCTCCACTAAATACTTGTTTATTCTCCTGAGATAACCCCAGAGCCGGGCAAGCCCCTTGGAGAATTCGTAATTTTCAAAGGCCCTGTCGGTTTCTTCCTCAACCTTCTTCCATTCCTCCTCCATCCTTCTTTCGGCATCGGTTATGGGCCCTGGGGCCGGGAGATTTCCCTGGAAGTATTTCACCGCCATGTTGGTTGTCCTTGAGACTATGTTTCCCAGCTCATTGGCTAAATCCGCATTGTATCTTTCTAAGAAGCCCTCGTGGGAAAAGTTCCCGTCCTGTCCTATGGGGGTTTCTCTTAAGAGGAAGTAACGGACCGCATCGGCCCCGAAGGTTTTTATAAGGATGTGGGGGTCAAGGACATTTCCCAAGTGCTTTGACATTTTCCTCCTGTCCACGAGCCACCAGCCGTGGGAGAGGATGGTTCTGGGAAGCTCGTAACCCAGGGCCATGAGGAAGGCTGGCCAGTAAACCGCATGGAAAATTATTATGTCCTTTCCTATGATGTGAAGATCCGCTGGCCACCATTTTTCAAATTCATCCCTAAGGGCTGTTACATAATTGAAAAGCGCGTCAAACCAGACATAAATTACATGCTTTGGGTCAGAAGGAACCCTGATTCCCCAATTTATGGTGGTTCTCGTTACGCTCAGGTCCCTCAGCCCTGCCTCCACGAAACTCACCACCTTGTTCATCATGCTTTTCGGTTTTACGAAGTCCGGGTTGTTTTTGTAAAAATCAAGGAGGGGTTTCTGGAAGGCCGAAAGGCGGAAAAAGTAGTTCTCCTCAGTTATGAATTCTCCCTTTCCCCCGCAATCAGGGCAGATTTTCACCCCGTCCACCTCCTCGGCGTCGTCAGGGATGTAGGCTTCGCAGTTATAACAATACCATCCGCTGTAGGAGCCCTTGTAAATGTAGCCTTTATCCTTGAGTTTTTCAAAAATCTCCGCCACCCTTTTCTCGTGAAAGTCCATGGTGGTTCTTATAAAGAAGTCGCATTCTATATTCAGAGCTCTCCAGAGATCTTTGAAATAAGGGACCATCTCGTCGGCCAGTTCCTTGGGAGTTTTCC
Organism: Candidatus Aminicenantota bacterium; assembly: GCA_026991555.1. Lineage (GTDB taxonomy): Bacteria > Acidobacteriota > Aminicenantia > S016-38 > S016-38 > JALSNJ01. The sequence continues at coordinate 8,333 of JALXBI010000039.1, forward strand.
CCATGGAGCGGGCCGCCTTTTCTATTTTTCCCCCGTGCTCGTCGGTGCCGGTTAAATAGAAGACATCATATCCCTTGAGCCTTTTGAACCGGGAAATCACATCTCCTATTACCGTGGTATAGGCGTGTCCAAGGTGGGGCTTTCCGTTAACATAGTAGATGGGAGTTGTAAGGTAAAACTTCATTTTTCCCTCCATTGGGCCAAGATTTTCCTGCAGGCTTCCTTAACTGATATTTTAAGCCTTTGGGCAAGCCTCTTACAAGAGGAAAACTCAGGGGCTATATTTACCAGCTTCCCCTCCATCTTGGAAATCTTCACCTGAACCCTTTCCCCTTCTATTTCCTTCTCCTGAATTTCCCTTTCCAGTTCGTATCTTTCCTTTACTGAATAACGAAGGCCAATGGTTGTGGTCTCCCTGAAAAGGAGGCCCATAACCTCTTCAAGCTGAGCAGGTCTTGCCAGAATCTTTATAAGGGTTCCTGGCCTTCCCTTTTTCATATAAGCGGGAAGCATTACCATGTCCAATGCCTTCCCCTCAAGGACTTCCCAAAGGTTTCCCAGTATTTCCCCTGTGGCATCGTCCACCTGGGCCTCAATTTCATAAACCCATCCCCTCTGGGGGCCTTCTTCAATTCCAAGAATCCGAAGATAATTGGGATAACCGGGAAATTTTAGGGTTCCGAGTCCCCTTCCTTCCCCCACCAATTTTCCTGGAGGGAGCCTTCCGGGTTTTGCAAAGGTCTTCAGGATGGCAGCCCCGGTGGGGGTCGCAAGCTCGGCCCTCGGACCTGAGGAAAAAACCTCCCTTCCCCTGAGGAGAGCAACCACCGCCGGAGCAGGCACCGGTAGCTTTCCGTGGGAGGTATCCACGCTTCCCTCCCCCAGATTCACCGGGGAATGCAGGATTTCCTTCGGGGAGATTTCCCGAAGCAGCCATGCTGTTGCCAGAAGATCAAAAATGGCATCCCAGGCCCCTGCTTCGTGGAGATGAACCCTCCTCCAGTGAGCGCCGTGGGCCTCTGCCTCTGCCCTGAACAGGTTTTCAAAGGCCAAAAGAGCCGCTTCCTTTACCTCTCTATCTTCCCTTATACTTTCAAATATTTCCCTTATGTCCTGAAAAAAAACCTCCGGGAGTTTGTCCTTTATATCAAGGTAAAGGTAAAGCCCCGATATTTCTCCCCTTTTTTCTTCCCTTAACCGGGCCTCTATGGGAAGACCCCAGGAATCTATTTTTCTCTGGAGCTTACCGGTATCCAGCCCCAAAAGGTGGCAAAGGGCAGCCACGGTCATGTCTCCGGAAATTCCCATGAAGGGCTGGAAAAAAATTTTCATCCTGAGGTTTTCAAATATTCCTGCCAGGTGAGGATGGGACGCCGGGCGGCTTCCACCTCGTTTAGCCTTCCCACCGGGGTTTTGTGAGGGGAGGTTTTCACTATCTCCGGATTTTCCTCCGCCTCTTCAAGAATCTTCTCCATGGCCCTGGCAAATTGGTCTAAGGTTTCCTTGCTTTCGGTCTCTGTAGGCTCCACCATCAGGGCGCCGTGAACTATAAGGGGAAAGTAAATGGTGGGAGGGTGAAACCCGTAATCAAGAAGCCTCTTGGCAAGGTCTAAGGTGGAAATTTTATCCCTGAAGCTCTCATCGCTGAGGACGAATTCGTGTAGGGTTTCAGTGGGATAAGCAAGTTTGAATTTACCCTCCAATTTCCTCCTCAGGTATCTGGAGTTCAATACCGCTACCTCTGAAACTTCCTTTAATCCCTCCCCCCCAAGTTCCCTTATATAGGCAAGGGCCTTAACCAGAACCAAGAAGTTTCCGAAGAAGGACCTTATCCTCCCCCTACCATCCTTCCAGCGGAGTATACCTTCCTTCTCCTCAAGATGGGGTCCAGGAAGATAGGGGGCCAGTTTTTCCACAGCTCCCACTGGCCCGCTTCCAGGGCCTCCTCCGCCGTGGGGCGTGGAGAAGGTCTTGTGGAGGTTAAGATGTATAACATCAACTCCTAAATCCGCCACCTTTACCTGCCCGAGGAGGGCGTTCATGTTGGCACCGTCCATGTAGAGGAAGGCGCCGGTTCTGTGGAGGAGGTCGGCTATCTCCCTTATTTTCGCTTCAAAAATTCCTAAGGTATTGGGGTTGGTTATCATTAGGGCTGCGACCTTTTCGTTAAGGGCCTCCTTGAACTTGTCCATATCAATCATTCCCTTGTCATCGGAGGGAATCTCCACTGCCTTATAACCTGCCAGGGTGGCGGAGGCAGGATTTGTCCCGTGGGCTGAGTCCGGGATAAGAACAATTTCCCTTCTCTCCCCGTGGTCTTCTAAGTAATTCCTTATGGTTATAATTCCTGTAAATTCCCCGTGGGCTCCGGCAGAGGGTGCTAAGGTGAAGGCGTAAAGTCCTGTTATTTCCCTGAGGGCCTCCTCCAATTCCTTAAATATTTTCAAATATCCCTGAACCAGTTCCTCGGGAAGGAGGGGATGGGCATGGGTGAAGTAATTGGCTATGGCCTCGTTTACCTTGGGATTGTATTTCATGGTGCAGGAGCCTAAGGGATAAAAACCCCAGTCCACCGAGTAGTTCATGACCGAAAGGCGAAGGTAATGGGAAACCACTTCCCTTTCGCTTACCTCGGGAAGTTCCTCTATTTCCCCCCGCAGGAGCTCCTGCGGTATGGTCTCCCTTCCCTTCTCCTCATCTATGTGAAATCCCTCTTTACCTGGCTTTGAATAATCAAATATCAGTTTCATTTTATCCCCTCCATTTCCTTGACCAGCCCCTCAATGTCCTTCCTGGAATTCATCTCCGTAAAGGTAAGGAGGAGGCAGTTTTTGAGTTCCGGATAATCCTTCCCCAAGGGATAACCTGCCACAAATCCCATCTCTAAGAGCCTGTCCCTGAACTTGTCTGCGTCGGTTCCTACATCCACCACGAACTCGTTGAAGAAGGGGGATGGGAATTTAAGGGTAAATCCTGCTTCTTTAAGGAGCCCTGCGGCGTAGGATGCCCTTCTGTGATTGGTAAGGGCCAGTTTCCTTAGACCCTTCTTCCCCAGAAGGGATATGTAAATAGCCACCCTTATGGCGCACCAGGCTTCGTTGGAGCATATGTTGGAGGTGGCCCTCTGTCTTCTTATGTGCTGTTCCCTGGCAGAGAGGGTAAGGACGAATCCCCTTTCCCCCCTGCTGTCCTTGGTCATCCCCACGAGCCTTCCGGGCATTTTCCAGACATATTTTTTCATGGTGGCGAAAAATCCCAGATATGGGCCTCCGTAGGCCAAGGGAAGTCCTAAGCTCTGGGCCTCTCCTGCGGCTATGGCTGCGGAAAATTCTCCAGGAGGTTTTATGAGGGCCAAGGAAAGGGCTTCCCATGTGGAGGTGATAAGGAGGGCTCCCTTCTGCTTCAGGACGGAGGATATGGAGGCTAAATCCTCTATTATTCCGAAGAAATTGGGATAACCCACTATAAAGGCGGAGAGATTATCAATTTCCCCCAGTTCCTCTAAGTTCACCCTACCGTCCTGTCCGTAGGGAACCTCCCTTATCTCAACCCCCTGTTTTTCTAAATAGGTTCTGAGCACCTGGCGATACTGGGGATGAAGGGAGGAGGCCACTGCTATGTCTCCCCTTCTTATTCTCAGGGCCATAAGCGCAGCCTCAGCAGTGGCAGTGGCCCCTTCATACATGGAGGCATTGGCCACCTCCATTCCCGTAAGGGCTGCCATGTAGGATTGGTATTCAAAGGTGGCGGCTAAGGTTCCCTGGCTTACTTCAGGCTGATACGGGGTGTAGGGGGTCAGAAATTCAGAACGGGAAGCGAGGTAATCCACCGCTTCAGGTATATAATGGTTATATGCCCCGGCCCCTAAGAAGATTTTTTTGTCCTTAAATTGGTTTTGCTCCGAAAGGTGAAGGAAGTATTCCTTGAGTTTCCCCTCCTCCTTTATGGGCTCTATTTTTATTTCCCCCTTTCCCCTGAGCTCCTCTGGGATGGAGGAGAAAAGCTCCTCAGGACCCGAAAGTCCTAAAGCCCGGAGCATCTCCTCCTTGTCCTGGGGTGTTATGGGTATGTAACGGCTCATCCCTCTATAAGCTCTTTGTAACGGGATGCAGAAAGGAGCTGGGAAAGTTCCTCGGGATTCTCCAGTTTTATCACCACCAGCCAGCCCTCCCCGTAGGGGTCCTTGTTTACCAGTTCAGGCTGATCGTTCAGGGCTTCGTTCACCTGAATTATTTCGCCGGAGACCGGGGCGTAAACCTCTGCTGAGGACTTAACCGAATCAATGCTGCAGAGCACCTCCCCCTTTTTCACCTTCTTTCCCACCTCAGGGAGTTCCACATAAACTATGTCCTGAAGTTCGCTCTGGGCAAAATCGGTTATCCCCACCGTTGCCTTCTCTCCCTCAACCCTTACCCATTCGTGGCTTTCAGTGTAATAAAGTTCTTCTGGAAGCATTTTTACCTCCTATTTTTTTCTCCTGTAAAAGGGCCTCGGAACCACTTTAGCCCTGTGGAGTTTTCCCCTGATTTCTATCTCAAATTCGCTGCCTTCTTCAGTTTTTTCTATGGGAAGGTAAACATTTCCTATATTCTTTTTCACATAAGGGCAATAGCTCCCGCTGGCTACAATCCCGTAGGGCTTTCCGTCCACGAAAACCCTGTATCCGTGCCTCGGAACCCCTTTGTCCACCATTTCAAAGCCCACCAGTTTTCTCTTTAACCCTTCCTCCTTCTGTTTTAAAAGTGCCTCCTTCCCGATGAAATCCTTCTCCCATTTGACAATCCACTCCAGGTCAGCTTCCAAGAGGGTGGTGGTCTCGTCCATGTCGTTTCCGTAGAGGTTCATGCCAGCCTCCAGCCTCAGGGTATCCCTGGCACCCAGGCCCGCTGGTTTAAGGCCAAAATCCTCCCCGGCCTCCATGAGGGCGTTCCAGAACTTTGAGGCTTCCTCCGCCGGTCCGTAAATTTCAAAACCGTCCTCTCCGGTGTATCCTGTCCTTGAGACTATTACTTCGGTTCCTAAGATTTCCAGTTCCCTGAACCGGTAGTATTTTATGGAAGAGAGGTCAAAATCGGTTATCACCGAGAGGATTTTTTCCGCCTCCGGGCCCTGAAGGGCTATCTGGAAGATTTCTGAGCTCAGGTTTTCCAGTTTGACAGAAAAACCCTCGGATTTTTCTATGAGCCAGTTGAAATCCTTTTCCGTATTGGCAGCGTTTACCACCAACATGTAACGGTTTTCATCCAGTTTGTAAACCAGCAGGTCATCCACCACTGTTCCCTTCTCCGTGGGAAAGGCATTATACCTGGCCCTCCCCACCTTCATTTTCTCTACCTCATTGCTGGTTATCCACTGAAGGAATTTCGCAGCATCCTGACCTGAGACGAATATCTCTCCCATGTGGCTCACATCAAAAATTCCTGCCCTCTCCCTGACCGCCATGTGTTCTTCAATTATGGACGAATACATTACCGGCATTTCAAAGCCGGCAAAGGATATCATTCTGGCCCCAAGGGCCCTGTGAACATCGTATAAGGGCGTTCTTTTCATGAATACCTCCCAGGAGGATAGTTTACAATAATTGCTCTCAGAAGGAAAGGGAGACGAAGTTTCCCAGCACAGTTTTCGTTCCCAGTTGGGTTTTTTCCGGATGAAACTGAACTCCGAATATAGGGGCTTCCCTGTGCTGGATGGTCTCCACCAGGTTTTCGTCCTCTAAGTTCACCGCCGCTACCTCCAGCTCACCCTCCCTGTCCACACATTCGTAATGGGATTCTTCCATTTCAAAAACATCTCCAAGCCCCTGAAGAATGGGGGAGTTCTTTATTTTTAAAATTTTCTCAGGTCCCCTGTGTTTTCCGCACTTGTAGACCCGATGTCCGAAGGCCTTGCCAATGGCCTGATGACCATAGCATATTCCTAACAGAGGATATTTTGTGTTTCTTATAAAATTGAGCAAATCCTCAGAAACATCCCCCTCCCCAACCATTCTTTCGGAGCCGGTTATAATGGCAGGGCCATGGATTTTGGCCAGTTCCTCTTCCTCCACCACCTTTATCTGCCCGGAAAATACCGAGGAAACAGCTGATATGTATTTCTGGCTCCTTCCCTTTTTCCTGTGAACATTTATCAGGTAAATCCTTCTCATGGGGCCAGGGATTTGAGGTGAAGGAGGAGCAGGGTGAGAATCACGATTCTTTCTTTAAGGGAGTTTAGATAGACGAACTCCCTTTCGGAATGGGCTCCCTCCCCTTCCGGGCCCCATCCGTCGGTGGAGGCAAGACCCCACTTGGCGAACCAGGAGGAGTCCGCTCCTCCCGGAGATGATGTTTCCTCCAGTTCTATCCCCTGGGAGGAGAAAAATTTTTTCAGCCGGGAGTAAAGTTTTCTCTGGGCCAGGTTGGGTTGGAGGGGAGGAACATAGGAATTAAAACCCATATTTACCAATGCTCCCTTCAATACCGGAGTTACCTCTGACATGTACTTTCTCAATTTCTCCGCAAATCCCTCCTCTTCAAATCTTATGTCCACCACAGCCAAGGCCTCTCCGGGAATCACATTGGGTTTTTCCCCTCCCCTTATTATCCCTATGCTGAAACTTCCCTCATTCAATTTTACCCATTCCCTTAGTTGCTGGAGCTGATTTATGAGTTCATCTATGGCATTTATTCCCTTGTCCGGGGCAAGTCCTGCATGGGCCCTCCGTCCTTTGACCTCAATTTTAAGGGAAATCACCCCTTTCCTGGATGTTTTAAGTTTCCCTCCAGAGGATGCCGGCTCCAGACCAAAACAGTATTTATAACCCTTGCCGAGCCTTCTCATATGGTCCAGAGTGTGGGCAGAGCCTTTTTCTTCCTCGGTATTTAGGAGAAGGGCCAAGTCAGGAACTTCCCCTAAGCTATGGGAGAATTTCAGCGCAAAGTAAAAGGCCACGATTCCGCCCTTCATGTCCAGAGCCCCGGGACCGAAAACCTTCCCGTCTTCTATGCGGAAGGGATTCCTTTTCAGGGTTCCTATGGGGTGCACCGTGTCCAGATGACCCAGAAACACGGATTTTCCCTTACCCTTTGAAAACCTGAAGACCCTGTATTCGTCCCCGAGAACCTTTTTTTCTGGAAGAAATGGGGAGAAGTGCTCCCAGAGTTTTTCACCTAAGGAATGGACGGCTTCCCTTTCCTCGGTGGGGGACTCCGTCTCCACCAGTTCCCTGAGAAAATCCAGGATTTCCCCCTGGTTTTCCTCCACTAATTTCCCAATATCCTTCTTTTGAACCATGGCAGGGCCTCCTTAAGACCTTCCTCAAGGCTGTATTTAGGTTTCCACCCTAAAATTTTCTTTGCCTTTTCTATGGAGGGTTTTCTTCTTTTAGGGTCGTCCTGAGGAAGGGGCCTAAAAACTACGGACGAAGGGGAGGAGGTGAGCTTTTTTATCAGCTCTGCCACCTCGATAATTCTTCTTTCCTCGGGGTTGCCTAAATTGAAAACCTCCCCGGATATCCCATCCTTTACGGAAAGGCGGTAAATTCCCTCCACCATGTCCTTTATATAACAAAAGGAGCGGGTCTGGGTTCCGTCCCCGAAAACCGTTATGGGCTCCCTAAGCAGGGCCTGTTTTATGAATGTGGGTATTACCCTGCCGTCTTCCGGGTCCATTCTTGGACCGTAGGTGTTGAAAATCCTGGCAATCCTCACATCCACCCCGTGCTGGCGAAAATAGGCCATGGCCAAGGCTTCGGAGAACCTTTTGGCCTCATCATAAACCGAGCGGGGGCCTATGGGGGATACATTCCCACGATAGCTTTCATCCTGAGGGGAGACCTCAGGGTCCCCGTAAACCTCGGAGCTGGAAGCCAGAACGAACCTCGCTCCCTTTTCCTTGGCAAGGCCCAGGGCATGGAGGGTTCCCAAGGAATCCACCTTCATGGTGTGGATGGGATGCTTCATGTAGTGGACCGGGGAGGCAGGGCATGCAAAATGGAGGATGAGGTCCAGTTTCCCTTTTACATAAAGGAAATTGGTAACATCGTATTTTATAAAGGTAAAATTGGGCTCCTGGAAATAATCCTCTATGTTTTCCAGTTTTCCCGTGAGCAGATTGTCCAGGCCCACAACCTCCCACCCCTGGGATAGAAATTTTTCCACCAGGTGAGACCCTATAAAACCTGCAGCTCCTGTAATGAGAACTTTCACGAAATCAATTTATCATAAAATGAGGCTTAAGCAAAGGTTGAAAACTCCGTGGTTTTTATGCTTTACTTTTTGTAATCAAACAAATTTAAAGGAGAGTGGAGAATGAGCAACGGATTTAAACCCTTTGTTCCGGAAAAAACCGATCTCCCTGAATTTACCTTTAAAGCGGTTATCTTCGGTGCCATATTTGCCGTAATTCTGGGGGCAGCCAACACATACCTGGGCCTTAAGGCGGGTATGACCGTGGCTGCAACATATCCTGCGGCGGTCATGGCCATGGTAATTCTTAAACCCCTGAAGGGCTCAGTCCTTGAAGAAAACATCTTCAGGACCACTGCGGCGGTGGGTGAGGCCTTAGCCGCAGGGGCCATTTTTACCATCCCTGCCTTCCTTATTTCAGGGCTATGGGACAGGCTCCATTATGTCACCAGCACACTGCTCATGCTGGTGGGTGGCGTCCTGGGGGTTCTCTTCGTTATCTTCCTGCGGAGAACCCTGATTGAGGATACCTCCCTTCCCTTTCCTGAAAGCGTGGCCACAGCGGAGATAGTCAAGGCTGGCCAGAAGGGGCAGAGCGGTGCCGGTTATGTTTTCGGCGCCATGGGAGTGGGAGCGCTCATTGAGTTCTTCAAGAATTCCAGGGGGCTTCAGATAATCCAGTCCTTTGTGAACGGTTTCATAGGATTTGGAAAGAGCACCATTAAAACAGGGGAATTCTTCACCAAGGAATTTACCGGAGGTTTTTACGTTTCCTCTCCAGCGGCTTCCCCGGCCTTTATGGGGGTGGGTTACATAATTGGAGCCAGGCTTTCGGCGGTGGTCTTTTCCGGAGGGGTTTTCGGCTGGCTTTTCCTTGTTCCCCTTCTTTCCCTGGTTAATTCTGGAATGTATAGCCCACAGGCTGGGAACTGGGTGGCCTTCAGCGAGGCCATATGGAAATATCAGGTGAGGCCCGCTGCTGTGGGGGCCATGATAGTGGGAGCCTTTTATACCCTGTATAAAATGAGAAAGTCCCTCTGGGATGGAATTGTAAGAGCCTTCAAGGATATTGGAAGCGGAGCCATTGGCCATGCGGAAAAATCGAGGCTTGAAAAAGATCTCCCCTACGCCGGAGTTCTGGCGGCCATTCTTCTCCTCCTCATTCCTATTACCATAATTTATTATTACTTCACCCACAGTTTCTGGGGAGCCCTGCTCTCCGCAATCATAATGACTATAGCAGGTTTTCTCTTTGCCGCCGTGGCAGGGTATCTGGTGGGCATGATTGGCTCCTCCAACAATCCCATATCCGGGCTTACCCTCTCCACCCTTATAATAGCGGCCCTTTTGATGGTCCTTATAGGTATAAAGGGCGATCCTGGAGTGGCAGCGGTTCTGGGGGTGGCTGCTGTGGTTTGTGCTTCGTCTGGGGTGGCCGGCGACATAATGCAGGATCTCAAGGTAGGACACATCCTTGGAGGAACCCCGTGGAAGATGGAAATAGGGGTTATTATCGGGGTTATAACCGCCTCCTTGGTTCTTGCCATTCCCATGCAGTGGCTGCATGAGGCTTCCAGGGGTGGAATAGGCGGTGCAGACCTTCCCGCTCCCCAGGCAGGACTTATGGCCATGCTTTCCAAGGGAATCGTGGGTGGCGAAATGGCCTGGGGTCTGGTGCTGGCGGGAATGCTCTTTGCTGTGGGCCTGATTCTAATAAACTCCCCCTCTCCCATGCTCATAGCCGTGGGAATGTACCTTCCCTTTGAAACTACCTTCGCCATTTTCATCGGCGGGCTTATAAGGGCTTTTGTGGATTATCTCCTTAAAAAGAAGAACCTTACCGACGAGCAGAAACAGCGGGCAGAAAATACAGGAACCCTATTGGCTTCCGGGTTCATCGCTGGAGAGGCTATAACCGGAATAGTTCTGGCAGGCCTGTATGTGGCCAAGGTTAACCTCCCCAATTTTGTGGAGACCACCGCATGGGGCAAAGCTCTTGGGCCCTGGATGGGGCTTCTGGTTTTCCTGGCAGTGGCCTTTGCGCTGATTTACTATCCCAAGAGGAATGCTGAAAAATCCTGAGAGGATTTATCCTCTCAGAAAGGGGGAGTGGATAATTGAGGAGGACCACGTGGTCCTCCTCAAGCCCAAATCTAAATTTAAGGTTCTGAGGTGGCTCTGGGGCGAAAAGTTCAGGATTCACTTAGACGAGAAGGGAAGTTTTGTGTGGAGGCATCTAACAGGGGAATTTTCCGTGCAGGAGATAGCCCGCAGGTTGGAAAGGGAATTCCCCCTTGAGGATGCCCTCCAGCGGACCGAACAATTTCTAATTTCCCTTTACCGGGCGGGGTTCGTGGAGTTCAGGGAGTCCCTTTCCAGGAAGGACAATACTTGAAAAAGGCCTGGGGCTGAGATAAAATTTCCCAATACGCTTAATAAGGAGGACGGGAATGAAAAAATATGTTTATTTCTTCGCAGAAGGTAAAGCCGACGGAAACAAGGATATGAAAAACCTCTTAGGGGGTAAGGGAGCTAACCTGGCTGAGATGACCAACGCAGGGCTTCCGGTTCCCCCGGGATTTACCATTTCCACCGAGGCCTGCACCCTTTATTATAAGAACAATGAGTCCCTTCCTGATGAGGTTTGGGCCGAGATATGGGAGGCCTTAGAAAGACTTGAGAAGGTAACGGGCAAGAAACTGGGGGATAAGAACAACCCCCTTCTGGTTTCGGTCCGTTCCGGGGCGCCCATCTCCATGCCTGGAATGATGGACACCATCCTGAATCTGGGACTGAACGACGAGACCGTGGAAGGGCTTGCCAAGGCTTCCAACAATCCCAGGTTCGCCTACGATTCCTATAGAAGGTTCATCCAGATGTTTTCCGATGTGGTCCTTCAGATTCCAAGGAGGCTCTTTGAGGAGGAACTCCAGAAAATAAAGGAAAAGGAGGGGGTTAAAACGGACCCTGAGGTTTCTGTGGAAGGCTTGAAGGAACTTATAAAGAAATACAAGGAGATTGTTAAGAGGGAATGGGGCAGGGATTTTCCCCAGGATACAAAAGAACAACTTAAAATGGCCATTCTTGCGGTATTCCGCTCCTGGAACAATAAGAGGGCCATTGAATACAGGAAAATTTACGGAATCCCCGATGACCTTGGCACCGCGGTGAATGTCCAAATGATGGTATTCGGAAACTTCGGGGAGGATTCCGGAACCGGCGTGGGATTTACCAGGAATCCCTCCACCGGAGAAAAGGAACTCTTCGGAGAATTTCTCATTAATGCCCAGGGTGAGGATGTGGTGGCCGGGATAAGAACTCCCCTTCACTTGGACGAGCTCAAGAGTGTTCTTCCTCAAGTCTATAAGCAGCTGAAGGAGATTGCAGAAAAACTGGAGAGGCACTACAGGGATATGCAGGACTTTGAGTTTACCGTGGAAAGAGGAAAACTCTACATGCTCCAGACCAGGACAGGGAAGCGCACGGGAATGGCTGCCCTGAGGATAGCCGTGGATATGGTGGAGGAGGGGCTTATCAATGAAAAGGAGGCAGTGCTCAGGGTTGAGCCCGAAGCCTTGGAGCAGGTTCTCCACCCCATGTTTGACTTGGAGGAGAGAAAGAAACATCAGCCTGTAGCCAAGGGACTTCCCGCCTCTCCAGGGGCTGCTGCGGGAAGGGTAGTGTTTACCGCTGAAGATGCCGTTCAGTGGGCCAAGAGAGGGGAGAAGGTCATCCTGGTAAGGCCGGAAACCTCTCCCGAAGACATAGCAGGAATGAAGGCTGCCCAGGGTATATTAACCTCCACCGGAGGAATGACCTCCCACGCAGCAGTGGTGGGAAGGCAGATGGGTAAACCCGCAGTGGTGGGTTGCGGCGATATAAAGGTTTACGAGGATGAGAAGAAATTTGAGGTAAAGGGGAAGGTGGTTAAGGAAGGGGATTGGGTTTCCATAGACGGAACCACCGGGGAAGTTTTTATAGCCAAACTTCCCACCGCCCCTTCAGAGATAATCCAGGTAATAATGGGAAAACTCCCTAAGGAAAAGTCCAAGCTTTACCCCTATTTTGAAAAACTCCTTACCTGGGCTGATAAATACAGAAAACTCGGAGTGAGGACCAACGCTGATACCCCACACGATGCTCGCTTAGCAAGGCTCTTCGGGGCAGAGGGAATTGGACTGGCCAGAACCGAACACATGTTCTTCGCCCCGGAACGCCTCCCCATAATGCAGAGCATGATTCTGGCCGAAACCGAGGAGGAGCGCAGGGAAGCCCTTGCTAAGCTCCTTCCCATGCAGAGGGAGGATTTCTACGGCCTTCTTAAGGAGATGGAGGGCTACGAGGTCACCATAAGGCTCCTTGACCCGCCACTTCACGAGTTTCTACCCAAGAGGGAAGAGCTGGTGGAGGAACTTCACAAAAAGAGGAGAATCCTTGAAGCCATGGAATTTGAAGCCGAACACAGCAGTGAAGCGGAAAAGATTGTTGAGGAGCTGGAAGCCGAGATAGAAAAACTGGAAAAACTCCTTGCCAGGGTTGAAGAGCTCCACGAGTTCAACCCCATGCTGGGGCACAGGGGATGCCGTTTAGGAATAACCTTCAACGAGATTACCGAAATGCAGGCAAGGGCCATATTTGAAGCAGCAGCAAGGCTTCTCAGGGAGGGAATAAAGGTGTATCCTGAGGTTATGGTTCCTTTAGTTGGGCATGTTAAGGAAATAGAGGACCAGAAAAGGGTTATAGACAGGGTGGCCAAGGAAGTTATGGAAGACTACGGAGTGGAGATTCACTACAGGGTGGGGACCATGATAGAGGTTCCCAGGGCGGCTTTGACAGCGGACCAGGTGGCCTCTGTTGCGGAATTCTTCTCCTTTGGAACCAACGACCTTACCCAGATGACCTTTGCCCTGAGTCGTGACGATGCAGGGAAATTCCTGAACATTTACTTGGATAAAGGAATATGGCCCAAGGACCCCTTCCGCACCCTTGACAGGGACGGGGTGGGCGCTCTCATGAAGATAGCGGTGGAAAAAGGAAGGGGCACAAGACCGGAGCTCAAGATTGGAATATGTGGAGAACATGGAGGAGACCCGGAATCCATTTACTTCTGCCATGAAATAGGCCTTGATTATGTAAGCGCTTCCCCCTACAGGGTGCCGGTGGCAAGGCTGGCCGCAGCAAGAGCAGCCCTTCAGGAAAAATAATCCTGAATAATTTTGCGGGAGAGGGGGCTTCCCCTCTCCTTTAAACTTGAATTCTTTAGCGGAACTGTATAAAATTTCATTATGAGGCTTTCTAAGAATCAGATTGCCCACCTGGCGATGACCATCGTCAGGCAACTGGAGGAGGAGGGGAAGATTATAGTGGAGGACGAACACCGGCTCATAGAGGAGGTGGAGGAGATTATAACCGAGGAGTTCAGGAAGGAGGACGAGATAGAAGAAGAGGCCAAGAAACTCCTTCAAGAATACATTGATGATATTCGTCGCTCCAGGATTGAGTATAACGAAGTTTTGAAAATGGCCAAGAGAAAATTGGCCAAGAAGAAGGGGGTGGTTCTGTGAGCGTCAGGCTTTCTAGGGCTAAAATAAATCGCCTTGCCGACATCGTGATAGAACTTCTTCAGCAGGTGGATTATGTGGATTTTCCTCCCGGGGTGGATGCTCCTGCCCTTCGGGTTAGTATTAAAAAGGCCATAGAAAAGGAATTGCGGATGTATCAGGAGATAGAGGAGAAGGTCATCCAGAAGATAAAATCCCAGAGAAAAACCGTTGTGGAAGGCAGCAGGGAATGGGACATACTCTTCAGGAAGTACTATAACGAAGAAATAGCTAAACTGGATAAGACCCTCTAATTTAAATTCCCATCCTAATGGAAAAAGTTTTTCATTTTCCGTTTTCCGGGACAGGTCCGATTTGCTATAATTTCCCCATGAGTCGCATCGCCAGAGCCTACATCAAAACCTCCTCCCTCTCCTACTACCACCTCATCTCCCACCTTCAGGA
>JALXBI010000040.1 GCA_026991555.1 Candidatus Aminicenantota bacterium
TTCGTCGGCGAGGTGGGTGAAGATGTGGTAGTGGGCGGAGGGGAATTTGATGTATGTGCGGGCGACTCTGGCCATGGGGGAATTATACCAGAAAGGGGTCTGTCCCTAAAATTAGAAGGAAATCAGAATAATTTTCCCGGGTTGAGGATTCCGTTGGGGTCAAGGAGGTTTTTTATTTTTTTCATAAGAAGGTAAGCCTCGTCTCCCAGTTGTGCCCTCAGGAATTTTGCCTTGGTTATCCCTATGCCGTGCTCCCCGGATATAGCCCCTCCATTTTCAATTATCCAGGAAAAGAGTTCCTCCACGGCTTTTTCCGTCTCCTCCCTCTGGTCCTCTTCAATCATGAAATTCACATGGAGGTTTCCGTCTCCCATGTGTCCAAAAACCACCACTAAAAGGCCGTATTTTTCCCCCAAGGAATAAATGAAATCCACAGCCTCTGGAATTAACGACCTGGGAACCACTATGTCCTCGTTCACCTTTATGGGCTTGAGCCTGTTTATGGCAGGGGAGATGCTCCTCCGAAGTTTCCAGACCTGCTCTTCATCTTCGGGAGCTTCCGCGACTACCATTTTCAGGGGCGAAAAACCTGAAATTATTCTCTGAAGTTTTTCTATCTGGTTTTTAACTGAACCCTCGTCCCCGTCCACCTGTATTATAAGGGAAGCGCCTGCCTCTATCTCTATTTTAAGGTATTCGCCCACAGCCTGCAGGCTCTTTTGATCGACGAATTCTAAGGCAGAGGGGAGTATTCCTGAGGTCAAAACAGCGGTGGCAGCCCTGGATGCATCGGACACCGAGGAGAAGTCAGCCCTCATGCTCCTTTGAACCTGGGGTTTTGGAATGAGCCTGAGCCAGGCCTTGGTTATCACCCCTAAGGTCCCCTCGCTTCCTACGAAAAGGCCCAGCAGGTCGTATCCCGCCACATTTTTCTGAAGTCCCCTTCCCAGTTCTATAACCTCCCCTGTGGGAAGAACCACCCGCAGTCCTAAGACATAGTTTTTGGTAACCCCGTATTTCAGGCATCTTGGGCCCCCGGCGTTTTCCGCTAAGTTTCCCCCTATGGTGGAGTTCTTAAGGGAAGCAGGGTCAGGAGGATAAAAAAGCCCCCTTTTTTCCGCCTCCCTCTGAAGTTCCTCGGTTATGACCCCGGGCTCTGTCACTGCCACCATGTTTTCCTGGTCTATGATAAGTCGCCTCATCTTTGTAAGGGAAAGAACCAGTCCACCCTTTACAGGAACTGCTCCCCCGGAAAATCCGGTTCCCGAACCCCTTGGAATTACTGGAAAGCCGAACTGGTTGGCAAGTTTCAGGGTTTCCGCCACCTGGGCCTCCTCCTCAGCAAAGGCTACTGCATCAGGCATGAAGAAAATTCTTGTGGCATCGCTTCCGTGGGTAATTAAATGGGGAAGGTCCTCCCGGTAGTTTTTCCCGAAAATCCTCCTCAGCCTCTTCCTTGCTTCCTCAGGTATCATTAAACTTCTTCTTGAGTTCCCGGTCCACCGCCGGGGGAACCAGGTCAGGGAGGGTTCCCCCTAAGCTGTATATCTCCTTTACCAGTTTTGAACTGAGGAAGGAATATTCGACCCTGGGCATCATGAAGATTATTTCTATCTGCGGTTCCATTTTGAAGTTCATGAGGGCCATCTGAAATTCGTATTCAAAGTCAGATATGGCTCTCAGGCCCCTTATTATCACCTGAGCTCCTGTTTTTTTAGCATATTCCACGAGAAGGCCCCTGAAGGAGCCAACCTTTATTTTCTCCTTCCCCCTGAAAATTTCCTCTATCATCCTGACCCTCTCCTCCACAGTAAAAAGCGGTTCCTTGGAAGGGTTTTCAAGAACCGCTACTTCCACTAAGTCAAAGATTTTTGCTGCCCTTTCCAGTATGTCCACATGCCCATTGGTTATGGGGTCAAAGGAGCCGGGATAAAGTGCCTTTCTCATCCAATTCCTCCAGGTTAATAATGGTATAGTTATATCCCTGTTCGGTCAAGAAAATTTGCCGCTTTGCCGAATACTCCTCATCCACGGTTTCCCTGCTTACTATGGCGTAAAAATATGCCATAGAATTTTCCTTGGGCCTTAGAATCCTTCCCAGCCTCTGGGCCTCTTCCTGGCGGGAGCCGAAGGTGCCTGAGATCTCAATGGCCACATTGGCAGAGGGTAGGTTTATGGCGAAGTTTGCCACCTTGGATACGACTAATAGGTTTATTTCCCCCCGGCGGAATTTTTCGTAGAGTTTTTCCCTCTCAGAATTGGGGGTTGTGCCTGTGATGAGTGGGGCGTTGAGGAGCTTGGCCACCTTTTTTAACTGGTCAATGAACTGGCCTATGACCAGAACCCTGTCCTTCCTGTGGTGGGAAAGAATCTTTACTAAGGCATCCATTTTGGCCGGGTTCGTGGAGGCTATGGTGAACTTTCTCCTGCGGGAGGCTTTAAGATACTGGATCTTAAGGTCTAAGGGCATGGGCACCCTCACCTCAAAGCACACGGCCCTGGCTATCCAGCCCTTTTCCTCAAAACTCTTCCAGGGCACATCGTATTTTTTGGGTCCCACCAAGGCGAAGATTTCGTCCTCCCTTCCGTCCTCCCTTACTAAGGTGGCGCTAAGGCCCAGCCTCCTCTTTGCCTGAATTTCCGCGGTCATTTTAAAAACCGGCGCCGGAAGGAGGTGAACCTCGTCGTATATAATAAGGCCCCAATTGCTGCGGTTGAAAAGGTCCAGGTGGGAAAAATCCGCCCCCCTGTTCTTCCTGTGAACCAGGATGTTGTAGGTGGCTATGGTTATGGGCTTTATCTCCTTCCTCTCTCCGCTATATTCCCCTATGTCCTGCGGTGGAATGTCCGTCCACCTTAAAAGTTCGTCCTTCCACTGCCTTGCTGCCACCGTGGAAGTTACCACCACTAAGGTCTGGGTCTGGAGTTTTTCCATTACCCCTATTCCCACCACGGTTTTTCCAGCCCCACAGGGGAGAATCACCACCCCGCTTCCTCCCCTTTCGCTTCCCCCGGCGTAAAAGGCTTCTATGGCCTCAACCTGATAGGGCCTGAGTTTCAGGGAAGGTTTCAGGGTGAAATGATAGGGCTCCCCAGGAGAATATCCGGCCCAATCCTCCACCGGATAGCCCATTTTAACCAAGAAAAGCTTCAGATGCCCTCGGGCGTATTTTTTAATGATAAGTTCTTTTTCGCTTAAGGCATCCTCTATGAACCCCCGGGCTTTCCTGTCGGAAAAGATGAGATAGGAAATGGCAGGGTCCTCAAGGAGGAGGTGGATTTTCTCCCCCTTTTTTACCAGCCTCGCCTTCCCGTATCTTTCTATGTATGTCCTTATTTTACGAAGAACCACCTCAGGAACTTCGTAGGCGGAGTTTTCGAGGAGGGTTTTTTCTATGAATTCTAAGCTTACCCCCATGCTCGCTGCGTTCCACAGGGAAATGGGGGTTATCCTGTAGGTGTGAACATATTCCGGGGATTTTACAAGTTCAGCAAAAAGGGATAACTCTCCCCTCACCTTTTTGAAAACCGGCGAGTCCACGAAGAGAAGGACAGTGCCGTCAGTCTGGACTATAAGGGGTTTTTCCCTCAATTTTCTCCCTTAAGATGAGAGCAAAATTTCTAAAGAGCATGTATGGAGTGAAGGCGCCTACTCCTCCGGGAACCGGGGTAAGCGTGGCCTTTTCCCCGACGCGAGGGTCCACATCCCCAAGGATTTTTCCATCCACCACATTTATTCCCACATCTACCACCAAGGCCCCCTCTTTTACCATGGAGGGCTTTATAAGATGAGCCTTACCCACTGCCACCACCAGAAGGTCAGCTTTAGAGGTGAATTTTTGGAGGGGCTTTGTCCTTGAATGGGCAACGGTTACTGTGGCGTTTTCCCTGAGAAGAAGGAAGAAAAGGGGTTTTCCAACAATAAGGCTTCTTCCCACAATCACTGCTTCCCTCCCCTCTAAGGGGAAATTAAGGAGGCGGAGGAGCTCCATAACCGAAAGGGCAGTGGCAGGCACGGGTCCCCTTTCCCCCCTCATGAGTTTTCCCAGGTTTGTAGGAGCTATCCCCTCCACATCCTTTTGAGGGGAGATAAGGGATGAATACCTGAGGAAATCCTCCCTGGGGCAGTGGACTATGATGCCGTGGACCGAGGGGTCCTGATTGGCTTCAAGGATACCCTCCTCGCTTCCCTCCCTGAAAACAACCTTTATCCCTAGGGCCTCTCCCTTTTTCCTTATGCTCTGGCGATAGACCTCGGAGGATGGGTCCTCTCCCACCATGTAGGAGAGAAGAACAGGAGGGCTTCCCAGTTTTTCCCTTATTCGGGAAAATTCCTCCTTTAACCCTTCCTTTATCTTCTTTTTCCTGGCCTTAATCTGCGACTTCATCCCGTTATTATACCAGTTTGGTTGTTTTTTGGGAAAGAGGGGGGTAATATAATCGTTGATAAACGGCAGGAGGATTTGCAATGATGAGCTTGGTGCTTGCCGCATCGGTCATATTTTTTAACGGCCACATTTTTACCTCCAATCCCTCCCTTCCTGAAGCCGAAGCCTTAGCGGTGAGGGAGGGGAGGATAATAGCCATAGGGAGCAACGATGAGGTTCTTAAACTTAAAGGAAAGCAAACGAGGCTGGTGGACCTTAAAGGGAGATTCGTCACCCCTGGCCTCATAGATGCCCATCTTCACTTTTTATCCGGCTCCCTTAACCTGATTCACCTTGACCTTTCCGGCCTGAGCCTTGAAGAGGTCCTGGAAAGGGTTAAGGAAGAGGCCAGGAAAAGAAAGCCCGGGGAATGGATAGTGGGAAGGGGATGGGACCAGACCCTCTGGAAGGAGAAGAAATTTCCCGATAAGAAGCTCCTTGACAAAGTGGCCCCCAGAAATCCCGTTTACCTTACGAGGGTTGATGGGCACACGGTTTGGGTAAATTCCATGGCCCTGAAATTGGCCGGGATAACCAGGGATACCCCTTCTCCGGAGGGGGGAGAGATAGTAAAGGATGAGAAGGGGGAGCCCACGGGTATTTTGAAGGAGGAGGCAATCTCCCTTGTAAAGCCTCCCCAGCCGGATCGGAAGGAAAAAATCAGGGCCCTCCTGAAGGGGATTTCCTATGCCCTTGAAAACGGGGTCACCACCCTCGGGGACATGTCGGAAAGCGATGCCCCTTTCCTTTACCGGGAACTTGAACTGGAGGGGAGGTTTCCCCTCAGGGTGGTTTACAGTCCCTTCATGGAATTTGGCCTTGAGAAGGTCCTTTACCTCAGAAAAACCCTGAAGGAGTGGGATTCTTCTAAGATAAAATTCGGGTTCGTAAAGGGCTTCATAGACGGGACCCTGGGCTCCAAAACCGCTGCCCTTAAAAAACCCTACAGGGGGACGGATTTCTTAGGAATCCTGGTAATAGAGCCCGATGAACTTTTCCGCCAGGTGCTGCTTTATCACCGCTTGGGTTTCCAGATTGCCTACCATGCCATAGGGGACAGGGCAGTGGCTTTAGGGCTTGAGGCCTACAGGAGGGCACAGATTATCCATCCCAGGGCAGATGCCCGCCACAGGTTGGAACACATCCAGGTCTATGACCCGGGGGACCTTCGCCTTTTTGCAGAATACGGAATTATCCCATCGGTTCAGCCCTGCCACCTTCTTACTGACATAAGATTCGTGGAGGACCGCTTAGGAAAGGAGAGGGCAGTTCATTCCTATCCCTGGAGAACCTTCCTTCGCCTTCACCTTCCCTTGGCCTTTGGAACGGACTGGCCTGTTGAGCCCATAGACCCCAGGAGGAATCTCTATGCTGCCACCACCAGGCTTGGCTGGAACACCCGCGAGACCATAAGCATGCAGGAGGCAATCCTTGCCTATACCATATACTCAGCCTATTCCCTGAGGGTGGAAAGGGAAGTGGGAAGCTTAGAGCCCGGGAAGTGGGCGGATTTCGTAGTGTGGGAGAAGGATTTCAGGAAAATAACCCCCAAGGAGGTGCTCAAGAACAGGGTGATTATGACCGTGGTGGGTGGCCAGGTGGTTTATAAGGGGAAGGATTAAAATTCCAGTTCCGTCCCGCTTCCTGCTTTTTCCACGGGGAAATATTCCCTGAAAATCCTTGAGGCCCTTTCACCACTGCAATGGGAAGGGTAGGCCAGGACTGTCCCGTAATCCCTCAGTTTTTCAGCCACTTCCCTTATTTTACTTTCCGGGGCTGAAAAAAGGTGAAAACCTCCCATGACTATCATGGGTTTTTGAAACTTCTCCCGGGTCAGGCGGGCGAAGTTTTCAATTCCAGGATGGGAACATCCTCCAATAAGAAGAACCCTGTCCTTTCCTTCCACCACAAGAAATTGCTCTGGCACGGGGTGGGGCAGTTCGGGCCCTATCCAGATTCCATCCCTGAGAACCCTCCATCCGCTTCCCCTTATGACCTCTGCTCCCTTTCTTTCCAGTTCTTCCTGGAATTTATGGCTAAAACCTTCCCCTACATAAACCCTTATCCCCGGGCTTTCCTTTGCCAGGGTAAATAGACCTCCGGTATGGTCCCAGTGGGGATGGGAGATTACCACCTCTTTTATTTTTTCAGGGGATATGGCTTTTCTAAGGTTTTCCATGAAATCCTCAGGATCTGAGCCGGTATCAAAGAGCAGGTTATTTCCGAGGAGCACAGACCATCCCCATCCGCTCCTCCAACCTTCCTTTGCGCTTCTGTTGTCGTAAATTATGGTTACCTTCACAAAAAAATTCTACCATAAATTTGTAAATTTTCCGGGACAGGTCCGATTTGCTATAATTTCCCCATGAGTCGCATCGCCAGAGCCTACATCAAAACCTCCTCCCTCTCCTACTACCACCTCATCTCCCACCTTCAGGAC
>JALXBI010000041.1 GCA_026991555.1 Candidatus Aminicenantota bacterium
CATGGGGAAATTATAACAAATCGGACCTGTCCCGGAAAATGAAACAGAAATACTACATCTCTCCTCCCTCTGCAGAAGTTCTTTTTTTCTTTCTTTTCCTCCTGGAAGGCATCTTCCATTTCACCTTTCCTCGCACAACCCGGGCTTTCACTATCGGACCTAAACCTGGCTTCCAATTTTTAACCTTCGTAAAATCCAACAAAAAGTTTATTTCGTTCTTTCCTGGATATATTTTTATTATCGCATAGAATTCTCCATAATGTCCTGACAATGCGCCTATCCTAAATCCATACTTTCCAGGAGGTATACATTTAAAAAAGTATTTCCCTTCGTTGAAGATTTTAACGGAGTTCAGATGGGATAAAAAATTAAAGTTACTAAATAGAATTATACTAGGCCCTATTCTAAAACTCTTCTTATCCCAGTTCCTACCCAAATCTTCAATAGTTACATCTTTATTTAATTTTAAAATATCCACCCATCCTGCAACCACTGTCCCATCCTTTGCGTCTAAAATTCTGCCAAATACCGTGGCATTACCAGCAGAGAGATTTATGTCCTTTCTTAAAACTTTCCGCCCCTCCTCTATGCGAAAGGACATCCCATAAGAGGGATAACCAGGAAAACGAAACCTCCCCTTGCAATCCGCCTCCCAGGGAAGACCCTCTACCCTGTATCCCACAATCCTGCCTCCCTCCTTTACAAGTTCTCCCAGAAATTCCATGTGACCAAACCGCTCCGTTTCACACTCAACTTGAACAGGTTCAAGACCTCGTTTAATATCCCAATACTCAGGCCCCCAGTCCCTCACCTCAGGGTGAAGTCCATCCCCTTCACAATCGCTGAACCTGCCCTCAAGAACAGCCCCCTTCTCCATCCATATCTTAACCCCCACCACATTCATCCCTTCCTTGACTATTATCCGCTCAGGCTCTACCTTCACAGGAACATAGCCATGAAGATCCACTAAGCCCCATGTATGCTCATAAAAACTATCAAAATATACCCTGTATACCCCTGACCTAACTCCTTTTATGAGAAAACGACCATTCTTATTGGTTCGGGTATCATAGGAGTAACCTGGGCCAGTTATGTAAAAGTAAACATCAGGTATGCCCTTCCCTGTGGCTTTGTCTATCACCTGACCTGCAACAAACATCCGAAGTCCCGAATCCCCCCATGCAGGAAGGGCAACCCAGAGCAAGGCAAACACAACCCACAGCCTAATCCCTTTTCTCATACACTTCCTCCTTATTTTTAAACATCGCCTAATTACATGTTAGAGCAAAGGAAAAATCCCGTCAACGAAATAGAACCGGAGGTTCAGCCTCTGAAACTCAAATAATTGAACTAAAGGCGAAATTTATAGGAAAAACCCAGCCATGGGATAAAGGGAAAGCCGCCATGCTGTCCGGTGGGATAGGCCAAGGCGAAATCAACGGATAATTTTCCCGTGTAAAACCTGAATCCCCCTGAAAGCAGAGAAGAGCCTCCGGGAAATATGTAGTTTTCGGTGATAAACTTCAGGTTCCGCGAAAGGGGAAGACTTCCACCAAGGAGAATTACGGACTTATCCGATATGTCCGTCTTTATGAAGGGCCAGGCGAGACCGAAGGTGAAGGAAGAATTTCTGTTGCCCACAGTAAAGACGCCGTATACGAAACCTCCTCCGCCTGAAAATTCCTTGAGGGGAGCCGTATAAATGGCTCCTGCTGCCACGGCAAAATTTCCCTGATGAAAGAACTTTAATTTGGGCGCCAGATAAAAGAACTGGTCTGAAGCTCCTGGAGCCATGGACACGCCGCCTGCAATGTCCGCAAATCCCGTAAGGCCCACGGTCAGGGACGGGAAAATGACCTCGTATACGGAAAAATACCCCTCCCCTGCTCTCAGGGTAAAGGCAGTGGGGGTAAAGAAGAGCCGCGTATAAGTGGGGTCAGCGCCAAAGATAAACCTTCCTAATAAAAGAATAAAAGCAAATCTAACAAACTTCCTCATAAATAAAGTTTGCCAAAATTTCAAGGAAAAAACAACAGATCAGGATTCTTCGCTTTGCTCTATCTCCACCAGTTCCACTTCAAAATTCAGGTCCTTGCCTGCCAGGGGATGATTGGCATCAAGAACCACGGTGTTCTCCTTCACTTCTTTCACGGTGACCACAAAGGAATGTCCATCCGGCTGGGTTAACTGGAGTTGCTGGCCTTCCTTGGGGTGTATATCCGGGGGAAAATCGTCCTTACTCACTTCAAGGACAAGTTCGTCCCTGTGGGGTCCATAAGCATCTTCGGCCTTAATAACGAAATTTTTCTTTTCCCCTTCCTCCATTCCTATTATATTTTCTTCAAAGGCGCTGATAATTTCTCCGCTACCGAGCACAAATTCTAATGGCTCCCCACCCTTAGTGGTATCAAAAACGGTTCCATCGTCAAGGGTGCCGGTATAGTGAACCTTAACCCTGTCACCCGCTTTGGCTTTACTCATAATTCCTCCTTGTAATTTTTTGTGGAAGTTTAACCCACCTCCACTTTATAATTATACAGACAGGGACAAAAAAGTCAAGAACAGAAATTGCCCTATAGTAGACAGTTCGGAGGAAAGAAATTTTAAGAAGCCCGCTGAGGTATGTGTATCCTTTCTATCCATGATTTTAGATTTGGAAATTCCCGGAGACTATACTAAAATAAAGCAGTGAAAAAAAGCGAGAAAAATAGCCCCCTCCTCGTGCTTGAAGATTTCGAGGAAAGGCATCTTATAGAGAGGGAACTACAAAAGAGAACTATTTCTCTCAGGTTTCCTCCTCAACTGGAAAAAACCTTTCGTAAATACCACTTTCAGAATACCCTGGGATTCATTAAGTTTTCACTAATACTGGGGTTTTTATTTTTTATAGGTTTCGCCCCTCTGGATTATCTGGTTTATCCGTCCTCTTACCTTAAGCTGTGGTTCATAAGATTGGCAATAGGCGTCCCTGCCCTATTGCTCTCCTTAATGATTTTTCACCGCGCCAGAAGGGACGAGGTTATTCAGGCCACATACAGCCTGGCAATTCTGGCAGTGGGAATGGGTAGCATTCTTATGCTGCTTACAATCCATTATGATATAACCCAGAAGTATTACGCAGGGCTTATCATAACCGTTTATTACGGCTATGTGGTCTCTGGAATGAGATTCTGGTATGCAACCTTTGCAGGCTCTTCAATCACAGCCGCCTACACGGCAACGGCACTGGCATTTTTCAAACCTGCCCCACAGTTTCTGGCCACAAATCTATTCTTTCTGGCTGCGGCCAACTTCACGGGAATGCTCGGCAATTTTCTCCTGGAAGTTTCAAAAAGGAAGGATTTTCTCCAGTCTGCCCTGCTTAGTTTTCAAAGGAGGAGGCTTGAGGAGGCAAACAGAAAGTTAAAGAGACTCTCTGACACAGACGCCCTCACAGGCCTTGCAAACCGCCGCTATCTTGATGAATTCCTCCAGCGCGAATGGCAGCATGCCATGAGGTTCAGTTATCCCATCAGCGTTCTTATGATAGACATAGATTTTTTCAAGAATTACAACGACGGTCTGGGTCATCAGGCAGGGGACAGGTGCCTCCAGCGTCTTGCGGAGTTGCTGAAGAGCTTCGAGAGGCGTCCTGGAGACCTTGCGGCTCGCTTCGGTGGCGAGGAGTTTGTGATCGTGCTTTCCGGGACGGACGAGGCTGGAGCGGAGAAAATAGCAGAGGAGATAAGAAGGGGGGTTCTGGCCCTTAAAATTTCCCATCCCTCGTCTGAGGTTTCGGCCTATGTAAGCGTGAGCATTGGTGGAGCCTCTGTGATACCCTCAATGGAAGGAAGCAAGGAGGAATTAATAGAACTTGCCGACAGGGCCATGTACAGGGCCAAGGAGCTGGGAAGAAATCAAATCGTGATAGAACAATAGGGAAATTTTCGCAAAGGGAGTATAATATAGCCAGGAGGTAAAAATATGACAATCAAAGCACTTATGGTCTATCCCTCTTATCCTGAAACCTTCTGGAGTTTCAAGTATGCTCTAAAATTCATAAAAAAGAGTTCCACATTTCCTCCCCTCGGCCTTTTAACCGTGGCGGCCATGCTTCCCCGGGATTGGGAATTTAAACTTGTGGATTTGAATATAGAAAGGCTGACGGACGAAGACCTTCAATGGGCAGACCTGGTTATGATAAGCGCCATGGCAGTTCAGAGAAAATCCGTGGAGTGCATCATCCGCAGGGCGAAAAAGGCCGGCAAGAAAATCGTAGCCGGAGGACCTCTTTTCACAATGCATTACGAAGATTTCACCCACAGCGTTGACCATCTGGTGCTGGGAGAGGCCGAATTAACCCTTCCCCTGTTTCTGGAAGACCTGAAAAAGGGGAAACCTGAAAGAATATATTTCCCACAGGGATTCGCTGATATGGAAGGAACCCCGGTTCCCAGGTTTGACCTCGTTAAAATGAAGAAGTATTCATCCATGAATGTTCAGTTTTCCAGGGGATGTCCTTATAACTGTGAGTTTTGCGACATACCCCTTCTTTACGGCCATCGTCCGAGGACCAAGGCCAGCGGCCAGATAATCTCTGAACTGGAGGCCCTTTATAACCTGGGATGGCGAGGCGGGGTCTTCTTCGTGGACGATAATTTTATAGGGAACAAAAGGAAATTGAAGAAGGAAATCCTCCCAGAACTAATAAAATGGTCCAGATTCCTCAATTACCCCTTTCGCTTTTTCACCGAAGCCTCTTTGAATCTCGCTGATGATGAGGAACTAATGAACATGATGGTGGAAGCCGGATTTGACGAGGTATTCGTAGGAATAGAAACCCCCAACCCCGAGAGTCTCAAGGAAGTTCACAAAACCCAGAATTACAGGAGAAACTTGCTGGAGGCCATAGAAAAAATTCACAAGCACGGCCTTATAGTCCAGGGAGGATTCATTCTCGGATTTGACAGCGACCCTCCAGGTATTTTTGACGCCATGGTGGATTTCATCCAGAGGAGCGGAATTATAACCGCAATGGTTGGACTTCTTCAGGCACCTAAGGGCACAAAACTTTACGAGAAATTGAAGGCCCAGGGAAGATTGATAAAGGAATTCGTAGCAAATAACACCGATTTTTCCGTAAACTTCATTCCCAGGATGGACTACAAGGAACTGGTTAAGGGATACAAGAAGGTGGTGGACAGGATATACTCCCCGGAGGGAATCTACGAAAGAATTAAGTTCTTTTTGAACACCTACAGGCCAAGAACGAAAGCCCGGGCAAAACTAACTCTGGGAAGAATACGAGCCTTTATAAAGTCCATTTTTGTAATTGGCCTTCTGGACAGTGGCAGGATTTACTACTGGAAGTCCCTGATAAAGACCTTTTTCAAAAAGCCAAAACTCCTTCCCCTAACGGTAACCTTTGAGATTTACGCCTATCACTTCAGGAAAATTTACAGGAAGCAGGCGGAACAAATCCGGAAAATACTCTCATCCTGACCCGGGAATTCCCTATCAATTTCCCTTCCCCGCCTTTCCTAAAAGCACCTTCAGCAAACAGCCCGGGGAAGGAAGCAACATAGGGGTATTTTCCTTATAAATGAGGTATTCCCCGTTGAACTTTTCCACGAGTTCCTTTTCCTCCACGGATTTAAGAAACCACAGGATAGCAGGCCAGATGAAAAGGCTGGCAAAAAAGAAGGTCCACACACCGCCCACAACCACCGAAAGCGAGGAAACGAAAAGGCCTATTCCAAGGTGGTGGGGATGCCTCAAACAGGCATAAAGGTCCGAGGTAACGAGCCTGGTGGTCCAGCCCCATTGCTCTTTGGGTTCGCCGAGTTTCCTTAGAAGCCTTCCCGACCTTGCCAGGAGAAGCACCGCAAAGAATATTAGGAAAAGCGCTAAGGCTTTGACCCAGATGGGAAAAGCCAGGGTTTTCAGCCTGTGGTCAAGAAAAAGGCCCAGGCCGAAACTGAGGACTATCCCCGAAAACCAGAGCACGAATCTTTTAGTCATCAGGCTCATATTTTAGTTATACCACACATTTTCTCTGGTGAGGCGGGGTTCACCGTAGAGAAGAACAGCCTGTCCCCCTATCACCATATAAGGGATGGAAAGCTCTTCAAGGGTCCTTGCGATCTCGGCCAGGGCTTTCTGGAACACCGTTTATTATCCTCGCCATTCTGATTTTGTGGGCTATAGCCTGCTCCAATTCTTCCTCGTCCACTTCCAGTTTTATGGGTCCCATGCGAGCCGCATGCTCCCACATAGCCTCAAAAATCCTCAGTTTCTCCTGATAGGTTAAGTTTTCCTTTAAGGTATATTCCTTCTCCGCCTCGCCAACCTCTTCCCATTTCTTTTTAAAAGCCGTTTTTCCCTTCACAGTCCTATTTTACCATTTTTAGTTCGCCTGCCCCAGTTTTCCCAGGAGCCTGAAAATGGTCTCTGCTCCAAAATAAACCGCCTTTACTGGAATCCTCTCGTTGGGGCCGTGAATGGTATTTACGAAGTTGAAATCCGGGGGAAGTTTCACAAAAATTTTCGGGACAGGTCCGAAAACTAAAAATCAACGAATTCCCACCCAACTCTTCCCGCAATATTCACCAACCCCCTCCATTCCCCGCCTCTTTCAGTGAAAAACCACTTCCAATTTCCAGTTCTTTCTCTACAAAGCAGGAGTTTTTGGGACAGGTCCGAAATTCAAATTCCTCCCCAAATTTCCCAAATATCAATTTTCGGGACAGGTCCGAAA
>JALXBI010000042.1 GCA_026991555.1 Candidatus Aminicenantota bacterium
GGGTAGCGGAGGGCTAAAGCAATGAGGGCAGCGGAGAAATAGACCAGAATCATGAAGGGAACAAGGACAGAGGTAACATTGGCTATGGACTTTATCCCACCGATTATAACGAGGCCCGTGAGGATGGCGAGAACCAACCCTGTAAGCCAGTAGGGTATTTTCAAAAAGGAGTGGACCGCATCTGCCACGGAATTGGACTGGACCATGTTCCCTATACCGAAGGCTGCGAAGGAGGCAAAGACCGCAAACGAAACCCCCAACCACTTGGCCCCTAAGCCCCTGCTCAGGTAATACATGGGTCCCCCGCTCATGGTTCCGAACCGGTCCTTTACCCTGTATTTCACCGCCAGGAGGGCCTCGGAATATTTTGTTGCCATTCCGAAAAGCCCGGTAATCCACATCCAGAACAGGGCCCCTGGACCGCCTGCGGCAATGGCCGTTGCAACTCCGGCTATGTTTCCCGTTCCCACTGTGGCGGCTAAGGCCGTCATGAGGGCCTGGAAATGGCTTATGTCCCCCTCGGCATCCTCCTTCCTTTTAATAAGAGCTAAGTAAAGGGCAGGTAAGAGTTTCGTAAACTGGAGGCCCTTGAGCCTTATGGTAAGGTAAATTCCTGTTCCCAGAAGTAGGACGATTAATGGGGCCCCCCAGATGAAGTCCCTTACCGCTGTAAGGTAATTCATGAGCAGATGTTTTCCCTTACCCTCTTAATCTCCCTTAAAATTCCCTCCACAATGTAGTCCATTATTTCCGGGATGCTCATTTCCCTATTTACCAGTCCCACGCTCTGGCCTGCCATCAGGGAGCCCCTTTCAAGATCTCCCTCCTGCACCGCCCTTCTCAGGGCCCCCATCCAGAACTCCTCCAGTTTGAGCTGGGCTTCTTCCTTGGTTATTTCCCTTTTCCTTATCTTTTGCAGAAGCTCTATCTGAAGTTCCTGGAATTCGTCCATGCCCTTGTTTTTAAGAGCCCTTACCGGATAGATTTTGAGTTCGGGATGGACCTGGGGGGTGAAGACCGCTTCCCTGGCCTTGGCTTTTATGTATCTCTTTTTGAAGTCAGGGTGAGCCTTGCTTTCCTTGGAAACCGCAAAAATGGTTCCCATCTGAATTCCGGAGGCTCCAGCCATGAGAAGATGGGCGGCCATTTCCCCTGTGGCTATTCCACCGGCGGCAAATATGGGCACCTGGTCCCTGAAGTTGAACAGAACCTGCTGGATGAGAACCACCAAGGAAACATAACCTATGTGGCCCCCGGCTTCGCTTCCCTCTATAACTAAGGCGTCCATTCCCTTTCTTATAAGCCTCTTGGCAAGAACATCGTTGGAGGCAAAGGCTATAATCTTTGCTCCGGCTTCCTTGAGCTCTTTAACCTCCCTATCCGATGGAAAGCTTCCTGCAAAAACCACGAACTTGACCCCCTTTTCCTTTACGATTTTTAGATGTTGAGGGTAATTGGGTGCTATCACTATCAGGTTAACCCCGAAGGGTTTGTCAGTAAGCTGGCGGGTTTTGTCTATCTCCTCGGCCAGAAGCTCCGGTGGCATATTTCCAGCAGCCAGGACTCCGAATCCGCCGGCATTGCTCACAGCAGAGACCAGCCCGCTATCAGAAATCCAGGTCATGGCCCCTGAAATTATGGGATAGCGGACCCCTAAAAATTCCCTTCCTTTCTTCCATAACTTTTCGAGAACCTGCTTTTCGTCCATCATGGGAGAGATTTTAAGGAAATACTTATTTACTGTCAAATTCAAACTTATTTTTAGGGACAGACCCTTTTCTGGTATAATTTCCCCATGGCCAGAGTCGCCCGCACTTACATCAAATTCCCCTCCGCCCACTACCACATCTTCACCCACATGGCCGACGAACTGCCCTACCTTCTCCCCTCGGAAAAAGAACACCTCCTCCGCCTTCTTCG
>JALXBI010000043.1 GCA_026991555.1 Candidatus Aminicenantota bacterium
TAGGGCAGTTCGTCGGCGAGGTGGGTGAAGATGTGGTAGTGGGCGGAGGGGAATTTGATGTATGTGCGGGCGATGCGTGCCATGGGGGAATTATACCAGAAAGGGGTCTGTCCCTGAAATTCCTAAAATTTTTGGAGAGGCTCCGTAGGTTCAGCCCACAAAGAGCTCCTTTAATTCTCCGAAGGGTTTTCCTCCGTAACCGGACCTGTTGAGAACTTCTATGTAGTGGGTTATGTGGCCAAGAACATTCTCGGAAGCAGCATATCTAAAGGTTACCCTGTTAAGGAAAAGCTCCGCCTCCTCGGGAACTATTCCCATTATTTCGTAGCTGAGCCTTGCTGCCTGGGATGGGTTCTTTACCACCCAATCTATGGCCTCCTTAGCCTCCTCAAGGAATACCTTTGAAACCTCAGGATATTCCCTCAATATTTCCCCTTTAAATAGAATCCCTGCGTTGGGAAGGTTTCCCTTTCCCGGAAAGAGCTTTTCCCACAGATCCGCGTATCTTATGGACTCCACCACCTGCCCCTTGCCCTCGTATATGGCGAAGCTGGCTTCAGGTTCCCTCAAAAGTCCCACCTCCGCTTCCCCTCTTACCAGCATGTTCTTGATGTCATTGGGCCTTCCAAAGGGTTGACCAAAGGCGAATTCGAACTCATCGGGATCATAGCCCAGGGCTTTCAGGAGAAAGGTGGTTACCGCATAAGGGGGGGCCGCCTTCACAAGGGGAAGATGTATCTTCTTCCCCTTAAGCTCCCCCAAGTCATTGGCTTTAAATCCACGGGTCAGGATGAAGAAGTTGTCCCACACCACTATGGCCTTCATCTTTATGTCCAGTCCCTTCTGGTAAAGCTTTGCCACCGCTGCCACCGCAGAGAAACTTATATCGGCCTTGCCGTTTATTATCCAGCCCAAGTGTTTTTCTGTCTTATCCCATATCTTAAGTTCCTCAATTTTTATCATGTCCATGAGCCTCCTGGACTGAAGGAGTCTCATTATTATGGGATAAACCACCGGGGTGGCTGATTGAATAACCAAGGGAACCCTGCCAGAAATCCTTTTCTTCCTTTCCCTTTTTACTTCCCTCCTCTTGTAAAAATAAACATGGTGCTCTAAAGGACCCTTTTTCTCTATGTGAACTTCAAAGCCTAAGGGTTCAATCATGTTTATAAGGGGGGTAGGAAGAAAATACTGTATAATTCTAAAGCCCTCTCCCGGAGGGGTTTCATTGGCCTTCTTTATTATGGCAGAGAAGGGGTCCTCCCTCCATCCCCGGACATCAAGAACCTCAAATTCCTCCTTCCTCTCTAACCAATTCTCCTCCTCCGGTTCCTTGAAATTTATGTAAACTATGTGCTCGTGGAAGGAGGGCGATTGGTAAAACACCTGATATCCTTCTTCCTTAAGCATGTTTATCAGCGGGGCCGGGTAGAAGTCGTTTGTGACCTTTAGAACCTGCCCCTTTTCCATGGACTTGAGGGTTCTAAGAATTTCGGGAAAGAAGAAATCCTCCCTTTCCCTGACATCCATAACCAGTATTTGTTTTGCTTTCCGCAGCCACTCAGGTTCCTCTTCATCCTTGGGGACTTCTGCCATGGCCTCTCTTATACAATCAGGAGCATGCTTCGGGAGCTCCTCCTCCATTCCTATTTCCCTGTTAAGGCGGTGGAGAACTTCACAGAGGGAAAGACCTCCTATTCTTGCCACATCTGCCACTGTAGCCCACCGGGAAACCGCCTTGAAAATAAGTTTGTTGTTCAATTTCTTAAATTTTGGAGAAAGGGAAATCAAAACCTCCTTAAGCTGAGGATATTTTTCTAAGGCATCTTTTATCTTTGTGCTTCCCAGTATAACCATTTTCCCTCCTTAAATATCAGGGCGCAGGGGGAAATCCCCCAATCTTTCTGCCCCGTTTTCGGTTATAAGATAGGTGTCTTCTATTTTCACGGTGCCAAGTTCGGGCCCGCTCAGGGGAGCGTGTCCTAAGCTTACCACCATAGAAGGTTTTACTGGTTTCATCCTGTCTCCGGGAACTATGGTAAGAATGGGGGTTTCTTCAAATCTAAGCCCAACCCCGTGACCGAAACCGTAAAGGTATTCCTTAGAAAATCCCATCTTATGGTAAATTTCCTTTATGCCTTCCTCAACCTTGTGAAAGGTTTTTCCCACCTGGGCTAAGGAGGAAAAATTCCTGTGAACCTCCTCCATGGTTTTAAGGGCTTTTTCCCTTTCAGGGTTCTTAGTAAGTATAAAGGTTCGGGCAAAATCGTAAAAATAACCCTGGTAGGAAGGCATAAGGTCCACTAAAACATAATCCCTTATTTTCGCATTCCTCGGCCTGGCGTGAACCCTGGGGGGACCTGAATTGACATAGACGAAGACATCCTCAGCCCCGGCCTTTCTCATGGCGTATTCCGCCTCAGCAGCTATATCCATCTCCGAAACACCGGGCTTTATGGCCTTCATGGCTGCTCTCATGCCCTCTGCGGCTATCTCACCGGCTTTCTTTATAAGCTCCACCTCCTCTGGTTCCTTAAACATACGAAGTTCCATGAGAAGGGGGTGAACATCCACCACTTTTCTCTTGGCGTGGATTTTCTCAAACATGCTGTAAAGGAGAGCTGAGGCGTCTATGTCTAAGTTAAAACCTATAACCGGATTGTCCACCTTTTTGTGAACGCTGTTGATAAGAACCTTAACATCCCTGTAGGGAAGAAAATTCGTCATCCAGGTCTTTTCCCGAAGTTCCGGAATCTCCTCCTCTATGGCAAAAATAACGGGCTCGCCTTCAGCGGGGATTAAAAGGGCCGGAGGGTCCCATGAGACCCCGGTAAAATACCTGAAGGAATACCTGTCCCTGAACATGGCCACATGGATTCCTTTCTTCCTCAGCAGTTCCTGAAATCTTCTTACCCTTCCCTGATACTCCATTTTTACCTCCGATAAATTTCAGGGAAATATTATACCATATTCCTACCAAAATGATAGGAATTATTTTCAAAAAAAGGGGGGCTCTGCCCCCCGATTTAAATCAATCTCCCTTTACAAAACCAATGGCGAAGAAAAGAGCCACAAAGAAAAGAAGGGGTGCCAGTATTGTCATGACCACATTCTGGGAGAAGAAAAGGAGCTGCTTCCCTGCTTTAAGGAAAGCCAGGGCCATTCCCCCAAGGCTTATAAGGATTCCCCCTATGGCAACCCAGACGAAGGAGCCCTTTACCGTCTTCTTCGCCGCTTCAATTATGGGAACCAGCACTATGGTTAGGCCTGCTATTCCATGGAAAACAGGATAAACCACCTTATTCATGGCCTCCATTCCGCCGAATCTTGCGATGATTATGAGGATAAGGCCTATGAGCATGAGTATCAGGTACCAGATTCCGGTTTTCTCGTAGAACCTGTAGATGAGTCCTGTGGCCAAGGAGAAGGGAATCAGGCTCGCCACCACCGCCACCCAATTATTTTCCAGAAGACCCCAGCCTCCGAAAATGAGAAGCACGCCAGCGATCAGAAGAACCAGGAAGGAAATGATGTAATAAATGTTGCATCCGCAGGGTTTCTCCTTCTGTTTTTTCCAGAAATACCAGATCAAATAAAGGGCGATCAAGCCCGTCAAAAGAAGAAATAGACGATCGAGGATCGTCATCGTTCACCTCCTTAAATTTATATGCCTTTTAAAGGGCGTCCAGGCCAAGGGAAAGGGTTATGACCATGAAAAGAAGAACCCATGGAAGAAGCAAAAATACCGTCCTTTGAGGCAGCAGGGGCTTTTTCAACTGGAGAGAAGCCAGGAGAATCCCTCCCCCACCTATTATGGCTGCTCCCAGACTCATCCATAGAATTTTAACCGAAGCTTTACCCTTCAGGTAAATAAATATGGGAAGGAAAAATATGAACAGGCCCGCCATCCCGTGAACCAGGGCCAGGGCTAAGGTTTTCCACAGTCTACCGGTTCCCCGGGTGGCAGCTATGAGAAGAATACCCAGAATGGAAAACGCCAGGCAGCAAATGTGATATTTGGGAAAGAAGGAATAGACGAGCCCCATGAAAATTCCTAAGGGAATAAGGGTTGCCACGATCACTACCGCTGGATTTTTGAGAATCTCAAATCCGAAAATGAGCAGGAGAAGGCCCGCAACCACCAGAACCCCGAAGGAAAGGGTGTAATAAAATACAGCCCACGAGGAAAACTTACTTACCCCGGCTGCCACCTGATACGAGGCTATAACCGCCATGGTTAAGAGGGCGAGTTTTTCCAGAACTTTTCTCATCCCAAGCTACCCACCATGATGATAAGCATGGAACCGAGCATGAAAATGGAGGCGTATTTAAAAAGCCCAAAGTTCACCCTTTCCGAAGGCCGAAAGAGACTGTAAAGGGCAAGACCCAGCAAACCCACTGCAAGAACCCCCAGTAGCCTTAAATATCCCCAGGAAAGCCCTAAGGCCAATATTCCAATGGCCACGGAAATTGCCGCCCCCAGGCTGGAGAGGGCAATGACCAACCTGGTCCTGGAAAAACCGTATGTGGATGGGAATGTTGGAATTCCGGCCCTCTGGTAATCCTCGTAATACTTCATGGAAAAGGTCAGAATATGGGTGGGAATCCACAGGAGAATGGAAAGGCCGAGGAGGAGCCCTATGTAATCCACCCTGCCAAGGGCCAGGGCCCTTCCGGAAATTATAGGCATAGCCCCTGCCACCCCTCCCCAGATTATAGACCACGGAGTTCGCCTTTTCAGCCACAAGGAGTAAACCACCACATCAAAGAAGAAACCGAGAAAAACCAGGACTCCGAAAAGGGGAAGAAGGAGGAAGGCCAGGCCTATTCCCGCCGAGGAAAGCAAAGCCGCAAAGGCCAGGGCCTGTTTGATGGTAAGCCTGCCTGAGGGGAGGGGTCTTCGGACGGTTCTTCCCATGCTCAGGTCAATGTCCCTGTCTATAACCATGTTAAATGCGGTGCTTCCGGCTATGGAAAGGGCAAGGCTCAAGCTCATAAGGAGCAGAAGCCCGAACTTGGAAACGGGACAGCGGCCGGTCACGAAACCCGCAATACCCGTAAGAAGAAGGAGGCCGGTCTGTAAGGGCTTTATCAGTTGCCAGTGCAGGGCAACTCTTTCTTTAAAGACAGAGGTCATCATCTATATTTTGGAACGAAGGACCCTATTTTTCCACATTCTCGCTGGCAGGATTCTCCTCCTGAGGCGCTTCCTTTTTAACATCCCTGGCGCAACGGAATCCCACATTGATGTAATAGTTATATGGGAGGGCGCTGTTATATGCCCATATCCTCAGGTAAATGTCATAATCCATCCAGCTTCCCCCCTTCATGAACCGGTCTGACATCCTCTCGTGTTTGTCCGCCACCCACTGCCACACATTCCCTGCCATGTCATAGAGCCCGTAAGGACTTTTGGCGTCCACGGTCTGGAAATCACCATACTTCTTTCCGTTGAAAAATCCCACCGGGGTGGTTATGCCATGGTTTACACCCAGAAGCTTCCTTATCTCCTTGTTGCTGAGGTCGTAATTGGCGTGGTGAGGGGTTATCTCATTTCCCCAGGGATAAGCCCTGAAATCCTCAGTTCCCCTGGCAGCCTTTTCCCATTCTGCCTCTGTGGGAAGCCTCCATCCATAGAACTGGCAATATCCCCTGGCTCCAAACCATGTAACCATGGTCACAGGATGATTCTCAAAACCCTTATCCACGGTGAAGGTTTTTCCGTCAAATTTTATCCTGGTGCCGTGCTCCTCTAAGGGATAATACAGGTAATAACCAGGGCCTATTTTCCTTTCGTGCCTGAAACCCGTATATTTTTCCCCGGGATAGAATCCCTTTACCTGGTTGTTTTCTATTTTTATCTTCCCGGCAGCAAGGGCCTCATTCAGATACTTAGCATACTGGGCATTGGTAACATCGGTAACCATTATCTCGTAATCGTAATTGAGTTTCTTCAAGTGCCTTAGGTTCCTGAATTGCCCCTCGAAGAATTCCCCCGCAGGAATGAGAACCCAGGAGTTGGGGTCCACCCCTGTATCAATGTGTTTAATTTCCTCATGGGTCCATTTTTCTGGCTGATTGACGCATCCCCAGAGCATGAGGGATGCTATGGCTAAGGTTATTATCAAAATTCTTCTCATGTTCTCCTCCTTACTCGGACAGAACTTCCTTTGAGGTCCTGGGAACCTCAACCTCAGGGTTTTCCTTTTCCCTTCTCCATACCCCTTCCCCTTTGAAGAGGTCAAACAGTCGCCAAAGAAGGAGAAGGGCCAGGAT
Organism: Candidatus Aminicenantota bacterium; assembly: GCA_026991555.1. Classification (GTDB taxonomy): domain Bacteria; phylum Acidobacteriota; class Aminicenantia; order S016-38; family S016-38; genus JALSNJ01. The sequence continues at coordinate 6,277 of JALXBI010000043.1, forward strand.
TACAAGCACTGCCGCAAGCCCTATATCCATAGCCAAGAAAATTTTGGAAACAAAGGGTTCCTGATAATAGGCCTTTACAAAAAGTCTCTTCAGGGAATAGATGGTGGCTCCGGCAAAGGCCACATCAGAGCCTATTATCAGTATCCATCCGAACCACTGCCTTATCTTACCCTTGAGACCCACCATGTCTGCGTAATACATGAGTATGATAGTGGCGATCAGGGCAGCAAGCACATGCCAGTGGCCGGTGAGGGTTACCCTTTCCTCCCTCCAGGGCCATACCCTGAAAATCTTATCAAGCTCTATGGCCATGAATATTCCCACGCCGCTTACGGTGAAGTTCATGAAAACCATCTGCCACAGAGCCCCGAATTTGAGGGGATCGTGAAGAAGAGCTTTAAGCCCCTTCCAGAAACCCGCCTTTTCTATTCCCAGCTCGTTCAGCCTATCCTTTATCAATTTCCTCCATCCGTAAATAACCAGCATCAAAGCCGCCAGCATGATAAAGGTGGAGCCCACATAAATAATCATGTGGGCTATGAGCTCAAAGGGGACCACCATCCATACCCCCAGGGTTATAACAATGATTCCGAAAATCATTAGGGGCATGGCGATTTTGTGATATATTCCCTTAAAATCAAGCCACCTTCCCACTATCAGGGTTATGGCCACGGCGATAAGGGTAAGCATGATGTGGAGGTGTCCGATTATGCCCAGCTGCAATGGAGTTTTGTGAGCAAAACGCACCGTGTTTTCAGCAAGGAAGGTTTCAAATCCATTGCCGAAGTATGCTCCTGCCACAGCCCCGAAAAGGGAAGAGCCCAAGGTGGCTATTACCATGGTGAAAAAGGCCACCCTTTCTAAATCAACCCCTGATTTGGTGTGGGCATATTCAGGGCTTCTGACATAATAGTCCTTGTTCCACGGCCAGAGGGCAACTGCCAGAAGAAGTCCTGTGAAAAACATGAGGGAAAGGCCAAAAAGGAAAAGGCCGTGAAGGATCCAGTTCCTGCCGAAATAGGCAAAACCTAAGCCGAAAATGAGAGATGAGAGATATCCAACGGTAACGGTGGCATTAATGGTGAGCTTATACCGCCTCTTCATGGGTATGATGGATGTCATCAGATAAACCTCTATGGCTATCACCGCCATGGCGATGGTGTGATAAAGCATGATTATCCTTCCCTCCCTGAAAAAGGGGTCAAGTTTCATGCCAAGAAGCCTGACGGTGAAATCCCTTACCCCCCACTCCACCATGGGCCCCGAAAGGGTTCCCCATATGGCCGTTACTAAGGAAATAAGGGAAATGGCCACAAGCACCAGGCCTTTTGTGGAGGCGAAGAGGTATTCCAGCCTCTCTTTAATAAACTTCATCTTTTTCCCTCCTTTTAAGTTTCATAACTCCATTATAAAATAAAAATTGAATCCAAAAAAAGTTTAATTATTGTTCCGGAATATTACTATGGTATCACCTCCTGCCTTCTTACCTGCATACAGAGCGGAATCTGCCCTCTCTATGAACCTTTCCAGGTCCCCGTTAACATTAAAATTCACCTCAGCTATTCCTGCACTGAGGGATATGTTAAGTTGAGGGAAATGTTTCCTTGAGATTTCCACCACCTTTTTCCTCAGCCTTTCAGCAACTTCCCTGGCTCCCTTGGCATCGGCATGGGGAAGAATTATCAGGAACTCATCTCCCCCCCATCTGCCCAGAATATCTCCCTGGCGAAGAAGCTTGCTCCACTCCTCAGCTATTTCCTTAAGTATCCTGTCCCCAAAACTGTGCCCGAAAGTATCGTTGGCCGTTTTAAAGTTGTCCAGGTCTATCATGATCAGGGATAGTTTGTCCTGGTTCCTTGAAAAAACCTTTGCCAGCAGGTTGAGCCTCTCCATCAATTCCCGGCGATTGTAAAGCCCTGTTAATGGGTCCCTGCGGGAGAGCTCTTCGAGTTTTTCCGCATACTCCTTAAGTTTCCTGTGGGCCTCCTCAAACCTGTCAATGTAGACGAGCCCCACTATAATGACCACCAGAAGGGAAAGGGCAAACCCCCAAAAAGTATTGTAAAACACGCAATTCTTGCCAGGACAATGGGCTATAATTTGTGGGTAAAGCCTTTCAAGAAGTATCAAAAAAGAAACTACCAGAACCTCGCTAACCAGGAAAAAGGACCGCCATTTCCCCGAAAAAACCAGAGCAGCGAGAATTCCGAACATTATGAGAAAATATGGGAAGCCCCCGGTTAGACCCCCGTCCCTGATCCAAAGAAGGGGAGTATAAAGGAAGAGGGCAACCCCATATCCTACAACCGCAGGAACGAGAAATTTTCCTTGGAACCTGGTTAAAAAATACAGGAGCGAATACAGAGCTGCGCCTATAACGCTCAGGAAAATCACCGTTCTGCTTTCGCCTATGGCCATATTTATAAAAACCGCTATTATAAAGCTCGCCGCCATAAAAAGAAAAATGCCGTTTAATACCCGGTGCTTTAAAGAAAAGCTATCCCCTTTCCCTATAAAAAATCCCTCTATCTTCTTCAACCAGCCCATTTTCTTATTTAACATTGTAGAACGAAATGGGATTGGGTCAAGGAGGATGGTAAAATATTTGCCGTGAACCAGATCGACGAACTAAAAAAACAACATGAAAGATTGAAAACCAAAATAAAAAACAGATTGCAGGAATTCAGTTATCTCTGGAAAAAACAGGAACCCATACCCATTTTCAAGGAAGCGGTTTTCTGTCTCCTCACCCCCCAGTCCAAGGCCAGGATTTGCTGGAGGGCAGTGAAAAGCCTGGAAGAAAGCGGACTGCTCTGGGGGGGTAAGGCCGAGGAAATAGCCCAGCACCTCATCGGTGTGAGGTTCAAAAACAACAAGGCCAAATACATAGTGGAACTTAGGGAAAAATACTGGAGAGGGGGAAAATTTCTCATTATGGAAAAAATAAAGGCACTGCCGCCAGCCCAAGCCAGGGAATGGCTGGTTCGCAATGTAAAGGGGATGGGATACAAGGAGGCGAGCCATTTTTTAAGAAACATAGGGTTTTCCTTCGACCTGGCCATCCTGGACCGGCACATTCTGAAAAATTTGCTTCTTTTTGGAGCCATTGATCACATCCCAAAAAACCTCTCCAGGAAAAATTACATGGAAATAGAAAGGAAGATGAAAGAATTTTCTGAAAAAATAAAAATTCCCATGGGGGAACTTGACCTTCTTTTCTGGGCAAGGGAGGCCGGGGAAATATTTAAATAAGGGGACAGCATGGAAATTTCAGGCGAACTCCTTGAGAAATTAAAGCAATTCCAGAAAACCGAGATAACCGAGGCAATGGTTTACAGGGCTCTGGCCTCCTCTGCTAAGGGCCAAAACCGTAAGGTCCTGGAAAAAATCGCCGCCGAGGAAATAGGCCACTACGAAAGGTGGAAAAATTACACCGGTCAGGAGGTAAAGCCCAACAAAATTCTGGTTTTTCTCTATAAACTCATTTCCTTCATCTTCGGCCTCACCTTCTCCATAAAACTTATGGAAGGGGGTGAAAAGGAGGCCCAGGAGAAATACTCGGTTCTTCTGGGAAAGATTCCCGAAGCCGAGGAGATAATCCAGGAGGAAGTGGAACACGAAAGGGAACTTATCGAAATGATAGACGAGGAGAGAATAAATTACATAGGTTCCATGGTCCTTGGTCTCAACGACGCCATAGTGGAACTCACCGGAGCCCTGGCAGGCCTTACCTTTGCCATACAGAATGTAAGGATAATAGGGCTGGCGGGCATGATAACGGGAATAGCCGCTGCCCTCTCCATGGGGGCTTCAGAATACCTGTCCCAGAAGGCCGAGGGAAGCCAGAACCCGCTTAAAGCAGCCATATACACAGCCATCGCCTATATCTTCGCCGTCTTTCTCTTGGTGGTTCCCTATTTCCTGTTCTCCTCGTATTTAATAGCCCTGGCCGTGACCCTTCTTGGCGCTCTTCTTATAATCCTCCTTTTCACCTTCTTCGTTTCCGTGGTCAGGGAGCAGAAATTTTCCTCCCTTTTCGGCGAGATGGTGGGGATAAGTTTCGGGGTGGCCTTTGTTTCCTTTCTAATAGGCCTGGCAGCCAGGCATTTCCTTAAAATTGAAATTTAAGGAGGAAAAATGAAATACAGAGCCCAAGGAAATCTCATCTTGGCGGTGGGAGAGGATGGGGAGGAACTCCTGGAAATCGCTTCCCGGCTGAAGGATGCGGAAGAAACTCCGCAAACCATGGTGGTTCTTTCAGCCACAGGGATGCTCAGGAAGGTAAAACTGGGCTACTGGGACGGGGAAAAATACCAGGAGCACAATTTTCCCCAGCCCATGGAGCTTCTTGGAATAAGCGGCTTCATCTCCAAGGAAGCCGATCCCTTTTACCACTTCCACCTTACCTTAGCGGACAGGGAAGGGAGGGTCTGGGGAGGACATTTCCTCCAGGGGGAGGTTTGCAATACCTTAGAACTTTTCCTTATGGGAAGTTCCATGAAAATAAAAAGGGCCCCTGTGGGAAAATTGAAACTCATAACCTTAGAATGAGGATAGGTATAAGGGTCTCCCCCTTAGCTTCCCCCTTTACCGGAATTCCTGTATATGTATTTAACTTAGTCAGGGAAATCGCCAAGCTGGACCGGGAAAATCTTTATTTCCTCTATACCAACAAAGAAATTCCAGTCAAACTTGACCTTCCCCAAAACTTCCAGGTGGTTCTTGTTAAAAAACCCTACCCCAGGCTCCAGCTATGGTATCAGCTCGGGCTTCCCCTGAGAATGAGAAAGGACCGCCTGGACCTTTACCACGATACCCTTTTTCTTCTTCCCTTCCTTCAGGGAAAAATTCCAGGGGTGATAACGGTTCACGACCTTTCAGGGCTCCTCATGCCCCAATACCACGAAAAGAAGGTTTCCCTCACCAGCAAAATTATTCCCTTAGCAGTAAAAAAGGCAAGGAGGATAATTGCGGTCTCCCGTTTTACCAAGCAGGAGGTGGAAAGGCTATTTCCCTATGCTAAAGGAAAGGTCAGAGTGGTTTACAACGGGGTTTCCCCTGAATTCAGGCCAGCCCCTGAGGAAGAAATAAAAAGGGTAAGGGAAAAATACGGGATAAACCATCCCTATGTAATGTATCTTGGCACCATAGAGCCCAGGAAGAACCTTTCCACCCTGCTCAGGGCCTTTTCGCTTCTTATAAAGGAATTCCCCCATCACTTGGTCCTGGTGGGGATGAAGGGATGGAAGTACAGTGGGATATTCCAGGCCTTAGAGGAACTGGGGATAAGGGAAAGGGTGATTTTCACGGGCTTCGTTCCTGCCGCCGATCTTCCTCCCCTTTACACCGGAGCTGATGTTTTTGTCTACCCCTCCCTTTACGAAGGCTTCGGTATTCCAGCCTTAGAGGCCATGGCCTGTGGAACCCCGGTGGTGGCCTCCAACACCTCGTCCCTTCCTGAGGTGGTGGGGGAAGCAGGCCTGCTGGCAAATCCCCGCTCCCCGGAGGAAATAGCCGGTAAAATTAGGATGGTCCTCAGGGACGAAAAGCTGGCGCAGGAGCTTTCCCTTCGGGGAAGGCAAAGGGCAAAGGATTTTTCCTGGGAAAAAACCGCCAAGGGAACCCTGGAAGTTTACCGGGAAGTTCTCTGAAGTTCTTCCCAGGCGTCATAGGCCCTTCTTAAGTGGGGAATGGTTATGGACCCTCCCACTACCAGGGCTATGGCCATGGCCTCGTTAAATTCCTCCTGACTTACCCCTTCTTCGTGACACCTGATAATGTGATACATAATACAGTCGTCGCACCGCAGGACCAAGGAGGCCACCAGCCCCAGAATTTCTTTGTATTTAGTGGGAATAGCCCCCTGGCGATATACCTGGGAGTCCAGGCTGAAGAACCTTTTTATCTCAAGGTTTCCCTTGGAAAGATCCAGCTGGTTCAACCTTTCCCTTTCCCTCTGGAACTCATCTATTTTCCCCATTTTAACCTCCTTCAGGCTTCAAAGGACCTGGAATATGTTATAAGAATTGAATTTCTCGAAATGACCTTTTCGATTTTTTCCCCCTCTTCCATTATGGGGAGCTCCTCAAGGTCCAGTTCCGTGAGTTTCTGTATAACTTTCTTCAGATTATCATCAGGATAAACCAGGGCCTCCCTTCCGTGGGTTACGAGGTCATGGGCAAGCACCAAGGGAAAAATCAACTCGTGGGTTTGAAGGACCACCTCCTTCACATGATTTATAGAAATTATCCCTGAAAATTTCCCGTCGGAACCCCTCACGCAGAGGACATCCGCCCTGGTAGTGGTAAATATATTGAGGATTTTTTCAAGGTTTTCCCCCTCGGATACCCATACAGCCTTTCCGCAATAGGGAAGAGCATCCTCCACCTTGAGTCCTTCCAGAACATCCACGGCAAAGTCCCCTATGTGGGCCGGGGAAGAGAGTTTGTTGGGAACCTGTTTCTCATAGATGGTCACGTTTCCGCTGGTTAGAAGTCCGAAGATTATTACCACCAGGGCAGGGACTATGAGTCCGTAGCCTCCGGTCATTTCCATGGTCATTATAAGGCCAGCTAAGGGAACCTTGGCCACTGCGGAGATATAACCTGCCATTCCCACCACCACTAAGGGCTCAGGGGTTATTCCCAAGGAAGGGAAAAGGTGGGAGGCCGTATAGGCGAACAGGGCGCCGAATATACCACCGATTACTATGGTAGGTCCGAATATGCCTCCGGAGCCTCCGGAACTTATGGAAAAGGAGGTGGCGAGCATTTTGGCAAAGGGCAGAATGAGCATGACCCAGAAAGCCAGGCCCCCGGCTATGGCCACCTGAATCCACCCGTAGCCTATCCCCGCTGCATAGGGAAAGAACATGGCCATAATTCCCAGGAGAACTCCCCCTATGGCTGGTTTAAAAATGTTGGGAACTTTCAGGGATTTGAAAATATCCCTGATTCCGTAAAAAACCTTAACATAGGGATAGGCCATGAGTCCCAGAAAGGCCCCGAAAACGGAATACATAAGAAGGTGAACCGGGTCAGTAAACCTGCTCCCGTAGGTTACAAAAATGGGCTTCCAGCCGTGGAAGGCCCCGAAGATGGAATACCCTATGATGGAACCTATCAGCGTGGGGATAAGGCTCTCCAGCTCCATGTCCATCTGGGTATAAAGCACCTCCACGGCAAAAAGGGCACCGCCAAAGGGAGCCCTGAATATGCTCCCTATCCCGGAGCCGATTCCCACCACCACAAGGGTTCTTCTTATGTCTGTGGGAAGTTTAAAAATGTCCGCCAAGAAAGAGCCAAATCCAGCCCCTATCTGGGCTATGGGGCCCTCCCTTCCTGCAGAACCTCCGCTTCCTATGGTGATGGCCGAGGCTAAGGTTTTTATTATGGGAACCCTCCACCTTATCTTGCCCTTCTTGAAATGGAAAGCCTCAATGGCGCTATCGGTGCCGTGCCCCTCTGTTTCCGGAGCAAAGGTGTAAATGAGAAAACCTGCCAGGAGGCCTCCCAGACCGAGGATAAGGGGGAAAAGATACCAGTGATGGGGAAGGACGAAGGCAGAGCTTCCCTCACCGCCGGGCTTTGGGGGAATGAATTTCATAAGCCCCACCATGACTATTTTCTCCGCCCAGCGGAGCACAAGGTCAAAGAAAAGGGCCCCTCCCCCTGCGATAATTCCCACAAGGATAGAATAAAAAACCAGTCTGGATAAACGGTTCACAGGGGAAATTATAAAAATTCAGGGAGAATTAAACAAAAAGGATTCTAATATACGAGGTGCAGGGCGTCCTCCCCCAGCCTCTTCTTGAGCAGACGAACCAGGGCAGTATTTACATTGAGGGTAGGGATTAATTCCGATTCAAATTTTCTAACCCCTCTGGAGGTCTCTAAGGATAATATCAGCCGGGTAGAGCCTCCCCTGTAGTTATAAAGAAGGTTCATTATGGACTCAAGCCTCTCCTCATCTATGTCCCAGCTTCTCAGTTTAAGAACGATCTCCTTGGCCGAAGCTAAAAGCTCATCCTCCAGCCTGACCACTTTTTCAAGTATAAGAATCCTATCCCCCTCGGGCTCAATCTTCAGCACCACATGAAAGACCAAGGGAATATTTTCAGCAAGAAGGCCCTCGTAGCGAGCCAATGTGTCAGGATAAACCAAGGCCCTCATGACCCCTGTGAGGTCCTCAATGGTGAGCCAGGCCATTTTTTTCTTGGTCCTGGTCTTGTTTATCTTCTTTTCCGATATAACCCCCACCACCCTGTGTCGGGTCTGCAGCCTTTCCTCCTCCTCTTCCGCTAAGGTGGAAAGGTCGCTATGGGGTATTTTTTTCAGGAGCTCAAGATAGGGGTCTAAGGGATGGCGGGAAAGATAAAATCCCAGGGCCTCCTTTTCGTGGCTCAGAAGAAGTTGCTGGTCCCACTCCTCCACCTTCAAAACCCGGTCCATAATTTCCTCGTCTTCCTGGTCAAAAAGTCCTCCCACCTCTTTTTTTATCCTGTCCAGGTATTTCTCCACTAAAAACACCATCTGGTTTCTTCCCATGCCGAAGCAATCCATGGCCCCGGCCATTATCAAATACTTCATAACCCTCTGGGTCACCACCCGGGTGTTCACGTTCCTTATAAAGTGGAAAATGGACTTGAACTTCCCCACCCTTTTCCTGGTTTCAATTATATTTTTTATGGCGTTAACCCCCACATTCTTTATGGCCGAAAGTCCGAACCTGATTTTCTTCTTACCCACAGGAACGAATTCGCTTTCGCTTTCGTTCACATCCGGGGGAAGGACCTCTATTCCAAAGTCCTTGGCATCGTTTATATATTTGAGAATTTCCGAAGTCCTGTTAAGCTGGGCAGCGTTGGTAAGGAGTGCGGAGAGGAAATATGTAGGATAATGGGTCTTAAGGTATGCTGTCCAGAAGGCCACCAAGGAGTAAACCGCTGCGTGGGACTTGTTGAAGGCGTATTGTCCGAAGTGCATCATGTCCTCAAAAAGTTTTCTGACCTTGGCCGGGTCTTTTCCCCTGGCAACGGCCCCCTCCACGAACTCTTTTCCTAACTTCTCCATGAGTTTTACCTTCTTTTTACCCATGGCCTTTCTAAGGTCATCGGCCTTGGTCATGGAAAATCCAGCCAGGGCCACAGCCACCAGCATAACCTGCTCCTGGTATACAAGAACCCCGTAGGTCTCCTTCAGTATGGGCTCCAGCTCAGGGAAGGGATAGGTCACCTTCTCCTCCCCGTGCATTCTTCTTATGTAAAGGTCAATATACTGCATGGGGCCGGGACGATAGAGGGCGTTTAAGGCTATGAGGTGCTCAAATTTCCTGGGTTTAGCCTTCATAAGGGTTCTTTTCATCCCCGAACTTTCAAACTGGAATACACCGTTGGTCTTCCCTTCCTGGAAAATCCTCAGGGTCTCGGGGTCGTCTAAGGGAATCTTTTTAAGGTCAATTTCTACCCCCTCCCTCTCCCTGAGCATTTTCAGGGTATCGTCAATCACCGTAAGGTTGGCTAAGCCCAGAATGTCCATCTTGAGAAGGCCCAAGGCCTCAAGGTCAGACATTTCAAACTGGGTGGTTATGTCCTTTTTAGCCCGGTAAAGGGGAAGAATCTCCACTAAGGGTTTAGGGGAGATAACAACCCCTGCAGCGTGCACCGATGCCTGCCTTATGCGGCCCTCTATTTTCACCGCATTGTCTATGAGTTTCTTGACCTGGGAGTCCTTCTCGTATTCTTCCCTGAGGGTGGGATCTGCCTCCAAGGCCTCCATTATAGTCATGTTGAAGGGAATCTTTTTGGCGGTCCTGTCCACCACATCGTCGTCAATACTGAGGACCCTTCCCACATCCCTTATGGCAGCCCTGGCCTTCATGGTTCCGAAGGTTATTATCTGGCTCACATTACCGCTGCCGTAGGTTCTCTTTATCTCCTCTACCACCTCGCCCCTTCTCCTTCTGCAGAAGTCAATATCAATGTCCGGCATAGAAACCCTTTCCTCATTCAGGAACCTTTCAAAGAGAAGGCCGTATTTAAGGGGGTCAAGCTGGGTTATCCCTAAACTGTAGGAGACTAAGCTCCCTGCGGCAGAACCCCTGCCAGGACCCACGGGTATCCCCTTTTCCCTTGCCCTCTTTACTATGTCCCAGACAATGAGGAAATATCCGGAAAATCCTTTTTTCTTTATGACTTCAATTTCCCTTCTGAGCCTTTTTTCATATTCCTCTCTGGGAATTCCACTTACCCTGAGTTCCTCCCACCTCTCCTCAAATCCTTCCCGGACCAGCTCCTCAAAATAATCCTCTAAGGTATAGCCCTGGGGGACGGGAAATTGGGGAAGATAATATCGGTCAGACTTGCTCAGGTGAAAATTCACCCTTTCAGCTATGGCCACGGTGTTGTTTAGGGCCTGGGGAACTTCCCTGAAAAGGGCTTCCATTTCCTCCGCTGACTTGAAGTAAAATTCGCTGGTTTTGAACCTCATCCTCCCTTCGTCGGTTAATTTAGACTTGGTCTGTATGCAAAGGAGAATGTCGTGGAGTTCGTGGTCCTCCTTCCTGAGGTAATGGGCATCGTTGGTAGCAACCAGTCCTAAACCGAATTTTTCGGAAGCCTTAATCAGATAGGAATTCACCACCCTCTGCTCCTCAAGCCCATGGTCCATTAACTCCAAGAAGAAATTTTCCCTGCCAAAAATCTCCATGTATTCTTCCACCGCAGCATCGGCCTGGGCTTCCATTCCCATCTGAACCCACTTAGGAATCTCTCCCTGTAAACATCCCGAAAGGGCTATTAGGCCCTGAGAATGTTTCCTTAGAAGCTCCTTGTCTATCCTGGGCTTGTAGTAAAAGCCTTCAAGATAGGAGATGGTGGAAAGTTTTATAAGGTTTTTATATCCCTCTTCGTTTTCGGCAAGAAGGGTTATATGGTAAAGGCTGGGTTTTCCGGGGGCAGTTTCCTTCTTTCCTATCCCCTCAGGGGCTATATACATTTCCGCTCCTATGATTGGCTTTATCCCGAACTCCTCCCCTAAGAGGGAAAATTTCACCGCACCGAAAAGGTTGCCGTGGTCCGTCATGGCCACGGCCCTCATCCCCTGCCTCTGAGCCTCCTCAAAAAGTTCCTCAAGCCTTATAGCCCCGTCCAGGATGGAATATTCCGTGTGAAGGTGAAGGTGAACAAATTCCCTCATTTTTCCTCTAAATGATATCATAGGAGGGTGAGAAAACTCGCCGTTCTGTTTTTCCTGATTTTAGGCCTGTGGTCCAAGAATTTTCTGGTAAACGGGGAGAGGTTCACCCTGAAATATCCCGGACCTGTAATAGAATCCGAAGGAAGAACTGTTTACCGGGGAGGGAAAAATTCCTATTACATAGTGCCCTTCTCCTGTGAGGGAAAATTAAGGTGGCTGGAACTCGTCTTTGAAAATGGAACCTATACCCTGCTCCTTGACAGGGAGCCCTTTTTCTCCTCCAGCCAGGAGCTATACGAGCCAAGAGGACTATGTTATGAGGGGCAGACCATAATTTCCGTTGGGGTCAAGGATAGATTTCTTGTTTTCTGGGGGGAAAGGGAATACTGGATTCCTCCTGTTCTCGGCCCTGAGGTTAATCCATCCCTTAAGATAAAAGCAGGTCTCCCATACATAGAATTTTCCGAGTATTTCCGGGGGAAATTTCTGAAGAGGGGAAGTTTTATCCCCCCTCAAATTATTCCCTTCAGGCCCCCCATTAAAACCCCGAAAGAACCCTTCTGGTTCAATTATTCCTTAGCCCCCAACAAATACATAGCCTTCGGGGACAGCATAACCTACGGGTGCGGATACGGCTCTTGCGAGCACGACCCTCCCATAGGCTATCCTCCCAGACTGGAAAAACTTCTGAATGAAAGGCTCGGGCCCAGTCAGGTGGTCAACAGAGGGGTTCCCGGGGAGGAAACCAGGGAGGGAATTTTAAGGATAAATTCTGTGTTGGAGGAGGAGAAGGCCAGGTATCTCCTTTTAAACGAGGGGACCAACGATGTGGTCCATGCCGAATATCCCTTATCGGTTACCGAGGAAAGTTCCCGTTACTTAATAGAAACTTCCTTGGCCTACGGCACCTATGTGGTATATTCCACCATAATTCCCAGGAAGGATTGGTTCTGGTATGCCCCCTATTTTCACAACAAACTCCTGAGCATCGTGAAACTTCAGAGAAAACTGGCCAGGGAATATCGCCTTCCCTTGGCGGATTTCTACAAGGCATTTATGGCAAACCCTGATTGGATGGAAGAACTCCTCTCCGACGGTAATCATCCTTCCAGAAAGGGTTATCAACTCATGGCTAAGGTATGGGAGGAGGCCATAGAGACCATACCCCCCTACCCTCCCCACGATTTCTCCGCCACAACCTCAGCAGGAAGGGTTTACATTTCCTGGGAAGGGGGAGGGGAATCTGACCTTCAGGGATTCCTCCTCTGTAGCCAGGGGGTCTGCCTTGACTTAGGGCTTCGTTTTTCCTGGGCTCTCTCGCCCACGGATCTGATTAAAATGAGCCTTTATTCCTACGATAAGGCAGGAAACAAAAGCCAGCCCATGGAAATAGATTTTTCGGAGGAAAGATGAGGAAACGGGTCCTTCTTACCCACCCGCTTTTTGAGGAGGTTCACCAAAAGCTTTCTTCATTATTTGACCTGGAAATCGGCATAAAGGACCGAAAGGACCTGCTGGAAAAGATTCAGGACAAGGACGCTCTGCTCTGCTTCTTAAAGGACCCCGTGGACAGGGAGGTTATAGAAAAGGGGAAGAAGCTCAGGATAATAGCCAATTACGCCGTGGGATACGACAACATTGATGTGGAGGCAGCTGCAGAAAGGGGAATAATCGTAACCAACACCCCGGACCTTTTAACCGACGCCACCGCAGATCTAACCTGGGCCCTTATCCTGGCAGTGGCCCGGAGAGTGGTGGAGGCCCATCAATTTACCGCGGAGGGAAAGTTCAGGGGCTGGGAGGCCAGGCTCTTTTTAGGAAAGGAGCTTAGAGGAAAGAGGCTTGGAATAGTGGGAATGGGAAGGATTGGAAGGGCGGTGGCAAAAAGGGCCAGGGGATTTTCCATGGAGGTGGTGTATTACAGCAGGCATAGGCTTAAACCCCACGAGGAAGCCTCCCTCTGCGCCCGCTACCTCCCTTTAGATGAACTGATTTCCACCAGCGACATCGTAACCCTCCATGTTCCCCTCACAAGGGAAACGGAAAATTTAATAAACAGGGAAAGAATTTACAAAATGAAAAAGGGGGCTATCCTTATAAATACAGCCAGGGGCCCGGTAATCGACGAGGAGGCCCTGATTGAAAGGCTCAGGGAAGGAAGCCTTTTTGGCGCTGGGCTGGATGTTTACCGGGGGGAGCCGGAGATAAACCCTGAATTTTTCCAACTGAAAAATGTGGTTCTCCTACCCCACATAGGAAGCGCCACCGAGGAAACCCGCTTGGCCATGGCACACCTGGCTGCAGACAACATAATAGCCGTCCTCAGCGGCAAGCCCCCATTAACTCCTGTCTGGAGGGAAAAATGAGTTATGACATGGAAATTGCAAGGTCCGTTGAACTGAAGCCCATCTGGGAAGTGGCCGAAGCAGCGGGGATAAAAAGGGAGGAACTTGAATTATACGGGGACTACAAGGCCAAGATAAAACTCTCAATTTTCAAGAGACTGGAGGATGCCCCTGAGGGCAAACTGGTTTTAGTATCGGCCATAACCCCTACCCCTGCCGGTGAAGGTAAGACCACCACTTCCATTGGCCTGTCCTTAGGACTCAACAAAATAGGGGTAAAATCCGTGGTGGCTCTCAGGGAGCCTTCCTTGGGTCCCCTTTTCGGAATGAAGGGGGGAGCCACCGGCGGTGGAAGGGCCCAGGTTCTTCCCCCTGAGGACATAAACCTCCATTTTACCGGTGACCTCCACGCAGTAACCTCTGCCCACAACCTGATAGCCGCAGTGGTGGATAATCACCTTTATCGCAGGAAAAGGCCCTGCTTAGACCCCAGAAGAATAGAGTGGTCCAGGGTCCTGGACATGAACGACAGGTCCCTCAGGGACATAGTGATAGGCCTGGGAGGAAGGACGCAAGGGGTTCCCAGGGAGACCTTCTTCCAGATAACCGCATCTTCTGAAATAATGGCCATATTGTGCCTGGCAGAATCCTATGAGGAGCTTAAAAGGAGAATAGGGAACATACTGGTGGGCTACACCTACGACGGGGATCCGGTCTTTGTAAGGGACCTGAAGGTGGAGGGGGCAGCTTCAGCCATACTCAGGGATGCCCTTAAACCCAATCTGGTTCAGACCACGGAAAACACCCCTGCCCTCATTCACGGAGGACCCTTTGCCAACATAGCCCAGGGGGCCAACTCGGTAATAGCCACAAAACTGGCCATGAAACTATCGGAGGTTGCGGTAACCGAGGCTGGTTTCGGTTTTGACCTGGGGGCGGAGAAGTTCTTTGACATCGTCTCCAGAACAGCCGGGTTTTACCCCAACCTGGTGGTCTTAGTGGCCACGGTAAGGGCCCTTAAAATGCACGGAGGTAAAAAACTCTCCCAGCTTCAGGAACCGGACCCAGGGGCGGTGGAAAAGGGCCTTGCCAACCTGGAAAAACATCTGGAAAACATAAGGAAGTTCGGGGTAAGGGCCGTGGTAGCCGTAAACCGTTTCCACTCGGATACTGACCAGGAGATTAAAATAGTCCGGGAATTTGCAGAGAGCATGGGAGCCCGCTCCGCAGTAATGGAGGCCTACAGCAAAGGGGGAGAGGGAGCCATTGAACTGGCAGAGGCGGTTATGGAAAGGATTGACCCATCTCCTCAGAGAAAATTCCTGTATCCTCTGGATATGCCTGTGGAAAAGAAAATAGAGACCGTGTCTAAGGAAATTTATGGGGCCCAGGCCATAGACTTTACCAAGAAGGCGAAATCGGACCTTAAAAAGATAAAGAAAATGGGATTTGAACACTTCCCGGTCTGCATAGCCAAGACCCAGAAATCCCTTTCAGACAATCCTGCCCTTCTGGGAAGACCCAAGGACTTCTTAGTCACAGTCCGGGAAATAAGAATATCCTCGGGGGCAGGATTCCTGGTTCCCATAACCGGAGACATCCTCCTGATGCCCGGGCTTCCCGAAAACCCCAATGCGGAAAATGTGGACATAGACGAGGAGGGAAACATCCTGGGTCTGCTCTGAAAACCTCTCCTGGCAGCCAGAGGAGAAATTTTACTTAAACCTGGGTTTTAGGGACAGACCCTTTTCTGGTATAATTCCCCCATGGCACGCATCGCCCGCACATACATCAAATTCCCCTCCGCCCACTACCACATCTTCACCCACCTCGCCGACGAACTGCCCTACCTTCTCCCCTCGGAAAAAGAACATCTCCTCCGCCTTCTTCGCCGCCTGACCTCCCTCTTCAACCTCTCCCTCCTCGCCTACGCCATCATGGGAAACCACAT